>NZ_JBCOAQ010000095.1:0-1019 GCF_040226735.1 Intestinimonas sp. RTP31139st1_F5_RTP31139_211217 | reverse complement strand
GTCTGGGCATCGTAGGGCACGGCCCCGGCGCTCTCCCACAGGGCGGAGACGAAGCCGCCCCGGGTAACAGGACCCTCCTCCCCGCGGGCGGTGGGGCACAGCAGCAAAAGTAAGAGCAGCAGCGCGGCAAATTCCTGCATAAAAAGCATCCTCCCGGCATGGTCTACCGGGAGGATACCATAAAATGGAAGAAAAACCACGGGAAAACGGTCAGATGATCCCGCCCTCCCACCGGAGGGCCCCGCCGGGGCCGTAGGCCCGGCAGTCCAGGGCCTGATCCCGCACGAAGCCCTGGGCGGAGCAGAGGAAGAGGTCCTCCCGGAAGGTCCGGCACCAGAGGGAGACGGGCCCCCCTTCGGTCTGAAAGCGGAACTCCAGGGCCTCCACCGCCGGGGCGGCGCGGTAGCCGTAGAGCACGCCGTCGGAGATGTCGTCCCCAAAGTAGGCCTGGACGGGCCGGCTGTCGTCCATGCTCAGGGTGGCCCGGCTGCCGAAGGTCCAGAAGGGCCCTCGGCGGGAGATGGGGACAAAGGACCAGGAGTCCAGGTATCGGGCCAGAAACCAGCGCGTTCCGCCGTCCTCCGCCACATAGGCCACGGTGGAGGGGCCGTGGTTGGCGGCGGCCTCGGAGGCCCGGAAGGCCCCCTCCGGGGTGAAATAGCTGGAGGTAAAGGAGCGGAGGGCCCAGCTCAGGACCAGGATGAGGGCCAGGTTCCGCAGCAACTTGGCGCGCAGGCTCATGGAGTCACCTCCTCCAGCGGGATGGTGAGTTGGCAGGCGCGGCCGGGCTCATCGTAGAGGAGGGTCACGCTGTCCGTGGGCGGAAAGTCCTGGTAGGAGTCGATGCTGCGGCGGAAATAGCTCCCGGAGCGCTGTCCGCCGCCCCGGTAGATCCGCCCGGACTCGTCCCGGACCTGGAAGCCGTAAAAGCCGAAGCTGTTGAGGATGGGGGGGACATTGAACTCCAGCAGGCACACGGAGAGGGTCCCATCCCGGGTCTGCATCACATCGGTGACCAG
>NZ_JBCOAQ010000094.1:0-1263 GCF_040226735.1 Intestinimonas sp. RTP31139st1_F5_RTP31139_211217 | reverse complement strand
AGACGGGCAGCACCCCTGTGGCCATGGGGTCCAGCGTTCCGGCGTGCCCCACCCGCTTCTCGTGAAAGATCCCCCGCAGCTTGGCGCACACGTCCATGCTGGTCCAGCCGGCGGGCTTATCGATGATGATGATCCCGTTGGGCATCCGCTCACCCTTTCCCTTCAGGTCCCGGCGGAAGCGCCGTCCCGGTCCTCCACCCACACTTGGCGGATAGCCGCAAGTATGGCCGCCTTGGCCTCTGCCACGGTGCCCATGACGGTGCAGCCCGCGGCGGAGGCGTGCCCGCCGCCGCCCAGCAGCGCGCAGACCCGGGTGGCGTTCAGCCCCTGATCGGTGCGCACCGAGAGCTTGCACTCCCCGGGGGCCAGCTCCCGGATGGTGACGGAGGTCCGCACCCCCTCGATCTGCCCCAGGAAGGCGGCGATGTCCTCGGCGTCTCGCTCGGTGGCCTCCAGCCGGGCCATATCCGCCAGGGAGATGGCCGCGATCACGGTGGCCCCCCCGTCGTGGACGTCCATGCCGTCCACCAGCAGGCTCTCCAGCCGCAGGCGCTTGAGGCTCTTGGTGCGGAAATGGCGCTTATTGACCCCCTGGAAATCGATGCCCACCGCCATGAGATCGGCGCACACCCGATGGGTGGCCGGCGTGGTGTTGCTGTACATGAAGCAGCCCGTGTCTGTGGCCACGGCCACGTAGAGGGGCAGGGCCGCAGCGGGGCTCACCGGCCCCCACTGGCGGATCAGATCGTAGATGAGCTCTCCACAGGCCGCCCGTCCGGGGTCCACACAGCTCTCCCGGGCAAAGCCCTCGTAGGAGGGGTGGTGGTCGATCCCCAGGTCGATGCCCCGGGCCAGGTATCGCTCCCCCCGGGGCGTGAACAGGCTCCGCCCCGCGATATCCACCGACACCACGAAATCCGGTTCCCAGTCCTCCTCTGCCAGATAGCCCCCCAGGTAGGGGGTAAAGAGGCTGGTGGCGTCCTCGTTGGGAAGGATGCAGGCCGTCTTTCCCTGCTCCCGCAGGGCGGCGCACAGCCCAGCCGCACAGCCGATGGTGTCCCCATCGGGACGGCGGTGGGTCAGAATGAGAATCCGATCCTGTTTCTTCAGCAGCTCGGCTGCCGCTTTGTAGTCCATTGCTCTCTCCTCCAGGGTAATTGATGCGCGCCGCCGGCGCGGCCATGGGCCGCAGCGCGGCCCGTTCCGGATCACTGGTCCAGCTTTTCGATGAGCTCCAGGATGTGCGCGCCCTCGGCGATGGAG
>NZ_JBCOAQ010000093.1:0-1323 GCF_040226735.1 Intestinimonas sp. RTP31139st1_F5_RTP31139_211217 | reverse complement strand
GTAGCGGATGTGCCGGCACACCGCCGCGCACCAGGCGGCGAAATCAGCCCGCTCCATCAGGCCATGGCCGGGGCCGCGCCGGAGAGGACGGCGTTGACGGCCGCCGTGAAGGTCCGCCACTCCTTCTTCTGCGCCTCCAGCGCCCGCAGCCCTCTCCCGGTGATGCGGTAGTACTTCCGGACCCGGCCCGTGGGCGCCTCCGCCTGGTAGCCGCGCACCGCCCCATCCCGCTCCAGCGCGTGGAGGATGGGGTAGAGGGTCCCCTCCTTCAGCGCAAAGGTGTGGTCACTGCGCCGGTCCAGCTCGGCGATCATCTCATAGCCGTACTTGTCCCCCTCCGACAAAAGCGAGAGCACCAGCAGGGTGGTGCTGCCGGAGAGCAGAGTCTTGTCCGCCATTGCGTCGTCCCCCTTGTGGATCAGATACATCGATTATCTAGGCATATAATACATCGATGAGCGAGGTATGTCAAGGGGGCAACGGGATTTGTACTTGACGGCGGGCCGCTCTGAGGGGTTAAATAGAAGAGAGCGTGAAATATGGCTGGAAGGAGCGGATCAGATGAACAATTTTACCTACTATACGCCCACCAAGGTGGTCTTTGGCCGGGGGAGCGAGGGGCAGACCGGCGCCCTGGTGCGGGAGCGGGGCTGCAAAAAGGTCCTCCTCCACTACGGCGGGGGCAGCGCGGTGCGCTCGGGCCTGCTGGACCGGGTGAAGGACTCCCTGCGGGAGGCGGGCCTGGAGTGGACGGAGCTGGGGGGCGCGCTCCCCAACCCGCGGCTCTCCCTGGTGCGGGAGGGCGTGGACCTGTGCCGGCGGGAGGGGGTGGACTTCCTTCTGGCCGTAGGGGGCGGCAGCGTCATCGACTCGGCCAAGGCCATGGCCTACGGCGCGGCAGAGGAGGGCGACGTGTGGGACCTCTACTGCGGAAAGCGGCAGGCCCGGGCGGCCCTGCCGGTGGGCGCGGTGCTCACCATCGCAGCGGCGGGCAGCGAGATGAGCGACTCGTCGGTGATCACCAACGAGGACGGCTGGATCAAGCGGGGGTACAGCAGCGATCTGTGCCGCCCGGTGTTCGCCGTCATGTCTCCGGAGCTCACGATGACCCTGCCCGCCTACCAGACCGCCTGCGGCTGCACGGACATCCTCATGCACACCATGGAGCGCTACTTCCACCCGGAGGCGGGCATGGCCCTCACCGACAGCCTGGCCGAGGCCCTGATGCGCACGGTGATGGAGAGTGCCCGGGTCCTGACAAAGGAGCCGGAGAACTACGAGGCCCGGGCGGAGGTGATGTGGGCGGGGAGCCTCTCCCACAAC
>NZ_JBCOAQ010000092.1:0-1464 GCF_040226735.1 Intestinimonas sp. RTP31139st1_F5_RTP31139_211217 | reverse complement strand
TGATATGTACCCAGAATTCTGGACACATAAAAAATTGAATTAGGTGCACATGGATGCCTCTCTGAATTTTGTAGGAGGCATCCATTTTGTTTTCTCTTGGATTCTTTCGTTGTTGTAGTAATTTATGTAGCCGTCAACAGCCTTGGCAAATGTTTCAAAAGAGGAATACTCTTTTTCATGCCCGTAGAACATCTCGTTTTTCATCCGTCCAAAGAAGGTCTCCATGATGCAATTGTCGTAACAGTTGCCCTTCCTTGACATGGATTGAATGATTTTGTGATCTTTAAGTGCCTGCCTGAAGTACACGTGCTGGTACTGCCACCCTTGATCAGAGTGAAAGATCAGGCCATCTACAGAGGGAAACTTCGTAAAGGCGCCGGCCAACATTCTCTGGATCTGTTCCATATTGGCACTTTGAGATAAATCATAAGAAATGATTTCGTTTGTGTTCATGTCGAGTATAGGAGAGAGATAACACTTCCCCCACGAAAAACCGAACTGAGATACATCGGTAGTCCATTTTTGCATAGGAGCTGTCGTGCTGAAATCCCGGTCAAGGATATTCTCAGCAACCTTGCCGACCTCGCCCTTGTAGGAATGATACTTTTCCTTTGGGCGCTTTCCTGCCAACCCCATAGTGTGCATAAGCCGTTGTACCCGCTTATGATTGACCTTGTGGCCGCGCTTTATCAGTTCCTGATATACTCTTCGCACACCGTAGCGGCCTTTATGCTGTGAGAAAATGTCTTTGATTTCATCTGCCAAGCAATGGTTTCGAACAGCAACTTGATCGGCCTTGCTCAACTCAAAATAATAGGTAGACCGTGCCATCTGCATAGATTTCAACAGATATTTCAATTGGTATCCTTTTTCACGCAGCTCTTTGATGATCGCTGCTTTCTCGCCTTGAGTTGCGCTGCGTGCCTCTCTTCTCTCAAGGCGATCTCTTTTTTTATAACTTCATTCTCCGCCTTTATATACTCGTTTTCTGCCCGAAGCCGGATCAATTCTTCTCGTTCGGATTCATTCAGTGGCCTTGCTTCTTCCTTTTTCATTTGGGGTACCCCTTTACTTGGACGACCTTTTTTCATTTCTACCAGGCCATTATACCCCTTTGTTTTATAGTTTTGAACCCATTGATACAATAGTCTATCTTGAATACCGGCCTCGATTGCCACTGACACACAGGATTTTCCGGACATTACTTGGGATACTAGTTCCAGCCGTTCTTCTGGTGTCCAGTTCCTGTTGAAATTTTTGTGTTTCAGTGCTTCTGGACCGCGGCTATCCTCTGCTCTTACCCATAGTCTCACTTTATCCCGAAAGGATTTATCGCTAACACCTTCCGGCGTTTCTGTCCATTTTCCTTCTCGATACAGTTCTACACATTTCCTTTTGTACTCATATGTGTACCGCATAATAATACCCCCTCTACTGGGTGTCCAGTAAAGGGGGTACATATCA
>NZ_JBCOAQ010000091.1:0-1517 GCF_040226735.1 Intestinimonas sp. RTP31139st1_F5_RTP31139_211217 | reverse complement strand
GTCCAGCTCCAGCTCAGCCACGTACTCATCGTTCACATAGGCCTCAACCACATAGATGGTGTCGTCGCCGTCCTTCTTAGCGGAAGCGGTCTTGCCCAGGATGTAGATGCCGTTGGTATCGCCGTCGGAGGTGGTGGCATTCAGAGCAACCACGAACTTGGCAACGCCGGACTTGGCATAGCAGTACAGCTTCGCATCCTTGTTAGTCACATTGGGCACGTTGGCGATGCCGGTGTAGACCTTGTAGTTGTCGTTCTTGTCGCCGATCACGAAGATGGTCTTGCTGTTGGCGGTAGCGCCGCCCAGGTTGGCCTTATTCTTCTGAATCTGAGTGATCTTGGTATTGTCCTTCACGGTGATATTGTACTTCTCACCGGTCTTGGTGTAGGTCACGATCTTGTTGTTGACCAGCTTCTGAGCCGCCTCTTCCTTTTCAGCAGTAGTGCCGCTCAGGCCCTCAAAAGCAGAGGAGAGCTTCTTGCTGTCGATCTTATTGACGGAAGCGGTGACCTCGGTGCCGTCGGAGAGCACGCCCTTGATGGTCAGGCTCTCGAAGCCGGACTTCACGGAGGCGTCGGAACCGGTGATGAACATATACTCATCAGCGGCGGTCACGGCGTCGGTGTACACCACGTAGCCGAAGTTGTCCAGATACAGGGTGACCTCGTCGTCAGGCTCCACAGCAGTGGTCAGCACGGTGTTGTTGTCATCGTCGTACTTGCTGGACAGAGCGGAGGCCTTATAGGTGTTGCTGCCGTCCTTGATCTGGTCATCGCCCTTGGTGGAGGTGACGGTCACGTTGACGGAGTCGGCCTTCTCAGCATAGAAGGTGTCGCCCACGCGGTAGTAGAGCACGATGTCGTCCTTCGCCAGGTCCTCAGAGCCCTTCACGTCAGCGAACTCAGCGCCGGCGATCTGGTCGGCCTTGGCAATATCGGTCAGCAGCGCAGTAACGGTGATGTAGCCGTCGCCGTCATTGCCCTTGGCGTTGTAGGCGGAGACCTTGCCGGCGATCATCTTGGTCACGATGACGAAATCGGCCTTGTTGTCGTTGTCGTTGCTGATGACGGTGACCTCAATGCCGTTGCCGGTCAGCTTGGCCACGTCGGCCATGCCGGAGATGGTGAGCTCCTTGTCGTCCTTGTCAGTGGCGCGGATGAAGTTCTGGACCAGAACGGCCTTGCTCACTTCCTTGATGCCAGCGTCCTTCAGGGCGTCCTTCACGTCGTCCGCATCGGAGTCCTCGCTGATGGTGGCGATCATGTTGTCAGAGGAGACAACGGGGTTGCCCAGCACGGTCTGATAGGCGCCGTTCTTCCAGTCCTTGGCGAACATGGTGACGGACTTGCCCAGCAGGTTGGCGGCGGTGGCAGTCTTCAGGGTGATGGTATCGCCCTCGTCCTGCTTGCTGTCGGCATCGTCGGAGGTCAGCAGGAGAACAGTGACATCCTCCTTCTCCACGGCGGTGCCGGTAGAGGTGGCATTCTCGTTGGCAACGATCACGCCCTCCAGCTTGG
>NZ_JBCOAQ010000090.1:0-1698 GCF_040226735.1 Intestinimonas sp. RTP31139st1_F5_RTP31139_211217 | reverse complement strand
TCTCCTTCTTGTCATCCTCACCGACTTCGCATCCTTCGCCCCGCCCTCCCGGGCAGGTCTCATCCGCTCCGTCGTTCGTCCGCTCCCCATCCGACCCGCTGTCGCTGGGCTCGGATGGGGCTCCTTGCGTTTGTAGACTAAAATCAGATTCTGGCTCGGGTCCCGGCCCTGCGCCATATCCCTAGTGGATCTGTTATAATAGTTCATCTTGCGTTCACCGTGATGTACTCGTACAGATGCTTCATAGCTGACTTCCTTTCCGGCCAAGTTGGCCTGTCACATATGGATAATCTCTTCCGCCTGATCGGCAGTGATCCACTTCGGGGCCATGGAGCGCACCTGCTCCGCCGTCAGACGGCCCAGACGATACTGGATGCGGATAAACTCAACCATCGCCTGTCCCTCCCATCATCAGCTCCAGCATGGCCGCCTCCAGCGCGGAGAGCCGTTCCGCCTCTGTGGGCGAGATGGGGGGCTGGGCCTGTCCCATGGCCTCCAGCTCCGCGAGCTCTTCTGCTGTGGCGTCGCGGTAGATGCCGTTATCATAAACCCTCACGTGCTTCCCCCCTATCTCGCCAAAATGCGAACTTTTACCGTGCCGGTTATGTCTGCTGCATTAAAATCCATGCGTAACTGCCCTGTAGGAACTCCTATTTTCCCGTACCGGGTTCCTCCGGTGGTTGCCCCCAGGAATGCCCCAAACAGAATATCAGTTGTGGCAGTTGACAAATATTCCGCAAAAGACCCGTCGCCAAATAATGTAACGTGGAATAGATATTGCTTCATAGTGTTCGCAGGAACAACCCCCGGATAAAAAGCGACTTGTATCCCATCCACCGTAATGCTGGATGGCTGGTATTGTTTCGTATTAGCTG
Organism: Intestinimonas sp. RTP31139st1_F5_RTP31139_211217; assembly: GCF_040226735.1. Classification (NCBI taxonomy): domain Bacteria; kingdom Bacillati; phylum Bacillota; class Clostridia; order Eubacteriales; genus Intestinimonas; species Intestinimonas sp. RTP31139st1_F5_RTP31139_211217. The sequence continues at coordinate 823 of NZ_JBCOAQ010000090.1, read as the reverse complement.
GGCATTCCACTGCGCACATCATCTCTTTGTATGTGCTCAACTGATGGGTTAGCGTAAGTTGGACACTTCCTACCCCGGCAGAATCGAGCACGATCCCATCATCGCGCAAGAGCTCTGTCCACTCTCCGCCCCCACCCGGCGCGCTCACCTTGCCCCACGCTCCGTCCACCACGCCCGCATACATGCCGTTGTCCTCTGCGGTCACGGTGGGGAGGCCGACGCCATCCGCACCTGCGGGACCCTGCGGGCCGGTGTCTCCGGTGTCACCTTTGGGCCCCTGCGGGCCTTGGATGCCCGGTTCCCCCTGGTCTCCTTTTGGGCCTTGCAATCCCTGGGCGCCGGTATCGCCCTTCGGCCCCTGCGGGCCTTGCTCCCCGGTGTCTCCCTTGGGCCCCGCTGGTCCCTGTTCTCCTGGATCTCCCTTCTCTCCCTGGGGACCAGCGGGACCGATAGGTCCCTGTTCTCCTCTGGGACCCGTCGCCGATACGCCGGTATCCACGCCGCCGACGACCCAATTCCCGTCGGGCCCAATGTTGGGGCCGCCCCGCCGGAGTAGACGCCGGTATCCTGATACGCCCCGCTCTCCAGGTCCCACACCATCCACGTCTGATCCCCGGACAGCTTGGGCGGGTGGACCGCCGCCGCTTCCGCCCGGTCTGCGGCGGCCACTGCGTCGGCCTTGGCCTGCGTGACCCTGGCCTCCATCTGGGCAAGCTCCGAGGGCTCGACGCTCGGAAATGCTTCCACAGCGTTGATGCTCCCGCTCACCAGCAGCTCAAACTGGTTGCTGTGGGCCACCGTATCCCCTTTGAGGCCCCGGAGC
>NZ_JBCOAQ010000089.1:0-1718 GCF_040226735.1 Intestinimonas sp. RTP31139st1_F5_RTP31139_211217 | reverse complement strand
AAAGTCCAATGGTATGAAGTCAAGTAGGTGATGCAAGAAAATTTTAAGCGAAACAGAGTAAAAAGCACTGTGTAGACAGCAAAAAGGCAACACCAACCAAAGCCCTGTCCCTGAGAAATTTTGAAACAGGGCCTATGAGTCAGAGTGGCAAGCTGCGCTCTCAGCCCTCCGGCGGGATATACAGGCGGTTGTCCTTTAGCAGCCGAAAGACCAACCGGACCAGTTTTCTGGCAGTTAAAGCGAGTGCGCGTTTATGCTGGTACTTGTTGACCTCTTTGAATTTGAGGTCATAGTAACGCCGGAACTCGGAGTCGCATCTTCTCACGGAGTTGGCGGCTTCCAGCAGGTAGTAGCGGAGATAGCGGTTGCCGGATTTAATCATTCTGGAGTGTTCGGCCTCGAAGTCGCCAGACTGGCTCCTGTTCCAGACAAGGCCGGCGTATTTGGCAACCGAGGCTTGGGAATCAAAACGGTGGATATCACCAATCTCAGCAATGATACCGGCGGAGTAGACCTTGCCAATACCGGGGATGGAGGTCAAAGTGTTCGGAATGATTTCAAACTGCTGTTCAATGGCCTTATCTAATACTTTGACCTGCCCTTTCAAGGCGCGCATGGAGGCAATAGAAACAGCCATTGCTTGGTTTACAGTGTCGTTTACTGTTTTGGGCAGCCGATAGGAGCCTTTGGCTGCAGCCCGAACTGCCTTGGCGGTAGCATCCGGGTCAGCAAATTTGCCACGGCCTGTTTCAGTAATAAAGGCAGTCAGTTCCTCCAGGTCGGCATTCGCCAAGTCATCCACGGTTTCAAAGTGTTCCATGAGTGCGATGGTGGTGGCGCTGGTGTTCTGAATGTCTTTGTCCTGGGCCATGCCGGAGCATTTGAGGAATAAGTAGTTGGCGAACCGCTGCTTCTCCCGGGTCAAGTTTTGGATGACATCAAATCTGGCTCTGGTAAGGGTTTGCAGGGCTTTGTAGCGGTAATCGTCCATGTAGACCTCCCTGTTGATTCTGCCGAAACGGAGATGGTCGGCAATCACAAAGGCGTCCACCCAGTCGTTCTTTGGCAGGTCAGAATAGGCTTCCTTGAATTTCCGCACCTGCTTTGGATTTAGAACATGGATTTTCCTCTGAAACCGCCCCAAGCGGCCATCCTCACGAAGAGCATAGACTAGGCTGTCCCCGTAGATGGAGGTGGCCTCCAGGCCAATCACCACACGCTCAAGCTGCATGGAGCCAAGTGCCGATACGATTCTCTCTGATAACAGTTTAGCACCGCCAAGGTTATTCTGCACGGAGAAGCTGGAGTGTTTGCTGCCGTCCGGTTTCATCAGGTAGGCCACATTGTTCTTGCTGCTCACATCAATGCCAACGAATAGTGGATTCACAATTTTCACCTCCCCGCATGGAGATTTCAGGCCAGCAGGCTTTGAGATACCCATGATAACCGGAGCATCTGGCACCCTCGCTTATCAGAATCATTCCTGGGCAGACCAATGCGATAGCCCTCACTGCTGAAAGGGCGGTCTTGTCCCAGGCAAACAGCCAATGAGTTTGCAGCTAACTTCCGGTTCAGGGGAACAGACTTTCAGTGAAGTAGCCTTACGGCTCAACCGGAGGACTCAGAACTTGACCCTGCTGTCCTACAGCTATTGTATCACGGGCACCTCAAAGCCTGCTGATACCTGAAACTATTAACTTTGAAACTTATTATACGAG
>NZ_JBCOAQ010000088.1:0-2106 GCF_040226735.1 Intestinimonas sp. RTP31139st1_F5_RTP31139_211217 | reverse complement strand
GAAAGGACCACCCGGTCCTCCGGCGGCGAGAGCCGCACAGGGGCCTGGGGCAGGGAAATATTTACAGGGATAAGAAGCCGGACCGCCACGGCCCGCCATGCCCAATACCGCCATAGGGCGGCGTACCGCCGGGAGAGCAGCGGGCCGAGGGCCAGCAGCAGCAGAATCACCGCCGACATAGTGAGGGTGATCTCCGCCAGGGTCATCAGAAAATCCATCATTCCAGGCCATTCCTCCATTCTCCCCGGTTCTCCCGCCAGGGCCCCGTTCCCACCTCGCCGCAGCGGCCGGCTTTGGGGCGGCTCCGTCTCAGAGGCCGTCCCGCTTCAGCTCGTCCAAATATTGCTGGAGCTCGTCCAGTTCGCCGCGCTCCAGCTTTGCGCCCCGGGCCAGCGAGGCCACGAAGTTCTTCAGCGAGCTGCCGAACACCCTGCTGAGCACCGCTCCGCTCTCAAACTCCAGATAGGCCTCCCGGGACACCGCCGGGGCGTACCAGTTGCTCCTGCCCCGCTTTTCACAGGTGACGAACCCCTTTTCCGCAAGGCGTGCGAGATAGGTATTGAACGTGTTGGTGGCCCAGCCCCGGTCCCGCAGCCGCTCCTCCAACTCGGCCCGGGCGGCGGGCCGTCCCTCCAGCTCCCACAGGGCCTTCATGACCTCCAGTTCCGTGTCCGGCAGCCGCCTCACAGGCGTCCCTCCCATCCACTTCAAATGTAGTATTTTTATTTTATACTACATTTGAAGTGGATCAAAGTCAAGTTACAAACCGGTGACAGCCTGCCGGGCCGCCACCGGTCTGTCCTACAGGTGTGAAACGCCCCTGCGACCCGGAGAGACACAGGAGCGTTCCGCGCTCAGGATACCTCCCGGCAGGGGGCTTCCCGCTTCTGGGGCAGATCGCACCGCCGCACTGCCGGGAGGACGAGGCACAGCACGCCGCACAGCACCGTCACGCCTCCGGCCAGGGCAAACCAGCGGATCAGTCCCACCCCCTCGGCAAAGAGGGCGGTGAGGCCCAGCCCCACGGGGCTTGCTAGGGTCATGACCGCCGAAGCGATCCCCAGCACCCGGCCCAGATACTCCCCCTCCACCTTCTCCTGGATGAGCGCCGTCAGCAGGCTGTTGAAAAAGGGGGAGGCCAGCCCCATCCCCAGGGAGAGGGAGACAAAGGAGAGGAATGCGGCGGGGGGCAGGCACCCCATGGCCAGCAGGCAGCCGCCCAGGGCAAAGACCGCCGCAGTCATGGTGGTCATCTTGTTCCGCGTCCCGCCCCAGAGCCCCAGGAGGAAGGAGCCCACCAGCATCCCCAGGGAATAGGCCGTCTCCACCACCGAGGCCGCCACGGCAGTGCCGCCGAAATAGCGCATGCTGACCAGAGGAAAGAGGGAGGACACCGGCACCACCGCCAGGGAGAAGAGCCCGCAGATGAGGCAGAGCTGCCACAGCCATTTCTTGCTCCGCAGGACGGCGCAGCCCGCCCGGCAGTCGTCCAGAAGTCGGAAGGGCGCCTCCTCTCCGGTGGCCCGGAGGGCCGGGAGCCGCGCGAGGAGCAGAAATCCGATGGCAAAGACGGCCCCCATAGCATCCAGCGCGATGATGAGGGGGAGAGGGACCGCGGCGAAGAGGACCGCGGCCAGGGCAGGGCTCAAAAGCAGGGAGACGGTCTGCACTCCCTGGGACCAGCCCGCACATTTCCCCAGCATCTCCCGCGGGACGATGAGGGGAGTGACCGCCTGGAGGCAGGGGGAGTGGAAGGCGGAGCCCACACTCCGCAGGGCCAGGGTGACCATGATGGCGGTCACGGGCAGATCCCCCAGCAGGAGCCCCACCCCCACCAGGGCCAGCGACACCAGCCCGATGGCCCCGTCGGCCACCGCCATGATCTTGCGCCGGTCAACGCGGTCGGCCACCGCCCCGGTGAAAAGGGAGAGGATGCCCTGGGGCAGCAGGGCGGCCACGGCGGCCAGGGACAGGACGGCGGCTGAACCGGTCTGCGCCGTGAGGTGCCAGATCAGGGCATATTGGGAGATGGAGCTGGTGAGGATCGACACCGCCTGCCCCACCCCCAGTGTGGCAAACTGACGTTTCCATTGCGTGCGCATAAGT
>NZ_JBCOAQ010000087.1:0-2689 GCF_040226735.1 Intestinimonas sp. RTP31139st1_F5_RTP31139_211217 | reverse complement strand
CCTCGCCGACGCGCTGGCCCCGGCCCGGGCCGAGCGGGCGGTGCTGTCCCCCGAGCTGGAGACCATGCGGGACCGGGCCTGGCCCCCATCGGCCACACGGTGACGGTGCGCCCCGCCGTGGGAAAGACCATCGACGTCGCCCTCACCCTGACCCTGGAGGGGAGCCTGACCTGGGAGGCCGTGCGCCCCGACGCCGAGGCCGCCCTCCGGGCCTACTTCGCCGAGCTGGTCCAGGGCTGGGCGGACGCCTCCGGCCTCACCGTGCGCCTGAGCCAGGTGGAGACCCGGATGCTGGACATCCCCGGCGTGCTGGATGTGCAGGGGACCCGGCTCAACGGCGGGTTGGCCAATGTGACACTGGAGGAGGAGGAGATCCCGGTGCTGGGGGTGATGAGCCATGGCGCTTGAGTCCTATTGGCCGGAGTACCTGCGGGAGCTCCGGGAGTTCCAGGCGCTGGCCGGGGCGGAGGAGCCTGAGCTCACCGCGGCGGGGGCCGCGCTGCGCCGCGCGCCGGACGACTTCTACACCGCCACCCTCACCGACGCCGGCTGCGCCCGGTGGGAGCGCCTGCTGGGGCTCCCGGTGGTCCACGGCGGAGACCTGGCCCAGCGCCGCTTCCGCATCATGACCCGGATGAACGAGCAGCGGCCCTTCACCATGGCGCGGCTGGGGGAGATGCTGCGGGGCCTGTGCGGCGAGGAGGGATTCACTCTGGCGCTGGACGGGGCGGACTTCCTGCTGACGGTGCGCCTGGCCCTCACCGCCCGGCAGATGCTCTCCGACACGGCCGCCCTGCTGGACCGGGTGGTCCCGGTGAACCTGACGGTGGACCTGTCCCTGCGGTACAACCAGCATCAGACGCTGCTGGGCCGTACCCACGCCGCTCTGGCGGCGTATACCCACGATCAACTGAGAAATGAGGTGCTTGCAAATGGCGGCTGAAACAGCCAATTACGGGCTGAAAAAGCCCGGCGCAGAGGATTTTTACAACATTGAGGACTTCAACTGGAACGCCGACGTCATCGACGCGGAGCTGGCGAAGCGGGCGGAGCTGGGGGAGGACGGAAAGGTGCCCGCCGCGCAGCTCCCGGCCATGGATTTTGACCCGGCGGGCAGCGCCGCGGCGGTGCAGACGGCCCTCTCCGGCCACACCGGGGACAACGTCCGCCACCTCACCGCGGCGGAGCGGACGGCCTGGAACGCCAAGGCCGCCGGGGATCACACCCACACGGCGGCCCAAGTGGGGGCGGTGCCCACGACCCGGAAGGTGAACGGCAAGGCCCTCAGCGCGGACGTCACCCTGGCAGCGGCCGACGTGGGGGCGGCGGCGGCCAGCCACAGCCATGGGGCGGGTGACATTGCCTCCGGGACGCTGGACGCCGCACGCATCCCCGATCTGGTGGCCAGTAAGATCACTTCCGGGACGCTGCCTGTGGCACGGGGCGGTACGGGGGCGGCCAGCCTGACCAGCGGCGCGGCGCTCATCGGGGCGGGCACCGGCGCAGTGACCACCCGCGCCATTAAGGACAACACCAGCGCGTCCGCCGCTCTCACAGCGAGTTCCGCCCTTGTGACCATGAACACACTGCGCTATGCCCTCAATCGCACGACGGGGCCCGGGGCGGCGGACACCAATTATACCACTGCCATGATGCGGGCCATCCAGGCCAGCACCACGGACCTGACCGCCGGAAGCTCCAGCCTGACCAGCGGCGTCATCTACCTGGTGTACGAGTGAGGTAAGCAGAAACGGGGACCCCACCGCGCAGGCGCGGCGGGGAGAGGAGGAGCACCGGAATAAGTGAGCTCTGCCGCTTGCGGCGGAGCGAAGGATATGGAGGTTGCGACGACGAAATGGCAAAACGAGTCTATATCGGCGTGGGCGGCAAGGCCCGCAAGGTGAAGAAGATCTATATCGGTGTGGCAGGAGTCGCCCGCAAGGTCAAAAAGGCGTACATCGGCGTGGGCGGCGTGGCCCGGCCCTGCTGGAGCGGGGGAGAGTTGTCCTACTACGGGACGGCTGCGACCTTGACAAATTCCATAGCGTATCATGCCGGAACATCAGTTGGGAACTACGCTTTATTTGGAGGCGGTTACTACCACCCGTCCGCTGCAACCTATTCTACAGTGAATGCCTACAGCAATGCTTTGACGAGAAGCACGCCAACTGCGCTAAGTACAGCGAGATATTATCTCGCAGCGGCATCGGTCGGAAATTATGCCCTGTTTGGAGGCGGCCGGCCTGACAGCTCTGCGGTCGACGCATACAGCACCTCTCTGACCCGCAGCGTGCCGACGGCCCTGAGTCAGGCAAGAAGGCAGTTGAACGGGGCATCAGTTGGGAACTATGCGTTGTTTGGCGGTGGACTTTATTCCAATTCCGGCTACTCGAACGATGTGGACGCTTATAATGCATCGCTTACGAGAAGCCTTCCAAGCGCTCTGGGCGAGGCCAGATACAATCTCGCAGCGGCGTCGGTCGGGAACTACGCCCTGTTCGCCGGGGGTGCGGCATATGACGACGGTGCATACAGCAGCAGTTATTTGGACGCCTATAATGCCTCGCTGACAAAAACCAGCAAAAGCCTTGGCATGATTACCAGCCGCGGTTCATCGGCATCCGTAGGCAGCTACGCATTATTTGCGTATGCGCCTGGAGCTAAAGTTCAATCCGTCAATACATCGCTC
>NZ_JBCOAQ010000086.1:2016-3105 GCF_040226735.1 Intestinimonas sp. RTP31139st1_F5_RTP31139_211217 | reverse complement strand
TCACGCCCGGCGCAGGGTAAGTCCGCTGCGCTTGAGGGCGGCCTGGAGGGCCAGAGCCAGCGGCGGCGCGGCAATGATGGCCACGGAGGCGTTGAAGACTGACGCGGGGATTTTCAGCGGGAGCGCGGCCAGCGCCACTCCGGGCTGGAGTCCCTCCACCAACAGTCCGTCATAGAAAAAGCTCTTGGCGAAATAGAGCACATAATAGGCAAGGCATCCGCATACCGCCCCCGCCAGGCACCGGGCGTAGCTCAACTCTCCCTCCCTGGCCTGCCGGCGCACCAGCAGGCCGGCCACCAGTCCCATGACACCCTTGGTGAGGAAGGTGATCCAGCACTCGGCTGCATAGAGGGGATTGGTGAGGTCATAGAGGGCGGAGCCCAGCCCGGAGGCCAGCCCCCCGATGGGCCCCAGCAGCAGCCCGGAGAGCACGCAGACGATGTTGGCCAGGGTGAACGAGGTACGCCCACCGATGGCGATGGGCATGATAATGCGGGCGTAATTGCTGGCAAAGACCAGGGCGGTCATCATCCCCAGGAAGGCCAGCGTCCGGGGATCAAAACGGCGATTCATTCCAAACACTCCTATCTCAGTTGCTGGTCTGATTATAGCCGAATACTGGTCTTATTTCAAATCTCAGTTTTAGAAAATTCGGCAAGGTCAGTTTGGGCGCATCAGAACAGGCCCCACAGATAGCGGAAGGCCAACCGCTTCCAGACCGGAAGCGCGGCGTCCACCCGTCCCGCCTCCCGGAGGACCAGCGTCGCGGCCTCCCCCCGCTCCTTTTCCGTCAGCCTGTGTTGGCTGAACTTGGCCTTGCAGGCCAGCTCCTCCAGCCTGGCGTTCTCCTGTCCGCCCCAGGGCAGCAGGCGTTGGAGGTACCCGTAGGCCGCCAGGACGGCCTGATTGGTCTCCCCCTCCCACTCCAGGCGGCGCAGACGCTTTTCCCGCAGGAGACGCCGCCGGAGGCAGAGAGCCGCCAACAGGATCAGGCCAAGGCCAGACGGAACCGTCCACCGCAGGAGCGGGGCGACCTTTTCCGCCTCTCCATCCCCGGCGTGGGCGCTGTCGGGCGGCAGCGTCTGGGTG
>NZ_JBCOAQ010000086.1:121-2006 GCF_040226735.1 Intestinimonas sp. RTP31139st1_F5_RTP31139_211217 | reverse complement strand
GCCCTGGTGGGTGTGGGGGTGGTTTCCGGTGCAGGGATCTGGGAGGGGGATGGGGTCTCCGACGCCGTTGTCCCCCCTCCGCCGCCATAGCCTGGGGTCACCTCCACCGGATACCAGCCATAGCCGTCCAGATAGATCTCCGCCCAAGCGTGTGCAGAGGAATCCGGTACATCCACCCGCCCGGAGGGGGGCACCACCGCCGCAAAGCCGCTGACATACCGGGCCGGAATGCCCACGGTCCGCAGCAGGAGCACGGCGGCACTGGCATAGTGCATGCAGTAGCCCCGGCGGCTCCCGTTGAGGAAATAGGTCACAAAGTCCTCACCCTCCGGCGTAAGAGGGGTGGCCGGATCGTACCGGGTGACAGCGGCCAGCAGCAGGGATATGACCTCAGCGGTGTAGATATTGCCCTCATAGGCGGCCCCGAAGTCCCGGCGCGGCTCCCGGACCATGAGGGGCCCCGCCGCCTGGATCGCCTCCTCGATCCAGGCGAAGGCGGTCTCCTGAAAGCCCTCCGGGAGGGTCAAATAGTTTTCATGCACGAATTCCCGGTAGACCCGCTCGGCCCGGGCCGCTTCGCCCCGCAGGCCCGGCATATCGGCGCGGGGCCCGGCCTCCGGCCTGTAGTAGAGCGTATGCCGCCAGGTGCCCAGCTCCTTGGCGACGTAGGAGTCGCCGACAAAGGCGCCCCCCGAGATCTCCCCCGGCCGGGTGAGCAGGCTGTAGGGAAAATAGAGACACCCTCCGGAAGCACCGGCGCTCTCCACCGTCACCGCGTGATAGGGCTGGTCCGAGTTGGCCAGGGCCGGGAAATTGAGAGGCTCGTAGCCGCCCGGCAGTTCGCCCATCGCCTCGTAAAGGCTCTCATCCAGACTCTCCCAGGCCGTGCCGGTGTAGACACCCGCGGAGTGGCCCCGCAGATAGACGCGCCCCGCCACATCGGTCTCCACCCGCAGCACTGTGCGTCCGGAAAAGGACAGCGGCCCGGCGCCGGCTAGGTCCACCTCGGCCTCCGAACCTGCGGAGGAGTAGCCGCCAGAAAACAGGTTCGGCATACCCGGCAGCCGGAGCGCCTCCAACAGCCGGTACCGGGCCTCCATGGTCCGCTGGGGATAGGTATACTGCTCCATAGGCAGCGTCGCCGTGAGCAGCCCCAGCAGGAGCGCCGAGGCGGGCAGCGCCAGCAGGGTGAATCGGGCACCGCCCTTCGGGTCGCTGTGGGCGTACAGCTCGGAGAGGAACATGGTACAGCAGCAGGTGAGCAGGGCCAGAAAGGGGGGCCAATCCGGCAGGCGGTTGGCGGCAAAGGCGGGTATCAAAAGAGGGAGCGTGAGCAGCCCCACCGGCCAGCAGCGTCTCCGCCGCACCACTGCCCAGCCCAGCAGCAGCGCCCAAAGGGCCGCGGCGCAGAGCAGCCACAGGGTGACGGCCCGCTCCGCTTCCGGCCCTCCGGATATCCCGCCCGCTGTCTCCGCGCCCACAGCCAGGATGCGGTCCAGAAGCCATACTCTTCCGCCCACCGATTCCACCGCCTGTGTGGCCGCTGTGCACCATCCCAACCGGAGATCATCCCACAGCCGCCACACCGCCAGCAGCCAGCAGACGCCCAGGACCAGCGGCGGCAGCACGCTGTGCCGGGGCACAGACCAGACCGCCAGGGAGAGGAGCACCAACAGCAGACATCCGGCCAGGAGTATGCCCCACTGTCCGCCCAGGCCATAGGCCGTGGTCCAGGAGAGCACCGTACCGGCCAGGCCCAGGTACAGGAGAAGGCCGTCGCCCAGCAGGAAAATGGGGCCCGGAGCACGCGGCGCGTCTGTGCGCCGCCTGTGTCTGCTCATGGCATTCCCTCCCTTCCGGGCTCCAGGTGGAGCCTGTGCATGCC
>NZ_JBCOAQ010000085.1:0-3109 GCF_040226735.1 Intestinimonas sp. RTP31139st1_F5_RTP31139_211217 | reverse complement strand
GTCCTCGTCACAGGAGCCGAGGACCGTGGCGCCCCAATCCTTTACCGCCTGGGCGCAGTTGGCCGGGGCAAACGGAATGGCGGAGACGGCCAGCATGGGGATGTCGTTCTGATTGTCCCCCACACAGTAGATGTGCTCCCGGCGGATCCCCAGCAGCTCCGCCAGCTTGAGGACCATGCCCCCCTTGGTGGCGGTTTTGGCCGTGCATTCCAAGAGGACGGCGTTGGAGAAGATGACCTCGTACCGCTGGGGCCACCGCTCCAGCATCAGGGCCTGGGCCCGGAGCAGCACGTCGTGGTCGGCCTGGATCACCGCCTTGCTCCAGGGGGAGGGCATCTCCGCCAGGCCCATCTCGGTCCAGGTGGTCTTGACCCGCTCCACGTGCCGCTGGGTGTGGGCGTTGGGGCGGTAGATATACACGTCGTCGCCGTGGTAGGTCTCCACCCCCAGCGCGGGGATGGCGGAGCACAGCTCCCCCAGGTCCTCCGCCGCGCAGACGGGCAGGGGCAGGTCCACCACCGTGCGTCCGGCCCGGAAATCATAGAGCAGGGCGCCGTTGGAGAGGATCACAGGGGCATTGATGGGCGCGGCGTCCACATAGGGGGCGAAGGTGCGGTGGGCCCGCCCGGTGGAGACGGTAAACCGGCCCCCCTCCCGCACGAAGTATTCGAGGGCCTCCCGGTTCCCGCGGGACACCTCGCAGTCGGAGCCCACCAGCGTGTCGTCAAAGTCGCTGGCCAGCAGAACGCCCTCAAATTTGCCCAAGTGAATCACACACCTTATCTCTGAATGTCGGCCCCCAGATAGAACTTTTTCAGCGGCGCGTACAGCAGCGCCGCGATGACCAGTGCCAAAATGGTGTTGGGGAGCATATAGGAGCCGTTATAGACAATGGAATAGAGCGTAGGATTATCAAACACCGTGCCCAGGATCTCCGTGGGGGCGTAGATGCGGTAGATCGTCACGCCGCTGATGAAATGGACCACGAAGCGGGCGAAGCAGCCCAGCACGGTGCCGGCGAAGATGCCCCAGCGCTTCCCCTGAAAGAGGCCGGCGAGGCCCAGGGGGGTGAAGGCCACCAGGTAGTCGAGCAGCATGGACTGCCAGCCCCAGGCGTAGGCCCCGTCGAACATCAGTTGCAGCAGGCCGAAAACAAAGCCGGCCAGCAGGCCGTCGGCCAGCCCCCAGCGGACGGCGAAGAGCAGGATGGGGAACATGGCGGGGGTGAGAGAGCCGCCGTTGGGCAGCTCCATGAGCTTGATATAGCTCAGGATCTGGGACAGGGCCACCATAATGGCGCCCTCACAGAGCATGCGGGTGGCGTTTCGCCTGGCGGGTTTGGATCTTGCGGTCGCGGTGTTTTCCATGGTGCATTTCTCCCTCGAACAAAATGTACCGCAGCGCAAACCTGGATACTCTGCGCAATGCGGTACGGGAGAAACGACATGAAAAGCCGAATCATCTTCCTACGCCGGCATTACCCGGATCAGGTTCAAGGGACCGGGGGCGGCGCTACGCCCCTGCATCTCAGCCGGACTTGCGTCCAGCGCCCCTGTATTCGATTTGTCCTGCGGTCGGTCCGTATTATATATCAGCCGGTCCGGCTTTGTCAACCCGGGGCGTCAGCGCGCCAGTTTCCGCAGCGCCTGACTGAAATAGTCCGGCAGAGGACACTCCACCGTCACGCGCGTCCCCGCAGAGGGGTGGACGAAGGAGAGCCGCCGGGCGTGGAGACACTGCCCCGCCAGGCCCGGGACGGGCTTTTTCGCCCCATAGACCACATCTCCCAGCAGCGGGTGGCCGATGTAGGCCATGTGCACCCGGATCTGATGGGTGCGGCCCGTCTCCAGGCGGCATTGGATATGGGTATGGCCGGGGTAACGACCCAGAACGGACCAGTGTGTCACCGCCGCCCGTCCCCCCTTTGGGTCCACGCACATCCTTTTGCGGTCCGCCGGGTGCCGGGCGATGGGCGCGTCCACGGTGCCGGACGCCTCTTTCAGCGTGCCCACGCACACCGCCTCGTATTCCCGGTAGAGGGAGTGGTCCTGGAGCTGTGCGGCCAGGGCCAGGTGGGCGGCGTCGTTTTTGGCGGCGATGATGAGCCCCGAGGTGTCCCGGTCAATGCGGTGGACGATGCCGGGCCGCAGCGCCCCGTTGATTCCGGAGAGGCTATTTCCACAGTGATATAACAGTGCGTTTACCAGTGTGCCGTCCGGATGACCGGGCGCGGGGTGGACCACCATGCCCACCGGCTTGTTGACCACGATGACGTCGGCATCCTCATAGACCACATCCAGCGGGATATTCTGGGGCCGGATGTCCACCTCCACCGGGTCGGGGAGGGAGAGCGCCACCGCGTCGCCGGGGGCAGTGCGGGTGTTTTTCCGGGCCGGCGCGCCGTTGAGGGTGACGGCTCCCTCCTCCAGCAGCCGCTGGGCGGCCGAGCGGGTGAGGCCGTCCACGGACCGGGCCAGGAGCTGGTCCAGCCGCTCCCCCTCCCGGTCAGCCCTCAGCAGGATGGGAGTCATCGGGGGCCTCCTTTTTTTCCAGCTTATCATAGAAGAAGAGAAAGTAGACGCAAAAGGCGATGCCGCCGCAGACCACGCAGATGTCGGCCACGTTGAAGACGGCAAAATGCATGAACTGGAGGTTGAACATGTCGGTGACAAAACCGAAGAGGGCCCGGTCGATGAGATTTCCCACAGCGCCCGCCAGCACCACGGAGAGGGTGATCACGCCGAAGGGATGGGCCACCACCCTTTTGATCAGCGCGGCGGCGATGGCCGCCGCCACCACGGCGGAGATGATGGTGAGGAGCCAGGTATGGTCTTTGAAGATGGAGAAGGCCGCGCCGGTGTTCTGCACGTAGGTGAGCTCCACCAGCCCGGGGAGAAAGGGCATAGAGGCGCCCAGGGGGATATTGGCGCGGACCAGGATCTTCACAAGCTGGTCTGCCGCCACCAGAAGGACGACGAGAATGGCGTACAACATAGTTGGGTTACTCCTTGGGACGGCGATCCCGCCGTATTCTTGTTCCGCTGAAAGGTATTATATCAAAACGGCGGCATTTTGCAAGGAGAAGCGCGCAGCCGCCGCAGCGTGACAG
>NZ_JBCOAQ010000084.1:0-3133 GCF_040226735.1 Intestinimonas sp. RTP31139st1_F5_RTP31139_211217 | reverse complement strand
GCTTTTTGCAGGGACCTCTCGGTGCACACTGTTCACAATTTCGTGATATGTTGCACCCTGGACGTGTTATAATACTGCCTGCGGAACTGCGCACTTGAACAGGGCCGCCCCGCCTGATCGGCGGGTTTTACCAGCAGGTATGTCTGGGGCTTGTTTGAATATTGGCGACATGCCTTAAGAATCGCATGGGAAAGGACGTGCCAACGTGCGGCAAGGAGAGTTATCCTGGCGGGACAGGGGCAGACTGTGGATGCGGCTGGGGATACGGATGATCCTGGTCCTTCTGATCGTGCTGGCGCTGCGGTATCTGGTTCCCCCACTGCTGGGGCTGCTCATGCCCTTTGCGCTGGCCCTGGTGGTGGCATGGGTCCTCAATCCGCTGGTGAAGAGCCTCCAGAAGCGGTTGGGCCTGTCGAGAGGCGTGCTCTCCCTGCTGCTGATCCTGCTGGCCTTTGCCGTGGCGGGTGGGATCCTCTTTGGGCTGGGCCATAGTCTGGTCAGCGAGATCAGTTCCCTCATTGACAACTGGGAGGGAATCTGGGAGTCCCTTCAGGGCGGGATTCTTACCATTGGGGAAGAGCTGGACAAGTTCCTGGCCTATCTCCCGGACGAGGTGGAGACCTTTGTCAACGAAAGTCTGGATGGGCTCAACGCCTGGCTGAGCGTCTGGATCAATGACGCCATGGTGGGGATGGGCACCCGCGCCAAAGATTTTGCCTTCAGCCTGCCCTCCTTTGTGGTGGCGCTGATTGTCTTCATCATGGCCACCTATTTCATCACGGCGGACTATCCTCATCTCCGTTTTTTGGTCACGGACAAGATGCCCGGCGAGGTCCGCGATTTCTTCTCCCGAGTCAAGCATACCGCGCTGGGGGCCTTCGCGGGGTATGTGCGGGCGGAGGTCATCATCTCCATCGGCGTGTTTGCCATTTTGCTGGCCGGGTTCCTGCTGATCCGTCAGCCCTATTCCGTACTGCTGGCCGTGCTGCTGGCCGTTCTGGACTTTATCCCCATCATCGGCTCGGGGACGGTCATGGTCCCGTGGGCGGTCATCGATGTGCTCACCGGCAATTGGGTCCACGCCGTGGGACTTATGGTGGTCTGGGGGATCGTCTGCGTCTTCCGACGGGTGGCGGAGCCCAAAGCGGTGGGCAGCCAGACAGGGCTCTCGCCGATCCTGTCCCTGGTGAGCATGTATGTGGGGATGCGCTTGGCGGGAGTGCTGGGCATGATCCTGGGGCCGGTCCTCTGCCTGGTACTCATCAATGTGTGCCGGACAGGGATTTTTGACGGCCTGCTGGGGGACCTGCGCCTGGCTGTGCGGGACACCGCAGCCATTTTGAACGGCCATCCGGCACGCAGACCCCCTGCGCCCGGAGAAGAGGAATAATCCGTTCAAAAAAGGTTCCGGGTTCGTTCAAAAATCATTTGGCGTTTCTTCATGAAATGGTCATATTTTTCCGCTATCCTAGTAGGCGAACGAGAAAAGAAGAGCAAATATTCCATGAAGGAGCGATTCTTATGTACTATAACAGCAACAACGACAGCCATTCCCAGGAGCCCTGGGATCGTCCCATCGAGACCACCGGTCGTTCCTTGGATAATGAGTACGTCCCCGATGAGCCCGGACACAGCAGAAAGAAAAAGGGCCGCGGCGGGAAGACGGTGGCCCTGTGCTTGGTGTGCGCGTTGGTGGGCGGGCTGGTCGGCGGCGTAGGCGCCACCGCCGCCACGGGCGGTTTGAGCGGCGGTACCACCACGATCTATGAGGGGGAGCGGGCGCCCACCGTGGTCAATGTGGCCCAGGTCAACGGAAAGACGCTCCTCACCGCGCCGGAGATCTATGCCTCCTTTGTCGGCTCCACCGTCGGTATCACCACGGAGGTGGTGACCACCAACTCCTGGGGCCAGCCGGTGTCCGCCGCTGCGGCCGGCTCCGGCTTCGTCATTACAAATGACGGATATATCCTCACGAATTACCACGTCATCGACGGAGCCCAGAGCATCAAGGTCGCCTTTGTGGACGGCACCACCTATGACGCCGTCCTGGTGGGCGGCGAGGAGGAAAACGACATCGCCGTGCTGAAAATCGACACCACGGGGCTCACCCCCGTCATCATCGGGGACTCCGACAACATCAAGGTGGGCGAACAGGTGGTGGCCATCGGCAATCCTTTGGGCGAGCTGACCTATTCCATGACTCAGGGTATCATCTCGGCCAAGGACCGCAGCATCACCATGCAGAACGGCGAGGTCATGAACATGCTTCAGACCGACACGGCCATCAACTCCGGCAACTCGGGCGGGCCTCTCTTTGATATGTACGGACAGGTGATCGGCATCACCTCCGCCAAGCTCTCCAGCAGCTCTTCCAGCAGTGAGGCCACCATCGAGGGACTGGGCTTTGCCATCCCCATCAACGACATCAAGGACATGGTACAGGATATCATCGCGCACGGCTACGTGACCGGAAAGGCCTACATGGGGATCACCGTCACCACTGTACCTGAGAGCGATGCCCAGCGCTACGGCATGAGCCAGGGCGCGCTGGTCAAGAGCGTGGATGAGAGTTCCTGCGCGGCCAAGGCGGGCCTCCAGAAGGGGGATATCATCACCGCCATCGATGGCACCACGGTCCTCTCCTCCGCTGAACTGGTGGAGGCCAAGAAGGAGTATAAGGCGGGCGACACCGTTACCCTGGAGGTGGACCGCAGCGGGGAGAAGCTTACGCTGACCCTCACCTTCGACGAGGACACGCCTGAGCGCCGTGCCGCGCAGGAGGCCGCTCAGGAAGAGGAGGCCCAGCAGGAGCAGCAGCAATCCCAGCAGGGATCTTCCGATTTCTTCTGGCCCTTCGGCGGACTGTCCCCCTGGTTCTATTGACAGATCCCGAGAGAAATTTAAAACTGCGGCCCCCGGCGCATTCAGCGCCGGGGGCCGCGGTTTATCCGGTTTACAGGCGGTTGTCCGGCATGGTGCCGGGACCAGGAAGGCAAAAAGATGCGGTCTTACTCCTCATCCAGCTTGAGCACGGCCATGAAGGCCTCGGTGGGGATCTGCACAGTCCCCAGGCTCCGCATTTTCTTTTTCTTGCCCAAGGGAATGAGGCGCAGTCCCTTGGGAGCCCCCTTCC
>NZ_JBCOAQ010000083.1:0-3299 GCF_040226735.1 Intestinimonas sp. RTP31139st1_F5_RTP31139_211217 | reverse complement strand
GCAGGCGGTGCTCTGGAAGGGGAAGACCTACTATGTCAGGGGTGTGATGAAGGGGAGCGGCGGGCTTCTTCTGGTGCAGGGAGGGGAGGACGCGGAGCCTTGGCCCAACCTCCTGCTGCGCTTTCGGGACGGAGACGCCGGGACCCAGGCAGAGCACTTTCTGAGCCAGAACCAGATCCCAGGCGGACAAATGCTGGACCTGTCCCTGCTCCACCAAGGCCTGACCGCACTGGCGGCCTTGCCCGGCGCGGCGCTGACTGTGGGGATACTGCTGCGCCTGTTCCAGCGGGGACGGGCGCTGACCGCCGCGCCGCTGCTGCTGGTCTGCTATCTGCCGCCGGCGCTGCTGGGGGCGGGGGCGGTCCTGTGGTGTGCGGGCGCTCCATGGTCTGTGCCGGAGCGGTTCATTCCCACCCGGTGGTCTGATTTTGAGTTCTGGGTCCGGCTGTTCTCGGGCGGGATGGAAAAGCTGCGGGGCTATCTGACCTTGGCGGCCGTTCAGCGGGACCTGCGGTATGGTGCCCTGGCAGCGGGCTGTGCGCTGCTGTCTCTGACCGCACTGGCGCTGGCCGTTTTGGCCGCAGAGCGGGCCGGGGTCCGGACAGAACGGGTACTTGCTGTGAGGGCCTGCGCCGTGTGGGCGCTCACCTTCGGCATCGCTCTCGTCTTTGCGCCTTTTGGGGGTGTGAAGGTGAAGCGGCCGCTCTGGCTGCTGCCGGCGGCGTGGTTGCTGTCGGATTGGTGCCTGGAGCGGCACCGCCGTTTTTTGGATCGGAGAAGAGAGGAGGAACGGGGAGATGAAATTGCCATGGAGCCGTCGGCGCGTGCCGGCGAAGGCGGCGGGAGGCCCTCCGCCGGAGTTTGAGCCGGAGACAGATGGGGCGGTCCCATGGCTTTTCCTATGCCCCAGTCTGCTTTCCGTGGCGGTGCTGGTGCTGCTGCCCTTTCTGGACGCGGTGCGCCGCTCCTTCTTTTCCGCCATGAGCGGTCAGTTTGTCGGGTTTAAAAATTATGCCGCCGTCCTCCGGAACGAGGCGTTTCGGCTGGCTGCCGCCAATACCGCCAGATTTGTGCTGGTGTGCATCCCCCTGCTGCTGGGGTTTTCCCTGCTGCTGGCCCTGCTGGTGAGCGCTGTACGGGAAAAAAGGGGTATTTTCAAGACCTCATTTCTCATCCCAATGTCCATTCCTGTGGCCTCCGTGGTCCTTCTCTGGAGGGTGGTCTTTCACGAACATGGACTCTTCAACGCGCTGCTGGGACGGTTGGGGTGCGCTCCGGTAAACTGGCTGGACAGCGGCGGGACCTTTTTTGTGCTGGTGTTTACCTATCTGTGGAAAAACATCGGATATGATATGGTCTTGTGGCTTTCAGGGCTCACGGCCATCCCGCCCGCCCTCTACGAGTCGGCCTCCATCGACGGCGCCGGCGCGCTTCAGCGTTTCTTCCGCATCACCCTGCCCAATCTGACGCCCGCCTTCTACACCGTCGCGGTCCTCTCCCTCCTGAACTCCTTCAAGGTGTTTCGGGAGGCCTATCTGATCGGCGGGAGCTATCCCAATCAGAGCATCTATATGCTCCAGCACCTCTTCAACAATTGGTTCACCAGTCTGGATGTGGACAAGATGTGTGCCGGGGCCGTGCTCATGGCGCTGGCGGTCTTTGCGCTTATTCTGCTGCTCCAGCGGCTGTGGGGAAGGGAGGGGCCGGGATGAGAAGATGGTTCCTCGCCATGCTGCTCTCTGCGCTGGCCCTGTTCGCCTGGGCACCGCTCTGGATGCTTTTGTCCGGGTCCCTCATGGGGGCGGAAGAGGTGGCCGGGAATCTGGGCCCCGTGCTTGGGGATACAGAGGGGGCGGCGGTGTGGCCCCTGCTGCCCCTATACCCCACGTTGCGGCCCTATGTGGAGCTGCTTTTGGATTCACCGGAATTTTTTACGATGTTTTGGAACTCCTGTAGGCAGGTCGCGCCGGTGGTGGCGGGACAGGTCCTCATCGGTGCGCCCGCCGCCTGGGCGTTTGCCCGGCTCCGCTTCCGGGGGAAAAAGGCCCTGTTCTCTCTCTACATCGTGCTCATGCTCATGCCCTTCCAGGTGACCATGGTGTCGAGCTATCTGGTATTGGACGGGTTGGGGCTGCTGGACACCGTCTGGGCCGTGATCCTTCCGGGGGCGGTGTCCACCTTCCCCGTCTTTCTCATGGTCCGTTTTTTCGCCGCCATCCCCTCCGCCCTCACGGAAGCCGCGGCGCTGGACGGCGCGGGACCGCTCCGGACCTTTCTGCATGTGGGGCTCCCCCTGGGAGCGCCGGGGCTCCTCTCCGCCGTGGTGCTGGGCTTTCTCGAGTACTGGAATGCACTGGAGCAGCCCCTCACGTTCCTCAAGGACAAGACCCTCTGGCCGCTGTCGTTGTATCTCCCCACCGTCACGGCGGACAACGCGGGGGTATCCCTGGCGGCCTCCGTGGTGATGCTGCTGCCGGCTCTGCTCATCTTCCTCTTTGGGCAGAAGTATCTGGAACAGGGGATCGCCGCGGCGGGGTTGAAGGATTAGGGCATGCCCCGGAGATGGTTCATACGCCCAAACGCCGGGCCCGGACAAGTCCTTGGGGCCGCTTTTGCGAAAGGCCCGATCAAGTGCAAGGGAGGATATCAGATGATGGAAGCCACTGCTCTGGAGATAGAACAGGTGAATAAGTGGTACGCCGCCGACGTCCACGCGGTGCGGGATGTGAATCTCGCCGTGGAGCCGGGAGAATTTATGATCTTTGTGGGCCCCTCCGGCTGTGGAAAGTCCACTCTGCTCAGAATGGTGGCGGGGTTGGAGCGGGTGGACAGCGGCGTGATCCGCATGGATGGAAAGAGTATCCACCGGGTGCCCCCGAGGGACCGCGATATCGCCATGGTTTTTCAGAACTATGCCCTCTATCCCACTATGAAGGTCTATGACAACATGGCTTTCCCACTGAAAATGCGCCGATGGGGGCGGGAGGAGATCCGAGCGCGGGTGATGGAGGTAGCCGAGAGCCTGGGCCTTCTAGAGTACCTGGATCGCCGGCCTGGCGCCCTCTCCGGCGGCCAGCGCCAGCGGGTGGCGCTGGGACGGGCCCTGGTGCGGCGCCCCCGCCTCTTCCTCATGGACGAGCCTCTCTCCAACCTGGACGCCAAGCTTCGGGTGGATATGCGTCGGGAGATCGTGTCGTTCCAGCGGGACCTGGGCACCACTACCGTCTACGTCACCCACGACCAGACCGAGGCCATGACCATGGGAAGCCGCATCGCCGTGCTGCGGGACGGCGTCCTCC
>NZ_JBCOAQ010000082.1:0-3704 GCF_040226735.1 Intestinimonas sp. RTP31139st1_F5_RTP31139_211217 | reverse complement strand
ACGGCCCGGCAGGGCCGGCAGCCGTATGCGGCCGCCACCCGGCGGATCTGGGCCCCGTCGGCCTCGGCGCCCTGGCGGAGGGCCAGCCGAAGCCGCAGATAGGAGAGGGCGTACCGCAGCAGCAGCGCCGCCGCGCCCGCCAGATAGAGGAGATAGAGCAGGTCGGCGGGAGATGCCGGACGGCCCAGCCCCAGGGGCAGCGGGATGGGGGCGAGGACCCGGGTGAGGGAATAGTCTCCGGTGAGGGCGGTCTTGGCACTCTCCACCCACAGGGGCCAGTTGAACAGGGCGTACCGCCCGCCCCCACCGGCGGGGAGCAGCAGGACCAGCGCCAGCACCCCCCACACGCCGAACTGCCACCGGGGGGAGAGCTTATCCCGAAAGAGGGCCTTGACGGCCAGCAGCAGCGCCGCCGCACCGGAGGCGGTGAGGGTCTGGAGGAGAAAGGACCAGAGATCGGTCATCGGGCTCAGACCTCCATTTCGTCCAACAGCTTTTTGAGCCGTTCCCGCTCTTGGGGGGAGATGGGCTCCTCCTTCAGAAAGGCCGCCACCAGGTCCCCGGCGGAGCCCTGGTAGACCCGGCTGAGGAAGCTGCGCCGTTCCTCCGTCCGGCCCTCCTCCCGGCTCAGGGCGGCGCGGTAGCGGTGGGGGTAGTGCTCTTTGTCGATGGTCACCAGCCCCTTGCGCTCCATCCGGGTGAGATAGGTGAGCACCGTGTTCCGGCTCCAGCCGGTGTCCGGGCGCAGGGATGCCGCCACCTCGCCCAGGGCGGCGTCGCCGGAATCCCACAGAGCGGTGAGGACCCGCCACTCACTGTCGGTTAATCTGGACATAGAAAAGCCTCCTACAAGTGTAGTATCTATGATTGAATACTACACCTGTAGGAGGCTGCTGTCAAGGGGAAGCCGGCCTATTGGGCCGCGACCGCGTCCACCAGGGCGTTGAGAGCGTTCAGGTCGGGCGCGGAGACCGGCTCTCCGCTCACGCTGTACTCCAGTTTCAGGGAAAGGATGCGTCTGACGCTCTCGTCCAGCCGCGCCTGGGAGATGCGGCCGGATGCCGCCGCCTCCAGCAGGGCCGAGCGGGCGGCGTCCACGCTGTCCCGGCCGTGGCAGACCAGCAGCATGTCGCACCCGGCCTCCACGGCCAGCACGGCGGCCTCGCCCAGGCCGTAATTTTGTGTAATGGCGCCCATGGTGAGGTCATCGGTAAAGACCACGCCGCCGAAGCCCAGCTCCCCCCGCAAAAGGTCGGTCACCACCGCCGGGGAGAGGGAAGCGGGGAGGTCGGGGTCCAGTTGGGTCATCAGGATGTGGGCCACCATGACGGCGGGGACGGCCTCTGCCCTGCCGGAGGGGGTCTCGCCGCCCGAGATGAGGTCCCGGAAGGGAGGGAGCTCCTGGAGGGAGAGGTCCTCCAGGGACTTGTCCACCACCGGAAGTCCCATATGGGAGTCCACCACCGTGTCCCCATGGCCGGGGAAATGCTTGACCACCGGGATCACGCCCGCCGCCTGGAGGGCATTGGACACCGCGGCACCGAAGCCGCTGACCACTTTCCAGTCGCTGCCGAAGGCCCGCTTGCCGATAACGGTGTTGTCCGGGTTGCTCCACACGTCCAGCACGGGGGCAAAGTCCAGATGGAAGCCAAAGCCCGCGCACTCCGCCGCCAGGGCAGCCCCCAGGGCACGGCCCTGGTCCCAGTCCGACGTGGAGCCCACGGCGTACGCGCCGGGGGTGCGGTGGACCTCCGGCGGCATCCGGTCCACCAGCCCGCCCTCCTGGTCCACGCCGATGAGGAGGGGGATCTGGTCGCCGTTGAGGGCCTTGAGGCCGTTGGTGAGGGCCGTGAGCTGTTCCGCACTCTCAATGTTCCGCCCGAAGAGGATGAGTCCGCCCACCTGATAGTCCTGGAGAAAGACGGCGTCGTCGTCGCCGGGCTCGGTGCCCTCGAAGCCCGCCATCAGGAGTTGCCCCACCTTCTCCTCGGTGGTCATGGCATCCAGCCGGGCCTGAACGGGGTCCGGGGTGGGTGTGGGTTCCGGTGTGGTCGGGACCGTGGCCGTGGGTGTGGGCGCGGTGGTGGCGGAGGCCCCGGGACTGCCGCCGGGTACGGTCCCGGAGCCACACCCAGCGGCAGGGATGAATACACATAGCAATAGAAACAGAGAGAAACTACGTGTCGTCATCGTTTTTTCCTCCCCCGCTCCCGTTTGGGAGGCCGATAGGCGGGCTTTCCGGAGGGGCGCTTCGCCTTGGTCCTGGTCTGGCGCTTGGGCGCGGCGGCGGGGATCGCCCGGGGCGCGGCGCCCTCCACGCCGGGAAGGGTGAAGTCGATCTGGCCGGAGCCGGCGTTGGCCGCCGCGCAGAGGACCTCCAGGGGCATCCCAAAGGAGTAGGTCAGCTTGGTCCGGGACCCGGTGAGGGTCATGCGCACCTCGTCGTATTCGTACCGGTCGTCGGGAAGGGCGGTGACGGGGAGGAGCCCCTCCACCCCGTTTGCCAGGGCCACGAAGAGGCCGAACCTGGTGACGCCGGAGACCGCGCCGGGGAAGGTCTCCCCCACATGGGCGGACATGAACTCGGCCATATAGCACTTCTCGATCTCCCGCTCGGCGCTCATGGCGGCGAGCTCCCGCTCGGAGGACTGCACGGCGGCGCGCTGGGCGGCGGCGGAGAGCGCCCCGGCGGACCGCCCCTCCCCCAGCGTCCCGTCCAGCAGGGAGGTGAGGATGCGGTGGACCATCAGGTCGGGATAGCGCCGGATGGGGGAGGTGAAATGGCAGTAGTATTTGGCGGCCAGGCCGAAGTGGCCCAGATTCTGCACGTCGTACCGGGCCTTCATGAGAGAGCGGAGGACCATGGTGTGGATGGCGGGGGCCTGCGGCGTCCCCCGCGCGGCGTCCAGGACCTTCTGGAGGCTGCCGTTGTCGGCCTCGCGGAGGGCAAAGCCCAGGGGAGCGAGCATGGCCTTCAGGTTGGTCGCCTTGTCCGCCGAGGGCTTTTCGTGGACCCGATAAACGGCGGGCAGCGCCGCCTTTTGGAGATGCTCGGCCACGCACTCGTTGGCGGCAAGCATAAAGGACTCGATGAGCCGTTCGGACGTGCCGGATTCCCGCACCCGGATATCCACGGGCAGACCATCGGCATCGCAGACGATATAGCACTCCCGGCTCTCCAGATCCAGGGCCCCGCGGGCCCGGCGCTTCTTCTCCAGGGTCCGGGCCAGCCCGGCCATGTCCCGGAGCATGGGCAGAATGTGGGCGTACCGCGCGGCCAGCTCGGGGGACTGGTCCTCCAGGAGGAGGTTGCAGTCCTCGTAGGTCATCCGCTCGGTGGAGCGGATGACGGTCTTGGCCAGCTTGTGGCCCAGCATCGCCCCGTGGCCGTCCATGGTCATGATGCAGGAGAGGGCCAGACGGTCCACCTGGGGATTGAGGGAGCAGATGCCGTTGGAGAGGGCCTCCGGCAGCATGGGCACCACCTGGTCGGCAAAATATACCGAGGTGCCCCGGTGAAAGGCCTCCAGGTCCAGGGGGGAGCCCTCGGTCACGTAGTGGGACACATCGGCGATGTGGACCCCCAGGACCCAGTTGCCGTCGCCGTCCCGCTCCAGGGACACGGCGTCGTCAAAATCCTTGGAGGAAGCGCCGTCGATGGTGATGACGGTCCCGCCCCGCAGGTCCAGGCGGCCCTCCAGGGC
>NZ_JBCOAQ010000081.1:0-3726 GCF_040226735.1 Intestinimonas sp. RTP31139st1_F5_RTP31139_211217 | reverse complement strand
GAAGGGCAGGCACAGCCGCAGCAGCACCCGCAGCCAGAGGTAGTAACCCGCTGCCCGGCTCAGCCGCCGGCGGAAGACCCGCTCCAGCAGCAGCACCACGCCGGTGAGCAGGGACCCCAGCACTGTCAGGCGCAGCAGCGTCTCCAGCAGCGTGCTCACGTCTCCCCGCCCCCCTTCTCCTCCCACAGGGCGTCGAACATGGCCCGGAGCTCGCCCACATCCTCCCGCTTCAGGGCCTGCCGCTCCACCAGGGCGGCCACCATCGCCTTGGCGCTGCCCGCGTAGAGCTTGTCGATGAGGCGCTGGGTCTTGTAGCGGCCGAAGTTCTCCCGGCTCACCAGGGGCCGGTAGTAATAGACCTCCCGCTTCTCCTGCTCCACCGCCCCTTTCCGGCACAGGCGGCGCAGCAGGGTCTTGGTGGTGTCCCCGTTCCAGCCCCGGGCCCGAGCCATGGCCTCCTTCACCTGGGACAGCGTCATGGGGCCCTCTCCCCGCCACAGGGCCCCCATCACCTCCAGCTCCGCGTCGGTGATCCGCTCCTCTGCCTCCGACATTTCACAGCGCTCCTTTCTGCTCTCAAAGATTCGGAAACCCTCTCCGCCAGGCAAAGACTCTCTGACAGGAGAAGAGGTTACAGTTGTACCCTATATCAATAGGGTACAACTGTAACCTCTCTTTGTCAAGGACAATTTGGTAACAGTTCGGTGTCAGAACAGGGGGGCCAGTGTCCGCGCCGCCTCCGCCAGGTTCTCCGCAGCCTCCACACCCGGAGGGACCGGCTTCCCCTTCCGGTTGAGCCAGAGGGCCCGGATACCCAGAGCGCGGGGCGTCTCCACATCCCCGGCCAGCGAGTCCCCCAGGTGGACGGTCTCCCCGGGACGAAGGCCATACCGCTCCAGGGCGAAGCGGAATATCTCCGGACGGGGCTTGGCGTACCGGGCGGCCTGGCTGGTGACAGCGCCGGCCACGGGGAGGCCGTACCGCCGGAGGGCCTCCTCCACAAAGTGGTCGTCGCTGTTGGTGACCAGATACACCGGGGCGGGGGCCGCCTCCAGAAAGGCCCGGGCGTCCTCATAGAGGGGCGGGGCGCACCAGTGCTCCACCATCCGGTCCGTCAGGGCCCTGGGGTCCTCCGGAGAGCCGAAGCGCTCCACCGTCTCCTGGAAGCTCTCCACGGCGATGTCGTACCGGGTGCGGAAATCCACGCCGCAGCACCGCGCCGACAGGGCCCCGAACCGCTCCCACCAAAAGGCCACCACATCCTCCGGGGCCGCGCCGCAGCTCTCCGCCACCCGGCCCACCACCTCCAGGGAGATGGGTCCGTTCTCATGGACCAGCGTGCCGTAAAAATCGCAAAAAATAGCCTTTTTCACCCCCGTGCCGCCTCCGGAAGGCCGGGGATGGTCCCGGCGTTTTTGGCCTCCAGGGCCCGGATCCCCTGGAGCATGACGGCGCTGACCGGGGTGGGGATGCCGTGCTTCTCCCCCAGGCGCACCACGGCGCCGGCGAAGAGCCCCACCTCCGTCTGCCTGCCCCGGTCCAGGTCCTGCAGGGTGGAGGGCCGGCTGGCGGGGTCCTGGTTGTAGACGATCCTGTTCCGGAGGGCCATATCCTCCTCCGTCAGCTCCACCCCGGCCTCCGCCCGGGCCACCGCCGCCACCTCGGCCATCAGGGCCCTGCGGATCCCGTCGGCGGGCCAGCCCTCCCGATAGGCCCCGTAGGGCACGCCCAGCAGAGCGCAGGGCAGGTTCTCGCTGACGTTGCCCATAAATTTCAGCCAGATGCAGTGGATCATATCCGGCTCCACCCGGCAGCGGACCCCCGCCCGGCGGAAGAGGTCCTCCAGGGCCAGCACCCGCGGGCCGGGCGGGTCGTTCCGGGCCTCCCCGATGCGCACCATGCCCCGGGGGTTATAGACCGCCGTCCCGTTTTCCATGCTGGCGTCCACCCACATGCTGGCGTAGAGCACCTTTTCCGGGCCGTAGACCTCCCCGGCCTGCCGGGCGCAGTCCAGCCCATTGAGCACAGGCAGGAGGATGGTGTCCTCCCCCACGAAGCGGCCCACCTGCTCCAGCGCCTCCCGGTAGGCGTAATCCTTCACGGCCAGGATCACCAGATCCACCGGCTCCGCCGGGCCCTCCGGCTCTGTCAGACGGAACGTCACAGGAGCGCCGTTCACCATGACGCCCCGGGCCAGCCGGGCCTTCCGCACGCCGCCGGCCACCACCCGGAAGCCGTCCCCCAGCGTGGCGGACAGCCCCGGCGCGAACACCGCCCCCATGGCCCCCATGCCGATGAGGGCGGCGGTCCTGATCTCTCTCATTTCCATAACCTCCCGCTGCTTGTTTGGGTATTTGGATATTATTTTAGTGCACAAGGCGGCCCCCGTCAATCCCGGAACGACCGGGGCCCTCGCCCATTGTCACCCCGTCCACCACGTGCTATAATGGCCCCAAAGCGGCTCCCACGCCTTCCGCCCGCCCCGGTTGCGGGCGCGGCGCGCCGAAACACGCCGCCCTTGCCCGCGGAGGAAAAGCATGGTATAATCCTGTTGCAGCCGCATTTAAACAAAAAAGGTCGGATCCATATGAAAAAGTACTTCAGCGGCCCCGCGCTTTTGTGCGCCCTGCTGGCCTTTCTCCTCTTCGTGGTGGCGGCCTGCGCCACCTACTACTGGACGGCCGGGGTCTTTGTAACCGCCCGGCTGGCCCTTTTATATGTCGTCCTGGGCGCGGCAGGCGCCCTGGCCCTGCTCCTCCGCCGGGTGTGGTTTGCCTTCTTTTTCTACATAGGCTGCGCCCTGGGCTGGGCCGCCGGCCAGTTCGTGGGCGCTCTGGAGGGGGACTTTGCCCCCACGGCGGGGCTCATCTGCACCTTCTTCCTCATGGCCGTCTTTGCCGTCATCGGGGCGTGGCTGGAGTGGAAGCGTTTCCGGCACCGCCGCCGAAAGGAAAAGGACCGCCGGGAGCGGCAGCAGCAGGAGGACGAGGCGCGGGAGCGCGCCCTTCTGGCCCAGCAGCAGGCCAAGGCCGCTGCGGCCCCGCCTCCGGCCCCCGGGGATGCCGGGGCGGAGCCCGGCGCCGGGACACAGGAGCCGCCCCGGACCTGAATCAATGTACTGTAAGGAGGACCCGCCATGGAGTCGAACCAGCTCTTTTCCATCCGCAAGGCCGTCGCGGACGATGTGCCCCTCATCCTGCAATTCATTCTGGACCTGGCCGAGTACGAACAGCTCCGGCACGAGGTGGTGACCGACGAGGACACCCTCCGGACCTGGATCTTTGAACGCCACGGTGCAGAGGTCCTCATCGCCCAGGAGGGGGACGAGCCGGTGGGCTTCGCCCTCTATTTCCACAACTTCTCCACCTTCCTGGGCCGCTGCGGCATATACCTGGAGGATCTGTTCGTCCGCCCGGAGCACCGGGGCAAGGGCTACGGCCTGGCCCTGCTCAAGCGGCTGGCCGCCATCGCCGTGGAGGAGGGCTGCGGACGGCTGGAGTGGTGGTGCCTGGACTGGAACAAGCCCTCCATCGACTTCTATCTCTCCCTCCCCGCCCAGCCCATGGACGAGTGGACGGTCTACCGCGTGGCGGGGGAGGACCTCACCAATCTGGCCAGGGGCGGCTGAACCGGGGCATTTGATCCCACGCGGGGCGGGCGTTCCCCCGCCACAGACCACTAGCGTTCCCTAGCATACAGGTGTTTCAGCAGACGGAGGGGGGGGGG
>NZ_JBCOAQ010000080.1:0-4178 GCF_040226735.1 Intestinimonas sp. RTP31139st1_F5_RTP31139_211217 | reverse complement strand
CGCCAGACGGGGGGCGTGGATTGAAATACCTCGTCATCGAAAGTGAAGGGTTTGTAGGTAGGTCGCCCCCCACACGGGGGGCGTGGATTGAAATCACACCCACTTTGAAAGTCCGGAGGCTCATGAGCAGTCGCCCCCCACACGGGGGCGTGAATCTCCACTTTATACGGTCGCTCACATATGGATAAGACCGCTAAAAAATCCAATGAATCTTTCGTAACAGCATCCTATCCTACTTCTAACAAATTTCTAACAGAACGATAAAAATGAATATCCAACAGGCCCAATGGTTTCTGAGATTTTATTCCGCATGAAACCCGGAACTCCTTGTGCCACAGCGGTTTTATGGGGTATTACCAGAGACAGCCAAACACCCGTAGGAACATACCATGCCCCCTTCGAGTTCTGCTGTCTCCACCAGAAAAATCCATGGAGCCGCAAGGCTTTGGGGATTTTTCGTTTTTGGTTAATTTTTAAATGTGACATTTCTTTGTATCAAATGTGTTTCTTTTATGAATTTTAGCACTCCTATATTGACAGTGCTAAAACAGAGGACTATAGTAGAGCCGTACCAAGGGAAGGGGACCAGAAAAGGTCTTCTCTGCAGGGCAAAAAGGTAAGACAACGAATGGAGGAATGACTTATGTTGCCCAGCATTTTCAGCGAGAATTTGTTTGACGATTTCTTTGGAGACTCTTTTGAAAAGAATTTCTTTGGGGAGCACAATCCCCTTTATGGCAAGCGGGCCAAGAACCTGATGAAGACGGATGTGAAGGAAACCGAAAGCGGCTATGAGGTCGCGGTAGACCTGCCCGGCTTCAAGAAGGACGAGGTGAATGTAGAGCTCAACGACGGATACCTCACCATCAGCGCGGCCAAGGGTCTGGACAGGGATGAGAGGGATAAGAAGGGCCGTTACATCCGCCAGGAGCGCTATAGCGGGGCATGCAGCCGGAGTTTTTACGTGGGCGATGTAAAACCCGATGAAATCAAAGCCGGGTACGAGGATGGCATCCTCCGTCTGGAAATCCCCAAGCGGGAGGCCAAGGCGGCGTCGGCTCCGAACCGGATCGCAATTGAGTAAAACACACACAAAACCCGCAGGCCAAAAGCCTGCGGGTTTTGTGTGTGTTGGGCTCCTATTGTAAGGAGAGAGAGAAAAGGCAAGTTTTAGAAGAACATGGCCCAGCCCAGGAAGCCCAGGCAGGCAACCACGCCAGTGAAGATGGTCACAATGACCAGGTATCCCATGATATTGCGGGCGGACAGACCGGCCATACCCAAGATAGGCAGCGCCCAGAAGG
Organism: Intestinimonas sp. RTP31139st1_F5_RTP31139_211217; assembly: GCF_040226735.1. Lineage (NCBI taxonomy): Bacteria > Bacillati > Bacillota > Clostridia > Eubacteriales > Intestinimonas > Intestinimonas sp. RTP31139st1_F5_RTP31139_211217. The sequence goes on along the minus strand of NZ_JBCOAQ010000080.1, from coordinate 2,874 downwards.
GCTGTACCATGTTGGTCCACTGATCGCCCCAGGCGATGGCCATGGCGGCCCGGCCGTATTCGATTCCCATCGTGGTGGCGGCAGGCATGACGATAGGCGCCTGCACGGCCCATTGGCCGCCGCCGGAGGGGACGAAGAAGTTGATAAGGCCGGCGGACAGGAACGTCAGCATGGGGAAGGTGACGTCGTTGGAGATGCTGACAAAGAAGTCGGCGATGATGCCGGCCAGGGACACGCCGGTTTCGGGATTTTGAGCCACCATCAGCCCCATGATGCCGGCATAGAAGGGGAACTGAAGCAGGATACCGGCGGCGCCGGAAGCGGCGTCTCCAATGGCGTCCACATATTTCCGCAGGTCGCCGTGGAGCAAAATGCCCAGGAAGAGGAAAATCATGTTGACGATGTTCAGGTCCAGGTTAAAGCCCTTGGTGGCAAAGTAATAGATGATGTAGGCAAAGCCCAGCAGAAGAGTGATGGCCCACAGGATCTTGCTGTGCTCCATCTTTTCGGCAGGGGTGCCCACTGTATAAGTACGCTCTTCCTCGTCCACCAGCCGGGCGGGGTCCACGATGATGGTGTGCTCGGCATCAGGGTGCATGGCATAGTTGACAAAGGGCATCAGGAAGAGGATGACGGCCACCATGATCAGGTTGGCAGGATGCAGAACGGTATCGGTGATGGGGGCGGAGTAGAAGATGCCCAGGATCTCGGTACCGCCCTCTGCGGCCATTTGCAGGGGGATGGAGCCGGAGAGACCCGCGTGCCAGATCACGAAGCCGGAGTAGGCGGAGGCGATCAGAAGTGGATAGTCCACGTCACGAACCCGGCGGGCCACTTCTTTGGCCAGGAGGGCGCCGGCGATGAGGCCGAAGCCCCAGTTGAGCCAGCAGCAGACGGTGGAGACGAAGGTAGTGACCAGGATGGCGCTCTTTTTGTCCTTGGCGACAGAGGCAATGGCCCCCAGAAAACGCTTGCAGATCTTGGCGGAGGCCATGGCGGAGCCGAAGACCAGCACCAGGGCCATCTGCATGGAGAAAGACAGCAGGCCCCAGAAGCCCTTCGAATTGCCCCAGGCGTCGACCAGCTCAAGGGGGGTCTGCTTTGTCCCGATCATGGACCCCACAAAAGTCACAATGGTCAGGATGACGGCGAACAGGAAGGCATCCGGCAGCCATCGATTGACTACGCGCACGCAGCCGTTTGTGAATTTCTTGAACATACAATTCCTCCTAATCTTCCCAATTGAAACTGGTGCCCCCCAACCTAGGCGCCAGTTACAGTTACAATCATATGGAAAAGAGGTCCGCTGTCAACACGGTTGGGGAAAGCTTGGCGGAAACTTAACGAGAGAATTGATGGAATCTTTATTGGAGAGAGGAATATCGTTTCCAGCCGCTGGGGCGGGCTTGTGTTTTGCCCTGGTATCCGGTATAATAATGGAGCTTATTTCGTATTCTTACACCGAAAGGACGTCTTTGCTATGAAGCTTGGCATCGTGGGGTTGCCCAACGTGGGCAAATCGACCTTGTTCAACGCCATTACCAATGCCGGCGCGGAGTCGGCCAACTATCCCTTCTGTACTATCGATCCCAACGTGGGGATGGTGGCGGTGCCGGATCACCGCCTGGACTGGCTCTCCGACTTCTATAAGCCCAAGAAGACCACCCACGCCGTCATTGAGTTCGTGGACATTGCCGGGCTAGTGAAGGGAGCCTCCAAGGGAGAGGGGCTGGGGAACAAATTTCTCTCCAATATTCGGGCCACGGACGCCGTCGTTCATGTGGTGCGCTGCTTTGACGACCCCAATGTCATCCACGTGGAGGGCTCCACCGATCCACTGCGAGACATCGAGATCATTGACATCGAACTCATCATGGCGGATATGGAGATGGTCCAGCGCCGGGTGGAGAAGGCCGCCAAGCTGGTAAAGTCGGGTGATAAGAAGGCCGCACGGGAAGCGGAAGTCTTTCAGGAGCTGCTCACCTGGCTCAACGAAGGCCGCTCCGCTCGTTCCTATGAGTGTAGTGAGGAGGATGCGGCGCTCATCGCCACATCTGAGTTGCTCTCCCTCAAACCTGTCATCTACGCGGCAAACCTGGATGAGGCCGGATTCTCCGACTACGAAAACAATGCCTACTACAAACAGGTATCTGAAGTGGCCGCCAAGGAAGGTGCCCAGGTGATCCCCGTGTGTGCGCAGCTGGAGGCGGAGATCGCTGAACTGGAGAGCGATGAAAAGAAGATGTTTTTGGATGATCTGGGGATCGCCGAGTCCGGCTTGGATCGGCTGATCAAGGCATCCTATGCATTGCTGGGGCTCATCTCTTTTCTCACTTCGGGTGAGGATGAGTGCCGGGCCTGGACCATCAAGCAGGGGACCAAGGCGCCTCAGGCGGCCGGAAAAATACACTCCGATTTCGAGCGGGGCTTTATCCGCGCGGAGGTAGTGGCATTTGAGGACCTGGTGAAGTGCGGAGATTTGGTGCATGCAAAAGAAAAGGGCCTGGTGCGGTCAGAAGGGAAAGAATACGTGATGCAGGACGGAGACGTGGTACTGTTCCGCTTCAACGTATAAGGGCCCTTTTCCGGGGCCCCGCAGAGCGGGGTGGCGCGGTACGCGCCGTACAAGGGCTTGACCCGGAGGACAAGCCCTTGGCGCAGGGGCAATTTACTTGCCCCGAGCAGATAAAATCATCAGGGTTCCCGCAGGCGCATGCGCCTGCGGGAGAACTGACCTGGTGCGGTCAGAAGGAAAAGAATACGTGATGCAGGACGGGGACGTAGTGCTGTTCCGCTTCAACGTATGAGGGCCTTACCCCGGCGGATCGCCTGTCAGATATGGAACGATGTAAAACAGGGGGGGGGGGGGGGGGC
>NZ_JBCOAQ010000079.1:0-4351 GCF_040226735.1 Intestinimonas sp. RTP31139st1_F5_RTP31139_211217 | reverse complement strand
GACCTCATCGGCCTGGACGTCTGCCTCGCCATCATGGACGTGCTCTACCAGGAGACCGGCGACTCCAAGTATCGCGCTTCTCTCCTCCTCCGCAAGATGGTCCGCGCCGGCTACCTCGGCCGCAAGACCGGCAAGGGCTTCTACGACTACTCCAGGAAATAACCTGCGCCCTTCCGGATGCGCGCCGCACATCATGAGAAAAAAGGAAGTCTCCGCCGCGCCAAAGCGCGGTGGAGACTTCCTTTTCTTACTTGCCTTTGAACGCAGGAGGCCGCTTCTCCAGGAACGCCTGCGTCCCCTCCGCCTTGTCGTCGGTGGAATAGGCCAGGGCCTGTGCATACCGCTCAAAGCACAGCCCGGAGTAAAGATCGGTGTCGGCGCCCACCTGGATGGCCTTTTTGGCCAGAGTGATGGCCACCGGCCCCTTGGCCCGGATCTTTTTCGCCATCTCCATGGCTGCGTCCATCACCGTGCCGTCCTCCACCACCTTTTCCACCAGTCCGATCCGCTCCGCCTCCTCGGCAGAGATGATATCCCCGGTAAAAATGAGCTCTTTGGCCTTGCCGATGCCCACCAGACGCTGGAGCCGCTGCGTCCCGCCAGCGCCAGGAATGATGCCCAGCCCCACCTCTGGCTGCCCGAACCTGGACTTCTTGGTTGCAATGCGGATGTCGCAGGCCATGGCCAGCTCACAGCCGCCGCCCAGCGCATAGCCGTCTATGGCGGCGATGACGGGTCTTTTGTGGGTGGATATCTCATAGAGCGTATCGCTGACCTCGCTGTTCATCTGCTCGGCCACTGTCCTGTCATGGATGGCGCGGATATCGGTCCCCGAGGCAAATGCCTTGCCGCCGGCTCCGGTAAAGATGATCACCTGCACGCCTTCCCTTCGGCCCAGTTCCCGCATTCCGCTCCGGATCTCTTCCCAGGTCTCAAAATCCAGGGCGTTGCGGACCTCAGGCCGGTTCAGCGTCAGGACCGCAATGCCGCCTGTGATCTCGATTTTGATGTTTTTGTAGCTCATTGTGTCCCTCCTGTCCCTTTTTCCCGCCGTTTCACCCGGCTGTCTGCTCCCGAAATCGGCAGCGCCCGCCCCGGAATTTCCGGGGCGGGCGCCCAACCTCTCTTCTCTCTTGTGCGCGGACCGATGCGGCCTCCTGACCCTCTTGGCCGCCTCAATGGCCTTCTCCTGCGCCGCGGGAGGGGCCCCACTGGGAAACGCTGTGCCTACTCGGCCTCCTGCATCGCCTTGGCCGCCTCAATGGCCTTCTCCTGCGCCGCGGGAGGGGCCTCCTCATAGCGGACAAAGTGATAGGTAAAGCTGCCCCTGGACTGGGTGATGGAGCGCAGGTCGATGGCGTAAGTGGTCATCTCACCCATGGGCACCTCGGCCTCTACGATCTGGTTGCCCTCGCCGTCTGGGTTCATGCCCATAATGCGGCCACGGCGCTTGTTCAGGTCGCCGATGACGTCGCCCATGTAGCTGTCGGGAATGGTGACCTTCAGCTCGCCGATGGGCTCCAGCAGGACGGGGTTGGCCTGGGCCAGCGCCGCCTTATACGCCAGCTGCGCGGCGGTCTTGAAGGCCATTTCGGAGGAGTCCACCGGATGGTAGGAGCCGTCGTACAGGGTGGCCTTCAGGTACACCACCGGGTAGCCGGCCAGCACACCGTGGACCACGGCCTCCCGGAGGCCCTTTTCCACCGCGGGGAAGTAGTTCTTGGGCACCGCGCCGCCCACGACCTCCTCGCAGAACTCCATCTCCTCCTGCTCGCCGGGCTCAAAGCGGATCCACACGTCGCCGAACTGGCCGTGGCCGCCGGTCTGCTTCTTGTGCCGGCCCTGGACCTCCACCTTCTTGCGGATCTTCTCCCGGTAGGGCACGCGGGTGGGGACCAGCTCGGCCTCCACGCCGAAGCGGGATTTCAGTCTGGACACCAGCACGTCGAGCTGGATGTCGCCGGTGCCGGAGAGCACCACCTGACGGGTCTCGGCGTTGTTGACCACGGTAAAGGTCTGGTCCTCCTCGCCCAGGCGGCTGAGGCCGGCAGCGATCTTGTCGTCTTGGCCCTTGGTCTTGGGCTGGATGGCCATGGAATAGACGGGCTCGGGGAATCCGATGGGCTCCAGCTTCACCACGTTGCGGGGGTCGCACAGGGTGTCGCCGGTCTTTACCTTGTCCATCTTTCCCACAGCGCCGATGTCGCCGCAGGAGAGCTTCTTCACTTCCTCGGTCTTTTTGCCCCGGATGGCGTACAGCCTGCCCAGCTTCTCCGTGAGGCCGGTGCGGGCGTTGACGATGGGCATATCCGACTCGATGGTGCCGGAGAGCACCTTGACGTAGGAGTATTTGCCGTACTGGTCGGAGACTGTTTTCCACACAAAGGCGGCGGGCACCGCGCCGGGTGAGACGGCGAACTCCACCATCTCGCCGTGGTCGTTCTCGCCCATCTCCGGACGCCCCTCCAGCGGAGAGGGCAGGAGGTTGACGATGTTGTCCAGCAGCATCTGGGTCCCCAAGCCGGAGAGGGCGGAGCCGCAGACCACCGGGAACAGGGAGAGGTCCTTCACGCCGGCGTGGAGGCCCTGGATCATCTCGGCATAGGTAAACTCCTCGCCATTGAAGAACCGCTCCATGAACTCCTCGCTGGTCTCCGCCACGGACTCCACCAGGGCGTTGTACAGCTCGTCGAGAACGTCCTTCTTGTTGTCGGGCACGGGGATCTCGTGCCGCTTGCCGTTTTCAATGTCATAGGCCCGCTTGTTAAGCACGTCGATGATGCCGATGACCTTCTTGCCCTCGTCCCAGATGGGGGCCACCACGGGGGCGATATTCTTGCCGAAGCGGTCCCGCAGGGTGTCAAAGGCGGCGTTATAGTCGGAGTTGTCCTCGTCGGTCTTGGAGATGTAGAGGATGCGGGGCATCTTGCGCTCCTCACAGTACTTCCAGGCCTTCTCCGCCCCCACGCTCATGCCGCTCTTGGCCGAGCAGACGATCACGGCGGCGTCGGCCACCCGCAGGGCCTCCATGACCTCGCCGGAGAAGTCGAAATAGCCCGGCGTATCCAGCACATTGATCTTGCAGCCCTTATACTCCACAGGCACCACGGCGGTGGAGATGGAAAACTGGCGCTTGATCTCCTCTGGATCGAAGTCGCAGACGGTATTTCCGTCGGACACCTTGCCCATGCGGTCGATCACGCCGGTCTGAAGCAGCATGCTCTCGGCCAGGGACGTCTTTCCGTTTCCACCGTGGCCCAGCAGACAGACATTGCGGATGTTTTGCGCGGAATAACTCATAGTCGTTTCCTCTCCTTACTTTTGGAATCCAGTCGAAAGCGCCGCTCATACCTATGCGTCACTGTCTTAGTCATTATATCTCAATCTCTTTATCTTGACAACTCATTTTTTATAAAAAACGTAAATCCCCTTTGGAGCCTCTTTCTTCCGCCCCATTTGACATCGGCGCGCATTTTCTCTATTATAAAAAGCGGCCCTCCGAGGCGGGGGCGGAAAGGATGTTTTTTATGAGAAATCGTCAGCAATGGAGGAGCTTTTTTTCCGGCGTCGCCGTAACGGCGCTGGTCTTTTCGCTGGGCGTCCCCGCCCTGGCCGCCACGGTGCGGACCCTGGAGGCCACCTACTCCGGCATCCGCATCACGCTGGACGGCCGGGAGGTGGACCCGAAAGATGCCAACGGGGCGGCAGTGGAGCCCTTCGCCGTGGACGGCACCACCTATCTCCCCGTCCGGGCGGTGGCGGACGCCCTGGGCCTGGAGGTGACCTGGGACCAGGAGCGCCAGACCGTGGCCCTCTCCACGCCCGGCGGACAGGCCCCCGTGCCCGAAGAGAGCGCGTCCCCCTACAGCCGCACGGACCCGGTGCCCTTGGGCACGGCCCATACCTTCCGGTACGCCAAGGGAGACGATGACTGGACCATTACCATGCAGATCTCCGAGTCCCTGCGGGGGGACAAAGCCTGGCAGGCGCTCAAGGCGGCCAACCAGTTCAACGATCCCGCCCCCACTGGTAAGGAGTATGTGCTGGTACGGCTGAGCGCCAAGGTGGACGAGGCCTCCGACCCGGACCAGGCCGTGGCCTTCCACCTGGCGGGCTTTGACCTCTACAGCGCCGACAGTGTACAGTACACCGCCTTCTGGACGGTGGTGACGCCCTCTCCCAAATTTGACGGGCGGGTCTACCAGGGCGGTACGCTGGACGGCTATCTGGCCTTCCTGGTCAACCAGAGCGACCCCGCCCCCAAGGTGGTCTTCGGGGCGGATTACACCGGCGCCGGCGGCGCCTGGTTCTCCCTTACCTGATGCGCTCATCTATGGCAATGGGCCCGCAG
>NZ_JBCOAQ010000078.1:0-4445 GCF_040226735.1 Intestinimonas sp. RTP31139st1_F5_RTP31139_211217 | reverse complement strand
CAGGGCATTTCGTGTCCCTCCTTTCGGTAATTGGTGGATGGGGTGGCGTTTTACCACCTCATTTGGGGCAGAAAAAAAGCAGGCAACCTTTTTCAGATTTCCTGCTTGGTGTGCCGCTTTGTGGGCGGCGGGTATTTAGTTGTAAGAGTTTGGGGTTACTTTTTGACTTCCTTTGTGATTTCAGTTGTCTCTAACTGTACCCGATAAGTGCTTTCTTCTCCGTTCAAATTGGTTGTTTTCAATTCAAACCACAAATTATCAGTCAACTTATCAGCGTCACTATCTCTGAGAATGTCACCAGAAATTTGTCCAACATTTCCAGAAACATCTATTGTCTCACCTGTCTGATCATCAACACCATTAGAAAGCAGAGTTTCTTTTTCGCTTCCATTGATATAAATGGTCGTTGAGTATGTGGTAATATTAGCAAAATCGTCTGACATCACTTTCAAATCACCACCATAGCAAATTTCATCTTTGCCATCTAAAATAATTACACCATTCGACACAGAAATATATTCATTTTCTCCGCTAAATGAATATACCTTTAAGGACTGTTCTTCATTGCTTTCGGAGGAAGTGTTGCACCCTGCAAGCAGAACCGTACAAGCAAGCAACGATAGCATAACTGCCATTATCTTTTTCATAATATCACCATCCCATCAAATTTCAATTTTTCAGTTCTACAAGTTGGAAGTTGTCGCTATGAAATTTCTTTTTCATCATCTCTTGGTGATCGGACATAACATAACATTTCTTTTTCACAAGCACCAAATTTTGAGAAATTGAATTTCGCTTCTTTTAGTGTTATTCCATGATTAGAGTCGCTTGGTTCGTTATCAGAAGCAATAAACGGGTCATTCTCCCAAAAACAAACGGGGCAAATATACCCACAATCTTTATTTGCCGGAACATTATAGGTAAAATATCCGCAGCAAGGACATTGGTATTTTTTCATATAAACCTCCCGTTTAATCCTTGACCTCAAATTCCTGATTTATTGCTGACTTCATTATACTTTATTGCCTATCGAAAAGATAGCATATTTTATGAAACTTGTCGGCTGGGAACAGCTTGCAGCGCAAGGTGTCCCCAGATGGCAAGTCCACAAAAGGGTAGCTGGCGGCAGCCAGCGCAGGGGAAGCGTAGCGTCCCCTGTTTGATTTGGAGCAGACCATGACTGCGGAAAATCACAGCCCTCCGGCGAGGAGCCTTCGGAGAACGCAATGCACCAACTTCTGGGTGGTGTATAATTGCGCCCTTAGTAAACTAAGGGGGTTCCGGCATCTCCCGTTCCAGCAGTTTTTTCAATAGTTCCTGCGTGTCCTGTCTGTGAAAAATGAGTTTCAACAACAGCATGACATCATCATCTGTCAGGCGTTCCGGCTCTTGCAGAAAACTTTCCAGCATACCGCCACGGGTACAGAGCCGGTGCGTCCGTTCCTTTCGGGTAAGCTGTTTCAACTGGTGCTGCAATGCCTTTTCATCATTGATGGCTTTCCGCAGTTTCTTTTCGCTTTTTTCCAACTCCCGATTGAGTTTTTCCAGCTTTGAGGTATCAGGCAAGGGCAGCGTCCTCCTTTCCCGGTATCAGCACATAAATCCGGTTTGGTTCTCCAATGCCCTGACGCACCCGCATGATAAGTCCGGCAGTTTCCAGTTCATTCAGAGAACGCTTGACCGTCATGGAGCTGCGGGACAGGACTGCGGCAATGGCTGTGACAGGGAAGCAGACAAAGAGGATTCCGTTCTCGTCCTCCTGCCCTTTGGAGAGCATAGCGTCCAGCATCCGGCAGTACATGACCTTTGCGGTGCTGCTGACTGGAAATCCTGTCAACGCTCTGGGAAAAGGCATACAGGGCGGCAATGGTGTGTCTATCGTCATAAATTCAAAATTCATTCTGTGTGTTCCTCCTTTTTCTTTGCTCGTTTGGATAAATAACAGGGGCAGTCAATCACAACCGCCCGGAAGCTCTGCTTGCACCCATGCTGGCATTTCCGGCATAATTCGTTGTAAGTGACACGCCCCCGGTCATTGAGGTAAAAGGAAAGCTCATACTTCCTCTTTTTGCTCATTCTCGGCATATTGCGCTTCCTCCCGTTTTAGTGTATGGTTTCGGGGCGATTTTCGGTAAAATTACAGCCATAGAGCCGCTTAAAATCTCCCGAAGTATCAGCGATAAGGTAGACTGTCCCCCTATCAGATTGTTGTGTTTCGGTATCATTTCGGTGTCAGTTCGCCAGTTCTCCCCGGTGTCGTTCCTCCCCTGAATCTCACAGCGGCGTATCGCTCCCTTTGGTATGCTCGTTTTGGTCAGGGTTCCTCCATATCCCTGCCAAAAGTCATGGCACTACATCGCCGGGGAAGCATATCCCACACAGGCTGGTCATTCGATTGGAATAATCCATCGATGAACTACCTGTATCATAGAACATTTTTGTGCCCTGTGCCGTATGTCCACAAAGTAGGAATTCGGGGTAAAAATCAGAAATTTCCACGATTGCGGAATTGATATGGTATAATCAATTCAACGGTTATAAATGTCGTTAGAAAGGGGGAACTGCTTCAATGAACGGAGCTACTACAATACAGGAACGGCTAAAAGATTTACGATTAAACAAAGGATTAAAACTGGAAGAACTGGCTGAGCAAACGGGTATTTCAAAATCGGCTCTTGGCAGTTATGAAAAAGACGACTATAAGGAAATCAATCATGGCAACCTTATCCTGCTGGCAGATTTTTATGGGGTGTCCCTCGATTATCTCTTTTGCCGGACAGAGAACCGGGCGGAGATCAACACGCCATTAAGGGAGCTGCATTTGAGTGATGAGATGGTAGCACTTCTGAAAAGCGGTCGGATTAACAACCGTCTGCTGTGCGAACTTGCCACCCATAAGGACTTTATCAAGTTTCTTGCGGACATTGAGATTTATGTGGATGGGATTGCCACCATGCAGATTCAAAACCTCAACGCCCTTGTCGATACCGTCCGGCATGAAATCATTGAACGGTATCGCCCCGGCGAAGATGACCCCCATTTGAAAGTGTTGCAAGCCGCCCATATCAGTGATGATGAATATTTCAGTCACATGGTACGGGATGACCTCAACCTGATTATCCGGGATATTCGGGAAGCCCATAAAAAGGACAGCGAGAGTGCACCTCAGACCACCGTTGCCGATGAACTGAAAGAAAATCTGGAAGCGGTTGAAAATTTCAAGGGCAGCCGTGATGAAAAGCTGGTTGTCCTTTACTGTAAGCAGCTTGGTATCAACTATAAAAATCTGTCAGATGAAGAATTTCGCTGGCTGATTCGGATTCTCAAAAAATCAAAGAAAATGGGAACGCCTATCAGCCAGAGGAAAAAACGATAAAGAAAAACCGCTGTTGCATGGTTTGTTGGCTTCCATGTAGCAGCGGTTTTTGCTGGGATTATTCAGTTGAATTTTTAGCACGACAAACTGGAATTTGTCAAAGAGGATTATTCCAATATTCCACAGTATTTCTATTTACATCATAAAAAGTAATATTACCCGCATTTATAGGCAAGACAATCGCAAAAGGTTTATTGCGGTCAATATCAACCACTTGAATTGTGTTGCCATCATCTATTTCAAGTTGTTGCACCTGCTGTTGATTCATAGAAATAAATGCTCGTTCATTATATCCCTCTACAGTAAACTCCACAATTCCTCTTTGAATCCCCGAAAGAGTTCCACCTCCACGGGAAAAATATCCGAAGGAAAGTCCTGGACGATTGACATAGACGGAAAAAGAATGGTCACTCAAATCCTGAGGGTAAGAAATATATGCAGCCATCGTGCTGGAAACGCTTCCATCGACCGTCCAATCATCCTTAATCTTCTGCGACGAACGAATATCTGCCTCCAGCTTAGATGAAGTCACGCCGATCTCATTGTTCGTATAAAGAAAACAAACAAATAAAATACAAGCAAGAACAACCCCTATCACAATTTTAAGAAATATTTTTTTCACGCTATCAAAACTCCTTGTCAACTTTCGATTTGTCATAATCATTCTACCATACCGTTATGAATAAATCATCTCTTGCAAAATAATTTCTTCTGCCCGGTTGTGAATGTTATTGCAACGCTGCACCCATTCCATTTGATGGGTACGCTTCAATTCCTCGGTCACACCATCGGCAGCCTTCATCTGCTCCATGATGGTGTCTAACCGTTCCTGTGCCTGTTCGTTCAGGTCTGCAAGATATGTCCATAACTCCCCGGTCAGTGTCAATGTGTTCAATCTGGCTGGGTGGGCTTCTCTTAAATATTCCCGGTGCATCCGTCCGTACTTTCCGATAGGGCGGTGTTCCTCCGGCAGCTTCAAATCTGGGATATAGTAATCTCCGACAAGGATATAATCAATTCCGTTTTCCGTTATTCTTGGTTTCAATTCGCTCATGTTCCTTACCTCCTG
>NZ_JBCOAQ010000077.1:0-4506 GCF_040226735.1 Intestinimonas sp. RTP31139st1_F5_RTP31139_211217 | reverse complement strand
GCCGAAAGTCCGAGCGGGGCGCGGCGCTGGTCCTGGCCGCCCTGACCCTGGTGCTGGGAGGGACGGCGGTGCTGCTGGCCCTGCGGGCACAGCCGCTGGTGGACGCGGGGGCGTTCTATCCCTCCGGAGGCGGGCAGGCCTCCGTCACTCCTTCCCTCTCCTTTCAGGCGGAACTGGAGCGGGCACCCACCGGGGACGGCACCGTGCTCTCCCTGGAGGCCAAGCCGGAGGGAGAGGGGATGCGCCTCCAGGACATCTATCGGAAGGTCATCCCCTCCATCGTATCCATCCAGGCCACGGTGGCGAAGGGCACGCTCCAGGGCGTGAGCCAGGGCACCGGCATCCTGATGAGCGGGGACGGCTACCTCATCACCAACGCCCACGTCATCGACGGGGCCTTTCGGGTGGACGTCTCCCTGGAGGACGGACGCGGGTTCCAGGCAAAGCTGGTGGGAAGCGACAGCACCACCGATCTGGCCGTGCTGAAGATCGAGGCCGAGGGGCTCACCCCCGCCGCCTTCGGGGACTCCGAGGACATGGTGGTGGGGGACGCGGTGGTGGCCATCGGCAACCCCATGGGAGAGGAGCTGCGGGGCACCATGACCGACGGCATCCTCTCCGCCATCAACCGGGACATGGAGGTGGACGGTAACCCAATGACCCTCCTCCAGACCACCGCCGCGCTTAATACCGGCAATTCCGGGGGGGCTCTGGTCAACGACCAGGGGCAGGTCATCGGGATCACCAACATGAAGCTGGTCTCCACCGACGCCGACAGCAATACCCTGGAGGGGCTGGGCTTCGCCATCCCCACCGCCACGGTGAAGCCGGTGGTGGACTCCCTCATCCAGAGTGGCCACGTCACCGGACGGCCCACCCTGGGCGTCACGGTGCGGGGGCTCTACCCCTCCGAGAAGGAGGCCAGGGGAGTGGCCTGCGGCCTGCTGGTGGATGCCGTCCAGGCTGGTTCGGACGCCGCGGACAAGGTGCAGGCGGGGGATATCCTCCTCACCGCCAACGGCACCGAGCTGAACACCACCGACGATCTGCTGGCCGTCCGGGACGCCTTGGACGTGGGCGAGAGCATCCTCTTCCAGGCGGACCGGGAGGGAGCCTGCCTGGAGTACTCCGTCCGGCTGGTGGAGCAGTATGAACTCAACCAATGAAAGGAGCCGGTACGGCCATGCTGGACTATCCGTTCGACACCCAACTGCTCATCGAGGGGGAAGGCCTCTCGGAAGACGACATCCACGACTACATTCAGGCCCACATCCCGGGGGACTGCCTGCTGGCGGTGGGGGATGAGTCGCTGGTCAAGATCCACTTCCACACCAACGTCCCCTGGGCGGTGCTGGAGTACTGCGCTTCCCTGGGGGAGATCCACGACATTGTAGTGGAGAACATGGAGCGGCAGTCCAACGGCCTCTCCGGCTGACCTGGGCTTTCTGGGGCTGCACCTCCTGATCCCCGCGGCCGCATGGGTTGCTGGCGCGAATGGACGGGCCATGAAATAACCGGGCCCCCGCCGAAGAGCGGGGACCCGGTTGCAGTCTGCGCGCGGTATGACCGTGAAAAAAGGTCCGGGCACAGCTTATTTTATAGGGAGAGAGGCAGTATGAAAAGACAGATCGCATGCCTGGGCCTGGCACTGAGCCTTTGGACCGGGCTGGCGTCACCGGCCCTGGCCGCCGGCTTTGCCGATGTGCCTGAGGGCCACTGGGCCCGCGACAGCGTGGCCTACGTCACGGAGAAGGGGCTGTTTCAGGGCGCGGGCGGGGATCGTTTTATCCCGGATGCCGTCATGACCCGGTCCATGCTGGCAGAGGTGCTCTACCGCTACGCGGGGTCCCCTGCCGTCACCGGCTCCGGGACCTATTCCGACGTACCTGAGGGGGCCTATTACAGGGACGCGGTGACCTGGGCCCATCAGAGCGGGCTGTATCCGGACAGCGGAACGGCGACCGGAGGGGAGCTCAAGCCCGATGAGGCCGTTCAGAGGGGGGAGTTTGCGGTCATGCTCTACCACTTTGCCCTGCTGACGGGGGACAGCCCGGCGGCGGAGGAGGCCCCGGCAGGACCCTTTTCCGATATGGAAGGGGTGGACGGGGAGGTCCGGCTGGCGGTGCTGGGCTGGGCCTGTCCCAACGGCATCCTGACAGGTACCGGGGAGACCACCATGGACCCGGAGGGCGGTGTGACCCGGGCGGAGGCCGCGGCCATGCTGGCACGGTACGACCAGACCTTCCGGGGGACGGACCGGGAGAAGGCGGAGGCGCCCGACGGGCTGGAGGCGGCGCGGCAGGAGCTTGTGGCCCTGACCAATGGGCTCCGCCAGGAGGCCGGCGAGGCCCCACTGGAGACGGACGAGACCCTGATGGCGGCCGCCCAGATCCGGGCCGAGGAGTGCGCGGCCATGGACGATCTGGACAACTACAACCATGTGCGCCCCGACGGAAGACCGTTTTACACCGTCCTGGGAGACCGGCTTACCGGATACGCCTCCGAAAACCTGGCCATGGTCTCCGCCCTCTCCGCCCGAGAGGCGGTGACGGTCTGGGAAAATTCCAGCGGGCACTATCAGAATATGGTCAACCCGGAGATTACCCGTATCGGAGTGGGGGTGGCCCGCTCGGACAGCGGACTGTACTATTACTGCCAGATCTTTACGGACGGCTGACGCAAACCCGGGGGAACGCGCAAGGGCGTGTCGGCCATTTTCAAACAGGCCCTAAGAGAGGGTGAGGTCCCCCTCCTTGATCCAGCCGATCCTGCGGAAGAAGAGACCGAAGGCCCAGCAGAGCACGGCGGGGAGGACAAAGGAGATGAGGATCAGGCCCAGCCAGTCAAAAGGGGTGATGGCGGCCTTGACGCCGGTAGCTACATCATTCACCCAGCCGCTGTAGACTCCGATCTGCCCCACCAGTCCGCAGGTCCCCATGCCGGAGGCCACGCCGCTGGCGGGGTCGTTCATCTCCAGGCGGAACACGCAGGTGGCGATGGGGCCGGTGACGGCGGAGGTAAGGATGGCGGGAAGCCAGATGCGGGGATTCCGAACGATGTTGGGCATTTGGAGCATGGAGGTGCCGATGCCTTGGCTCACCAGGCCACCCCAGCGGTTCTCCCGGAAGGAGAGCACGGCGAAGCCCACCATGTTGGCGCAACAGCCGGCCACGGCGGCGCCCCCGGCCAGCCCCGTGAGGCCGAACGCGGCGCAGATGGCCGCGGAGGAGATGGGGAGGGTCAGGGCGATGCCCACCAGCACGGATACCACGATGCCCATCCAGAAGGGCTGGAGCACGGTGGCGTCCTTGATGAGCTGACCGAAGGCGGAGGCCGCGGCCCCGATGGCCGGGGCCCACCAGGCCGAGAGGGCCACGCCCACGCAGATGGTGACCAGGGGCGTCACCAGAATGTCCACCTTGGTCTCCTTGGAGACGGCCTTGCCGACCTCTGCGGCCAAAATGGCGATGACCAGCACGGCCAGCGGCCCCCCCGCGCCGCCCAGACCATTGGCGGCGGAGCCCACGGCGATGAGGGAGAACAATACCAGAGGCGGCGCCTGAAGGGCGTACCCGATGGCGGCGGCCATGGCCGGACCGGACATGGCCGAGGCGTAGCCGCCGATGTCCACCAAAAAGGGGAGGCCAAGCTGCTGGCCCAGGGTCTTGATGATGGTGCCGATGAGCAGGGAGCAGAAAAGCCCCTGGGCCATGGCGCCCAGCGCGTCAATGCCGTAGCGTTTGGCGGAGATTACGATATTCTTGCGGGCGAGGAAAGACTTGCAT
The DNA here is from genome assembly GCF_040226735.1 of Intestinimonas sp. RTP31139st1_F5_RTP31139_211217. NCBI lineage: Bacteria > Bacillati > Bacillota > Clostridia > Eubacteriales > Intestinimonas > Intestinimonas sp. RTP31139st1_F5_RTP31139_211217. The sequence continues at coordinate 721 of NZ_JBCOAQ010000077.1, read as the reverse complement.
CCGTCCATGGGACCACTCCTTTAATAGATGGGATCCGGAAAAATAGGGCATTACAGGTGTCTTGACACCTGTAATGCCCTATTATAGCGTCTGTGCAGGATTTGTCAAGCGCAGGTTCCGACTGTCATGGGGTCCGGCGCCGGAGGAGAAGCACCGCCTCGCCTCGGTCCAGGCTTACTCCTTCACCAGAAATCCGGCCTCATCCAATGCCTGGCACACCCTGCGGCAGGCCGCCTCGTCGGGACAGCGGAGGCGGTGGAGGTGGACCCCTCCGGTGAGGGCGCTGAGAGGAGTGGCCTGTTCCTTCTCTACCCGGCGTATAAACTCAGCCACATCATATCGGGAGGAGAGCTGGAGCTGGCCGGAGAGCTGGCCGTAGACCGGGTGCTCCACCACCACGTCCAGCACAGTGCAGCCGTTGTCCACCATGAGATTGAGCTCTCGTTCCAGATCGGCGGCGGTATGGCGGCAGACCAGGGTGCAGGTAAGGCCCGTATCCTCCTGGGCGGGGATCACATAGCCCCGGGGGGTGGAGGCGATATCCGCCCCGCCAGCCCGGAGGAGGGCGATATCTCCCACGATAATCTGACGGCTGACGGAAAAGCGGCGGGCCAGCGCCGTGGCGCTCACCGGCCCCCGGGAGGTGCGGAGCAGCTCCAACAGGGCATCCCGACGCTGTGCGGCATGCATAACGGTGCTTCCCCCTCTCTCACACATAGCC
>NZ_JBCOAQ010000076.1:0-4520 GCF_040226735.1 Intestinimonas sp. RTP31139st1_F5_RTP31139_211217 | reverse complement strand
GCCGGGCCGGGGCACCAGCGCGCCGCTCGGGCTGCTCCCCTCCCCCGGAAGGTCCGGCGGCACAGGCGCCCCCGCCTGAGGCAGGACCAGCAGGGAGGCCGGCGCGGGAGGGCGGAGGGGCACCGTGAACAGTCCCATACAGTCACATACCCTGGCCCACTCCACCCGGCATGTCAGTCGGCCGCAGTGGGAGGCGTCCGCCCGCAGGACAGCGCTTCGCACCTCTTCCGGGCCGGTGAGCGTCACCCGTCGGGTCTCCTTCCCGCCGGTGAGGGCGTTTTCCATCCGCAGGCGGATCGTCACCTGCGCCAGAGGCAGCCGGACCGGCCCATGGGCCGCCAGCCGCCAGCCGGCCTCTCCGCCCCGCTCCACACCGGTGGGCTCGGCCTGCAGCTCCAGGCGGCACCGCAGCATGGCAGGCAGGCTCAGCAGCATCCCCAGCACAGGCAGGGTCAGGGCCAGCGCCAGCAGGAAACAGGCCAGATATCCGATATCGAAAAGGTGGAACAGCAAAGCTGCGGCCAGGAGCAGCGCATAGGCCCTGCGGCGGCGGGCCACGGCGGCTACCGGAGCCTGGGGGGATGGACCATGTGCAGCACCTCTCCCAGGGGGTCCTGCTGCGTTCCATCGCACCCCGGCGTGAGGATCAGGCGGTGGGCCACGGTATCCCGAAAGATGTCGGCCACATCCTCGGGGATCACATAATCCCGGCCCCGCACAAAGGCCGCGGCCCGGCTGACCGCCGCCACCGCCAGGGTGGCCCTGGGGCTGGCCCCCTGAACAATCAGGGGATGGCTGCGAGTGGCCGCCGACAGCCGAACCATATAATCCAGAATCTCGTCGGCGATGTGGACCTGATCTACCTGGGCGCGCATCCGTTCCAGCCCCTCCCGGTCCACCACCTGCCGCACCCCGTCCAGGGGTGCGCCGCCGCGCCGGCGGCGGAGGAGTTCCAGTTCATCCTCCGGACGGGGATACCCGATGGACAGCCGCAGCGTAAAGCGGTCCAGCTGGGAATCGGGCAGAAGCTGGGTACCAGAGGCCCCCGTCGGATTCTGGGTGGCAATGACCAGGAAGGGCTGGGGCACCGGATGGGATATCCCGTCCACCGTGACCTGCCCCTCCTCCATGGCCTCCAGCAGCGCCGACTGGGTGCGGCTGGTGGCCCGGTTGAGCTCATCGGCCAGGAAGAGATTGCATAACACCGCCCCGGGCTGGTACTCCATTCGTCCAGCCGCCTTGTTGTAGAGAGAAAAGCCGGTGATGTCGGAGGGCATCACGTCGGGCGTGAACTGGACGCGGTGATACGCAAGCCCCAGTGCCCTGGAAAAGGCCAGCGCCATGGTGGTCTTGCCCACACCCGGGATGTCCTCCAGTAGGATGTGACCCCGGGCCAAGACGGCCAGCAGCGCCTTCACCAGGATGTCGTCCTTCCCCACCACCGCTTTCTTCACCTCGGCCACCACTTCGGCGGCCAGTCTGATATCACTCATGAAAGCTCCTTTGTCCGTTCTCCGGCGGTACTCCCGCCCTCTTACTTATGATCCCGATTATACCATGGCCCCTCCCGGAGGACAAGCCGCCCCCGACTGGCTGTCATAGAAAAAAAAGAGAGCGCCAAGGCGCTCTCTTTCTCTTGGGGAAGGACTGACGACCGGATGAAAAAACTGGCCGCGGTCCGACCGCATGTTTCAAGCAAGTTTTAGTCGTTCATCAGTCCGGCCTTCTCCAGCAGATAGAACAGAAGGCTGATGATCACGGCGGTGACGGCCGCCAGCGTCATGCCGGTGATGGATACCGCGCCAAAGGTGAGGGTGAGACCGGAGAGGCCCGCCACAAAGACCACAGAGGTGAGGATCAGGTTCCGGTTCTTGCCATAGTCCACCTTCTTGTCCACCAAGATCCGCAGGCCGGAGGTGCCGATCATGCCGTAGAGGAGGAATGTGATACCGCCGATCACGTCACCGGGAATGGTGGCGATGAACGCAGAGAGGGGCCCGATAAAGGCCATGAGGATGGAGATAACGGCGGCTCCGGCGATGACCTGGACCGAATAGACCCCGGTAACGGCCATGACGCCGATGTTCTCGCCGTAGGTGGTGGTGGGCACAGAGCCGAAAAGCCCGGAGAACGCGGTGGACAGGTTGTCCCCCAGCAGTGAGCGGTGGAGGCCCGGCTCCTTCAGCAGGTCCCGGCCCACGATCTTGCTGGTGACCACCTGATGTCCGATGTGCTCGGCGGTGATGACCAGAATGACCGGGCAGATAGTGAGAATGGCGTTGAGGTCAAATTTTGCGATGTGGAAGTCGGGGATGGTGAAGAGGGACACGTTTTGAAGGGGGGAGAAGTCCACCACGCCCGCCGCCACGGCGGTGAGGTAACCGCAGATCATGGCGATGAGCAGGGGGATGACGGAGAGGAAGCCCCGGAAGAGGACGGAGCCAAACACGGCTACCCCCAGGGTGACGGCAAAGACCAGAATGTCCCCCGTCTCCATGGTGGGACTGAGCATCAGCCCGCCCTCCGGATTCACGGCCATGAGGTCCGCGCCGATGGCGCCGCCCTTTACGGTGTTGGCGGCCAGCTCCAGGCCGATGAGGGCCACCACCGGCCCCATGGCCGCGGGCGGCAGGACGATGTCGATCCAGTCGGTGCCGAACTTCCACACCACCAGGGCCAGCAGGCAGCCCAGCAGCCCCGTGACCACAAAGCCGCCCTGGGCGTATTCAAAGCCCAGCTCCGCGATGACGATGCCCGCGGGCGCTAAAAAAGCAAAGCTGGAGCCGAGATAGGCCGGAGCTTTGCCCTTGGTGAGGAAAATGAACAGCAAGGTACCGATGCCGTTCATGAAGAGGACGATGCCGGAGTGGATGCCGAACAGGATGGGGACCAGCACCGACGCGCCGAACATGGCGAAAACATGCTGGATGCTCAGGGGAACAAGCTGTGCCGGAGGGACCTTTTCATCTACCTGAATGATGCGCTTTTTGTCCATGGGATACCTCTCCTCTCAAAATACTTTTCGTGAAAGTATACCACTTTTTTCAGGGCGCGGTCCACTGTTTTTGTTTTATTTTTGGCTTTTTGTCAAATACTACGGAAACGGCTGGAAACTCTGTTTCAATTCCTACTTTGCGGCGATTGACAAAATACGCCGGATTTTTATAAGATAAATTTGATTTTTTCAGAAAGCGGGTGTTTTCCCTTGAAAAAGCCTTTTGTCACCTTGGAGCAGCTCAGGGCCATCACGGCCCGGTATCCCACTCCCTTCCACCTCTACGACGAGAAAGGCATCCGGGAAAACGCACGAAAACTGAAGGCCGCTTTTGCCTGGAATCCAGGTTACCGGGAGTATTTTGCCGTCAAGGCCACCCCCACTCCCGCCATTTTGAAGCTCCTGCGGGAAGAGGGCTGTGGTGCGGACTGCTCCTCCCTCACAGAGCTCATGCTGGCCGACCGCTGCGGCTTTTCGGGGGCGGATATCATGTTCTCCTCCAATGATACGCCCCCGGAGGAGTTTCAGTTGGCCGCCCGCCTGGGGGCCACCATCAACCTGGACGACTTCACCCACATCGATTTCTTGAAAGACACCATCGGAGCCATCCCCGAAACCATCTCCTGCCGCTACAACCCCGGCGGCACCTTCTCCATCGGGGCAAGTGAGGAGGGCTTCCAGGTCATGGACACCCCCGGAGACGCCAAATACGGCTTTACCCGTGCGCAGCTCACCGAGGGCTTCCGCAAGCTGAGGGCTTTGGGCGCCAAGCATTTCGGCCTCCACGCCTTTTTGGCCTCCAACACCCTCTCCAACGCCTATTATCCCACACTGGCGGGTATCCTCTTCCAGACGGCGGTAGAGCTTCGGGAGGAGACATGCTGCGACATTCGGTTCATCAATCTCTCCGGCGGCGTAGGTATCCCCTACCGTCCGGAGCAGCGAGAAAACGACATCGCCGCCATCGGTGAGGGTGTGCGCCGGAAATACGAGGAGATCCTGGTCCCTGCCGGCATGGGTGATGTGGCCATCTTTACCGAGCTGGGCCGATTTATGCTGGGACCCTACGGCTGTCTGGTGACAAAGGCCACTCACTTCAAACACACTTATAAAGAGTACGTGGGGGTCGACGCCTGCGCAGCCAATCTGATGCGTCCCGCCATGTACGGGGCCTACCATCATATCACGGTGGTGGGAAAAGAGGATGCCCCCTGCGACCACAAGTATGACGTCACCGGCTCCCTGTGCGAAAACAACGACAAATTTGCTGTGGACCGGATGCTGCCGGAGATTCAATCCGGTGATCTGCTGGTGATCCACGACACCGGCGCCCATGGCTTCTCTATGGGTTACAACTACAATGGCAAACTCCGCTCTGCGGAGGTGCTACTCCGCGAGGACGGAAGCACCCGGCTGATTCGCCGGGCCGAAACCCCGGAGGACTATTTCTCCACCATGATTTTTGACTGAGCCGGGGTGACGCCCCAGACATGCGCAGACAAAAGGCCCGCCGCAAAATGCATCT
>NZ_JBCOAQ010000075.1:4218-4660 GCF_040226735.1 Intestinimonas sp. RTP31139st1_F5_RTP31139_211217 | reverse complement strand
GTCTCACCCGTGTCGGCGTATACCGCCTGAAAGCCGCCGAAGGGGGAGGCCCCTTTGGCGAACAGGCGCAGGATCAGGTCCCGTCCCCCCCAGGTGAGGAGCATCTCCCCCGCCATGGGGGAGCCGGACCAGGGCTGATAGCGGTTCTTTTCGGCCAGGGTGGTCCTGGTGTCCCGCTCCCGGGTGGGGATCCCGTAAAACATGGCCCGCAGGAAAGCGCACCAGGTGGACTTGCCCCCCTCGTTGGGGAACTGGAGCAGGTTGAGCCCCTCCTCCAGATTCAGGGTCGCCCCCTCCAGCGCGCCGAAGGTGGCGGTCATTCTCTTGATCTTCATGCCATCGGCTCCTCCCCGTGCTCCAGCGCCGCCAGGCCGAAGCGGACGGCCCGCTCCAGAGCGGCCCGCTCGTCTCCGTCCCCCGCGGCGGCCAGGCGCTCCCGCAT
>NZ_JBCOAQ010000075.1:0-4208 GCF_040226735.1 Intestinimonas sp. RTP31139st1_F5_RTP31139_211217 | reverse complement strand
CCCCCCCCCGGCTCCACAGGTCCCGGCGGACCCGGGTCATATCCCGGAGGTCGGCGCTGTAGCATCTCCCCTCCAGCAGGCGGGCCAGAGGGGCCAGGTCCAGCCCCTCCACACCGCTCTCCCCGGTGAGAAGGACCCGGAGGATATCGGCACCGGCATCTTCCGGCAGAGCCGCCAAGAGGGCGTCCTCCGGGCGCTCGGCCCGGGAGACGTCGGCCTCCACGATGCGGTAGCGCCGTCTGGCCAGGGGGACGAACTCGACCGAGATCGCCCCGTCGTCCAGCGTCACCCACAGGCCGCCCTTCTCTCCCAGCTCGACAAAGCCCCGGCCCTCCGGACAGCCGGGATACGCCCAGGCGGTGCCGCCCTCCCACTGGAGGCCGGACCCGGCGTGGACATGACCCAGCGCCAGATAGGCCAGGCCCGAGGCGGCGATATCCGCCCTGGGGATGGGGCCGTAGCGCCCCTTCCCGTCCACCTCCCCGTGGAGGACCCCCAGGTGGATCAGACCGTCCCCCGGGGCGGCAAAGCCGGAGAGGGGGGAGTCCTCCCGGGCCGGCGCGGTGAAGGCCGCGCCGTGGACGGCGCAGCCCAGGTCGGGACGCTCCACTGCCTCCAGCGCGGCGGAGCGAAAAATATGTACGTTTTCCGGCCAGTGCAGGGCGGAATAGGGGGAGCGGAGGGTAAAATAGTCGTGGTTCCCCGGCGCGATGAACACCGGGCAGCCGGTCTGGCCCAGAGCTCTGGCCAGGGCCTGGGTGGTCTCGGCATAGGTGTCGGCGCTGTCGAACAGGTCCCCGGAGAGAAGGACCAGATCGGCCCCCCGGGTTCTGGCAAGGTCGGCGAGCCGCCCGATGAGGTCCCGCTGCTCCGCCCGCCGCTCCGCGGCCTTGTGGGCGGGGAGGGAGGCAAAGGGGGCGTCCAGATGGAGATCGGCGGCATGGAGGATGTGCAGCATGAAAAGGCTCCTTTCAAGGGATCGTGGCGGGAAAACGGCGCTTTACTCCCCGACGTCCACCCGCTCCACGCCGACGCAGCGGCGCCGGTCGGTGTCGATGGAAAAGACGGCGCTCTCCAGCTTACAGGGGCCGGGCGCGGGCTCAAAGCGCATGGGGAGCCCGCCCAGGAAACGGTTGACGGCCTGTTCCGGGCGCATCCCCAGCACGGACTGGGCGGGCCCGGTCATACCCAGGTCGGTGAGAAAGCCCGTCCCTCTGGGGAGCACCTTGGCGTCGGCAGTGGGCACATGGGTGTGGGTGCCCCACACCGCCTGGACCCGCCCGTCCAGATAGAACCCCATGGCGCCCTTCTCGCTGGTGGCCTCGGCGTGGAAGTCCACCAGACAGACATCCGCGTCCAGACCGTGGAGCAGCCGGTCCGCCACGGTAAAAGGGTTGTCAAAATTGGAGTCCATTTCGCACCGCCCGATGAGGTTCATCACCGCAATGCGCAGCCCCCTGGGGCCGTCGTAGATCCCCAGCCCCCGGCCGGGGACCCGGCTGGTGTACTTGGCGGGACGGAGGAGCCAGGGCGCCTCCGGGAGGAGGTCCTTGATCTGGATGCGGTTCCAGGTGTGGTTCCCCAGGGTTACCACGTCGGCCCCGGCGTCGTAAATGGCCCTGGCCTGCCGGGGCAGGATGCCCACGCCGGAGGCGTTTTCCCCGTTGACCACGGTAAAATGGATGTCGTGGAGCTTTTGCAGGGCGCGGAGATGGCGCGTCAAAAAGTCCAGTCCCTGCTCGCCCACCACATCGCCCACGGTCAGTACGTTGAGTATCATATCCGTCCCTCCCCAAATGCAGTAACTTTTATTATATGCGATTTCCGGCCAAAAAGCGAGACCTGTTTCCGCAGGAAAAAAGTGAGGGCTCTCGCCCTCACTTCCGCGCGTTGGCCTGCTCGAATTGACGAATCAGTTCATTCACTAAGACGGCTTGCTCGTCTGTCAGTCCGGAGAAATCATAGCCATTGCTGTCGCTGACGCCCAGCAGGTAGTCTGTGGAGACCCGGAAGTAATGCGACAGCCGGATCAAAATCTCCACAGATGGGTGAGAACCTCCACCCTCATACATACTGATCATAGAGGGAGAAAGCTCCATCCCTTTGGCCAGCTCTTTTTGTGTCAGGCCGCGCTCCTCTCTGAGCTGTTTCAGTTTTGTTCCAAAATATATCATCACATCTTCAACCACACTTGATTTTTTGAGTATAACAATGTATTATTGGAACCAAAGTCAATTATACTGATATAATTTATTTTAATTAATCGGAGGAATGAATTATGCCCGACTATGAAAAACTGTATTACGCCCTGTTCAGCGACTTATCCCGCATCATCGATATCCTGGAGATCGTCCGGCAGAACGCCGAGGCGCATTTTCTGGCCGCCGTGGAAGAGGGCGAAGAGGAGGTTTGATTTTTTGCCTCCCATACGGTATACTGGTGCCGTAAAAAGGAGGATCTTCCGATGAATTGTCGACTGTGCGCCCTCTGCTGTGCCCTGGCGCTGGCATTTTCCCTCTCCGCCTGCTCCGGGGACAAGCCCATCACCCACGCTTCCCCTACGCCGGCCCCCACACCGTCCGTTTCCCCCACACCGTCCCCATCTCCATCGGCGTCGGAGCCCGCCCCCGAGATCACGCCGGAGCCCTCCCCGGTCCCCACCCCCACGGAGTCCGCCGGCCCGGATGCCGCCCCCGTCGGCGCCCAGCTTCCAGGCGCCTGGAACGACCGGGAGGCCCAGGTCTCCTTCGGTATGTCCCCCGGCACGGACTGCCCCCTGGCGGTCTTTGACGCCCGGGTGGGGCTCAACGATCTCTCCGTCTCCCTGGTCCCCCTGGGCAGTGGTCCCGACATCCAGTCCTTCCTGGAGGCCGATATCCGCATCCCCCACACCTCGGTCTCCTACGACTCCGGCGCCGATGCCCTGGTCCTCCGCCTGGAGAACACGGTGTTGGAGACCGGAGACCCCGCCGAGGCCGCCGGAAACGACGACTGGGTCTTCGACTTTATCGGTGAGCACGGCCTCCGCTACCCCCACAGCTTCCCCATGGGCTCCATCGGGGAGGACAACCGCTTTTTTGAGCGTGCCGCCATCTCCACCGACGGGACAGACACCACCATCACCCTCCGTCTCACTGGCAAGGCCATGTCCTACCGGGTGGAGAGCGGCAGCCTGGACGGGGAGGGGATGCTCCCCTATTTCCGCATCCTCTTCAGCGAAGAGCCTGCCTGAACTGCAGACGGCGCGCGGAGCTTGTCCGCGCGCCGTCTGTCTGTTTTCTCCGTGTTCAGCCCTTCACGCCGTCCCGGAACATCTGGATGGCGGTGTCGTTGTCCCCGGAGATGATGAGCATCACATAGTCCCCGCTGGTGACCACCCGGCCGTTCTTGGCCCGCTCCAGGGGCTCGGGGAGGTACTGCTCAAAGCTCTGCTGCGTCCGGGCACGGACAGCCTCCAGCTCCTTCTTCACCGCGTCCATCTCACCGCTTTTGACCTTGCCGATGACAATGGTATCGGCGCTGATCATCATGGGGAAAAAGGCCGCCACCTCGTCAAAGCGGGCGGTGTCCAGGCCGTAGTACTCCTTAAGCTCGGACTCCGCGGGCTTGTTGGAGGCCCCCAGCTCTATCTTGGCGATGATCTGGCGGGCCAGCTTGGTCAGGGCCTCCCCGTTGGGGGTGACGATGGCGATCCGGCTGTCCTGAACCGTGGCGGTGTAGCCCTCCAGATGATTGAGCAGCTCCACGGGGACGAAGGTAACCCCCTGGGTGAAGGACGCCGTCATGCCGGTCTGGGCCTCCCCGTTGAGTTCAATGGCCCCGGTGGCGCAGTCCACATAGATGCTGTTCCCGTCCAGCGAGAAGAAGGAGCGGCCCTCCTCGGGATACCAGGCGGCGTAGCCGTAATCGGACTCCGCCACGCTCCGCAGGGGCACCGCCGTGTACGGTGCGGAGGCGGCGGGAAGCCCGGAGGTGTCCAGCGCCGTGCCGTTTATGGTGATGCTCCCGGCATAGCCGCCGGCGGCCAGGGCCGCCGTGTTCAGGGAGAGGGCCAGGGCTGCGGCCGCAGCCGCGGAAAGAAATCTCTTCATGATGATACATTCTCCTTTTCGTGGTGGTTGTCCCTTTAGACGGCGGGAGATTCCAAAAAGTTCCCCCGGACAGAAGGAAGGCGCTCCGGAGGTCCGGAGCGCCTGTTCCGTGCTGTT
>NZ_JBCOAQ010000074.1:0-4735 GCF_040226735.1 Intestinimonas sp. RTP31139st1_F5_RTP31139_211217 | reverse complement strand
CTACAAAATTCAGAGAGGCATCCATGTGCACCTAATTCAATTTTTTATGTGTCCAGAATTCTGGGTACATATCACTTGAGGAAGGCTCCGATTTTTTATCCCGTTCCGCCGTTTTTTATTTTCCTAGCGCACGATTGATCGCGGAGAGGATACCGCGCAGGGGGGCCAGATTGATATTGTGATCCACGCCGACGCCGAAATGGTCGGTCCCCTGCGCATCCCGAAGCTGTATATACGCCACCGCCATCGAGTCAGAGCCGGCCTGGATCGCGTGCTCCTTATAATCCACAAAGGTGAACCGGTCCATCTTCTGCCCGTGGATGGCGTTGAAGAAGGCGTCGATCGGGCCATTTCCCTCCCCGGATACCTGGAAGACCGTGTCCTTGTGGGAGAGCGTCCCTTCAAAGGTGACATGGGAAACTCCTGTTCCATCCGTACTCTCACGGAAAGCGTGCTTGATCAGCCGATACGGCGCATCAATGTCGATATAGGCGTCCCGAAAAAGCTCATAGATACGCTCCGGCTTGAGCTCGGTACCCACGCGGTCCGTCTCCACCTGGACGATCTGTCCAAACTCCGGCTGCATGGCCTTGGGAATGTCGTATCCGAAATTCGCCTGCATCACAAAGGCCGCGCCGCCCTTGCCGGACTGGCTGTTGATCCGGATGATCGGCTCATACTGGCGGCCCACGTCCGACGGATCGATGGGAAGGTAAGGCACTTCCCAGAGCGTGGAGTTGCTCTCCCGCATGTACTGCACGCCTTTGTTGATGGCATCCTGATGCGACCCGGAAAATGCAGTAAAGACCAGCTCTCCCACATAGGGCTGCCGCTCCCCTACCTTCATCTTGGTGACGCGCTCATATACGCTCCGGATCTGGTTGATATTGGAGAAGTCCAGGCCGGGGTTGACCCCTTGAGTGTACATGTTCATGGCCAGGGTGACCATATCCACGTTGCCGGTCCGCTCTCCGTTTCCAAACAGGGTCGCCTCCATACGCTCAGCCCCGGCCAGCAGGCCCATCTCCGCCGTGGCTACACCCTCCCCTCGATCATTGTGGGGGTGCAGGGAGATAATGGCACAGTCTCTGGAAGGCAAATGCTCGATGAAGTACTCGATCTCGTCGGCAAAATAGTTGGGCATGCAGTTCTCCACTGTAGAGGGCAGATTCAGGATCACTTTGTTCTCCGGCGTGGCCCCCAATTCCTCCAGTACCCGCTGGCAGATTAGCACGGCATTGTCCATTTCCGTCCCCATGAAGGATTCGGGAGAATACTGATACCGCAAATTGGTCCCCCCACGGATTACCGGCTCGGAGAGCTCGCGGATCAGTTTGGCCGCATCGACGGCGATCTGGATGATGCCGTCCATATCGCTGTGGAACACCACTTTTCTCTGCAACGTAGAGGTGGAGTTATAAAAATGGAGGATCACATTCTTCGCTCCCTCCATGGCCTCAAAGGTCTTGCGGATCAGGTGCGGGCGGGCCTGGACCAGCATCTGGATGGTGACATCGTCCGGGATGTGGTGGCCGTCGATGAGCGCCCGGAGAAACTCATATTCCGTCTCGGAAGCGGAGGGGAAGCCCACTTCGATCTCCTTCACCCCGATATCCACCAGAGTGTGGAAGAGCTCCAGCTTTTCCTCCACATTCATCGGATCAACCAGGGCCTGGTTTCCATCCCGCAGGTCCACGGAGCACCAGACGGGAGGGTGGGTGATCTGATGGTCGGGCCATGCGCGATGCTCCATCTTGATGGGCACAAAGGGGATATACTTGTTTTTTGGATCTTTGACCATGATAAGGTGCCTCCTTTTTCAATTTGCTGCGCGGGGATATAAAACTTCATGCGCCATTGGCGCGCCACGATAAACAGGCAAAAGCGGGTGCATGAAGTTTTGCGCATGTGGGCCGTCCCGGCCCACGCGCTTTGGTTCCAGGCCGTGCCGCCATAGGCGGCGCATGGCCCTTTTGCCTTGCTTTAGCATAGCAAAACGCCCCCGACCATTACGGTCAGGGGCGTATAGTACGCGGTACCACCCTGATTCAACCGCCGGTTGCCCGGTCGGCCCTCGTCAGCCTCCAGCAAGGCCCTGGCCAGTAACGCGGCCGCACGTTCCATCCTACTCGCGGTTCAGACAGACGGCTCTGGGGCCAGTTTACACCTGCACTCGCCGCGCCGGTTCACACCAACCACCGGTTCTCTGAGCGGGATATACAGGTCTTCTTCCCTTCATCGCCTTTGATTGTGTTTATTTTAGAAGATTTCGGAACTCTTGTCAAGCAAAAAATAAAATCTGCTTTCCTTTTCGGGCAAGATAGTCTATAGTAATAGCTATCCCGATTTGAAAGAGATGTGATATTTGTATGGACCACAGCAATTTTTATGACTCTGAACGGTACCAGGAGCAGTACGGGCAGAGAGAGTCTCTGGGCGCCTATACGGCCAGGACCTTCCTCTGGATGTTCCTCGGTCTTCTCGTCACCTTCGGCGTCGCTTTAGGCGGCTACCTGACGGGGGTGATCGTCTACGTCTTTGCCATTCCCTATTTCCACATCGTCCTGCTGGTAGCGGAAGTGGCCGTCGTCTTCTTCCTCTCTGCCCGCATCCAGCATCTCTCCGTGCCCATGGCCCGCGTTCTCTTTTTTCTCTACGCCGGGATCAATGGAATCGTTTTTTCCGCCTACTTTATCATTTTTGATGTTTTGAGCCTCATTCTGGTTTTCGGTGCGACATCCCTTTATTTTGGCGTGCTAGCCCTCTACGGTCACTTTACGAAAACGGATCTCTCCCGCCTCCGCCCCATTCTCCTGGGCGGTCTCATTTTCCTGTTGATCTTCGGCATAGTCTCCCTGTTTCTCCCCTTCCTCGGCGCGCTGGACCGGGTCTACTGTCTGATCGGTATCGCAGTTTTTCTGGGCTTCACCGCTTATGACACACAAAAGATCCGTGCCTACTACGCTTTTTATAGCGGGGACGCTGCGATGCTGCGGAAGGCCTCCATCTTCTCCGCACTCCAACTCTATCTCGACTTTATCAACCTCTTCCTCTACCTTCTCCGTTTCCTGGGCCGCCGCAAGGACTGACCTATTTCCATCTTTTTTGTAAAAGGTATTGACATTCTTTGTGAACCTGCTATAATATCATTCGTGCCCGCGATAGCGGGTGCGAAATAGCGGGATTGTGTAAGGGTAGCACGACAGACTCTGACTCTGTTTGTGAGGGTTCGAATCCTTCTCCCGCTGCCACAAAAAACCTTGGAACCATTGCAGTTCCAAGGTTTTTTTATGCCATTTTGTGGTTTGACCCTTATTCCGCAAAAATAAAGAAAATGAAAAGGAAGTGACTCCCCCAGAAAGGTAAGCCACTTTCTTTTATTTATCTTGGTTTACGCAGTTTTGACATGTGTATTTTCCATTGGGTAATGCTTTTAAGTTTTCTGTAGACTGGCAACAGATACATGATGGCTCTCGCTTTTTTAAAATAAAAGAGTTTGGTGAGTTTCATCCAGATAAAGCCCAATATAATCCTTTTCCGTGAGAGATAGTGCCTGCCGCATTTCAACGGGAAGCACCACCCGGCCGAGCTCGTCGATCTTTCTGGTAATGCCTAAATCCCAGTAAATAGTCAAGCATTATCAAGAACATAAATTATTCAAATGCCACACACTCCCACTATAATACACTGTGCCTAGAGGGTGTCAACTATCTTTCTAATACGGGGAGGTTCTGGAAATGCCAATATCAAACAACACAATCTTACTAATTTTATTTTCTATGGTAAAATAGAACCCTACACTATAACACCAGACTTTTTAGCTATGGTATATTGGAAGAGAATGGAGGTGGGAAACAGTGAGCACATATAAAACTGCGGAGGTTGCCGCAATCATCGGAATACACCCAAACACAGTACGGTTATATGAAAAACTGAAACTGATACCTAAGCCGGAACGTCTGTCAAATGGTTATCGTGTATTTACAGAATTTCATATAAAGCAATGTAAGCTGATACGTCTTGCATTTCAAGTAGAGGTTTTGCAGAACGGGTTAAGGAAGAAAATTGCACAAATGATTACGGTATCAGCGACAGGTGATTTTGACACAGCCATTGCTCTTACAGAAAACTACTTGAAACAAATCGGACAGGAACGCCGAAACGCGGAAGAAGCCATTGAAATTGTGAAGCAGATTTTATCCGGCGGCATCGGGGGAAACACTCAACATTTGAAGAGAAAAGATGTGTCAGAACTGCTTGATATTCCTATGGACACTCTCCGAAATTGGGAAATGAACGGTTTACTTACAGTAAAAAGAAAAGATAACGGGTATCGTGTCTATACTGATGAGGATATACAGCGGCTAAAAATCATTCGTTCATTAAGATGTACTAATTATTCCTTAGAAGCAATCCTGCGGCTTTTACAGCAGCTATCCCAAAATCCCGATACAGATATTCGCGCTACACTAAACACGCCAAAACAGACTGATGATATTATTTCTGCCTGCGATAGACTAATCGTGTCGCTGTCGGCGGCAGAAAAAAATGCAGTAACCATTTTGGATATGCTGCACGATATGAAAGTTCAATTTTCATAAACCCTCCACTTTGCCACCAATGTTTTTATTGGTGGTATTCTTATTTCACGAAAAACAAAAGTCCAATGGTATGAAGTCAAGTAGGTGATGCAAGAAAATTTTAAGCGAAACAGAGTAAAAAGCACTGTGTAGAC
>NZ_JBCOAQ010000073.1:373-4988 GCF_040226735.1 Intestinimonas sp. RTP31139st1_F5_RTP31139_211217 | reverse complement strand
CGGAGGTCCGGAGCGCCCTCTCCCTGCTTTTACTTCGCGTACTCGATGACCTTGGTCTCCCGGAGCACATGGACCTTGATCTGTCCGGGGTACTCCAGCTCCTCTTCGATCTTCTTGGCGATATCCCGGGCCAGCAGGACCATCTGATCCTCGGAGACCTGGTCGGGCTTGACCATGATGCGGACCTCGCGGCCGGCCTGGATCGCAAAGGATTTCTCCACTCCGGGGAAGGAAGAGGTGACCTCCTCCAGCTTTTCCAGCCTCTTGATATAGTTTTCCAGGTTCTCCCGCCGGGCACCGGGCCGGGCGGCGGAGATGGCGTCGGCCGCCTGGACCAGGCAGGCCACCACGGTCCGGGGCTCCACATCGTTATGGTGGGCCTCGATGGCGTGGATGATGTTCTCCGACTCCTTGTACTTCCGGGCCAGTTCCACGCCGATGGCCACATGGGAGCCCTCCACCTCGTGGTCGATGGCCTTGCCCAGGTCGTGGAGCAGGCCGGCCCGCTTGGCCTCGGTCACGTTGGCGCCGATCTCGGCGGCCAGCAGACCGGCCACATGGGCCACCTCGATGGAGTGGTTGAGGACGTTCTGTCCGTAGCTGGTGCGGTAGCGCATACGGCCCAGGAGCTTCACCAACTCCGGGTGCAGGCCGTGGACGTTGGTCTCAAAGACGGCCCGCTCGCCCTCGGCCTTGATGGTGGCGTCCACCTCCCGCTTGGCCTTCTCCACCATCTCCTCGATGCGGGTGGGGTGGATGCGTCCGTCCTGGATGAGCTTCTCCAGGGCCAGGCGGGCGATCTCCCGGCGGACCGGGTCGAAGCAGGAGACCGTGATGGCCTCCGGCGTGTCGTCGATGATAAGGTCCACGCCGGTCATGGTCTCCAGTGTGCGGATGTTGCGGCCCTCGCGGCCGATGATGCGCCCCTTCATCTCATCGTTGGGCAGGGGCACCACGGAGACGGTGGCCTCGGCCACATGGTCGGCGGCGCAGCGCTGGATGGCCCCCGAGATGAGTTCCCGGGCGATGGTGTCGGCCTCTTCCTTGTAGTGGGCCTCAATCTCCTTGATCTTCATGGCGGACTCGTGGGTGACGTCGGCCTCCAGTTGGGCGATGAGGTAGTTCTTGGCCTCCTCGGCGGTGAAGCCGGAGATGCGCTCCAGCACATCCATCTCGGACTTTTTGAGGGTGTTCACCTCTTCCCGGGCCTCCTCCAGCTCGGCGAGCTTGCGGGAAAGGGTCTCCTCTTTCTTCTCGATGTTGTCGGTCTTGCGGTCCAGGGTCTCCTCCTTCTGCTGGAGACGGCGCTCCTGCTTCTGGAGGTCGGAGCGGCGCTCCTTGACCTCTTTTTCGTACTCGTTGCGGGCCTTCAGGATTTCCTCCTTGGCCTCCACCAGTGCCTCGCGCTTCTTGCTCTCGGCGCTTTTGATGGACTCGTTGATGATGCGTTTTGCCTCTTCCTCGGCGCTGCCGATCTCCTTTTCGGCAACGTTCTTCCGGTACTGGTTACCCAGGACAAAAAATACAACTGCCGCAACTGCGAAGCAGACAATGCCGACAATGACTGTCGTGACATCCATAGATTCTGAAAACACCTCCACTTTCTCTTTTTTATTTTTGACATGCTGCATTTTGCATAAAATGATTCGTGCAGGACCCTGCGGTACCGCGCTTTCCCCGGCGCGCAGCGCCGCCCCACACGATTTTGTGAAAAACATCCACTGAAAGTTCTTCAGTTTTGTCCATTTATATTGTAAGACTGCCTTGCTTTTCTGTCAAGAACATTCGCAGGCGAAATGGTAAGAAGCGCGGAGGATAGACGCGCCGTCGCAGAGAGCGCACTAAAAGGGTCCCCGCAAAGCCGCAAGGCTTTGTGGGGAGAGGATGCGCAAGGTTGCGCCCGCAGGCGCGTTTCGGAGCGCAACCGCCCCGCAGGGGCGGCGCTTGGCGCGGAGATGAGCGGAGTGAGCTTTTCCCGGTAGGGAGCAGCGAACAAAGCGGACTTTGTGAGGACGAGCCGCAGCGTGACACCCGAAGCGCGGCCCCGCCTCCTACCCAAGGGCCGGGGGCAGGCTGTCGTCCTCCCGGATCCAGTCCTCCACGTGGACCACCGTGTACTCGCTGGGTGTGCGCCGGATCACCACCCGGTCAATGCCCGCGTTGATGATGAGCCTGCGGCACATGGAGCAGGATGTGGCGTCGGGCAGCAGCTCCCCGGTCTTGCTGTCCCGGCCCGCCAGATACAGTGTGCCGCCCAGAATGGCGCTGCGGGCGGCGGAGATAATACAGTTGGCCTCGGCATGGACGCTGCGGCACAGCTCGTACCGCTCCCCCGAGGGCACCTGGAGGGCGTCCCGGGTGCAATAGCCCAAGTCGGTGCAATTCCTGCGCCCTCTGGGCGCGCCGTTGTAGCCGGTGGAGATAATCTCGTCGTTCTTGACGATAATGGCGCCGTAGCACCGGCGCAGGCAGGTGGCCCGCTTGAGCACGGTCTCTGCGATGTCCAAATAATAATTTTCCTTGTCGATTCGGGCCATAGCCGGTCCTCCGATCTCTGTTTTCATTCAGTATACCGGGTTTTCCGCCCGGACGCAAGAGTACAATTCACACTTTGTTTACGATTGATTTCTTGACTGGGACACATGGAGAGGCTATGATATCTAATTGATATCTCAGCGGAAAGGAGTATGAGCCGCGATGAATTTTATGCAGCGTTTGATGTACGGCCGCTATGGCGGGGACCAGCTCTCCGTGTTTCTTATTGCCCTTTATCTGCTGCTCTACCTCCTCTCCTCCCTTCTGCACAGTTCCATCCTCTCCCTGCTGTCCACATTGGTGGCGGCATGGTGCATCTACCGCATGTTTTCCCGGCGGATCGACCGCCGGCGGGCGGAAAACGCAAAGTTTATGACGGTGGCGGGCCCCGCCATCCGCTGGTTCAAGCTCCGGCGCACCATCCACCGGGACAAGGAGCACCGCTACTTCAAGTGTCCCAACTGCGGCCAGCAGCTTCGCGTCCCCAGAGGGAAGGGGAAGATCACCATCAACTGCCGCAATTGCGGCGTGTCCTTTGAGGAAAAGACCTGATCAGCCGCCGCGCTCTCCGGCGGGTCCCTGATCACAGCGCGCAACGACGGCTCTCCCACTGCCGGGGCAGTGGGAGAGCCGTTTTTTCTCTTTATTCTGTTTTACTCCAATTTCTTGACAAAATCTTTACCAAATCGTTATCTTCTGTTATAATAACAGCAATCGCCGCTCTCCGGCGGCTGTGAGAAACGATCGGGAGATGTTGTGTGTGGACCTGGTGTTGATCGCTGCGATCGCCCTTCTGGGCGGGACCATCCAAACCGTGATCGGCTTTGGCGGAGGGATCGTCATCATGATGATCCTCCCCTTTTTTCTGGATATGCTGCACGCCTCGGCCGTATCCTCCGCATCGCTCCTGTTTTTGAATTATTCTCTGGCCTTCCGCTTTCGAAGCAGTATCTCCTTCCGGCGGCTGCCCCTCCCCCTGCTGATCTACCTCCCGTGCAGCGCCTTTGCCATCTTTCTGGCCGCCTCCCTGGATCTGGAGGTGCTGGTCCTGGTCTTCGGCGTCTTCCTGATCGTACTGGCGCTCTACTTCATGTTTGCCGACGGGCGCTTTACCGTCCGGGACAGCATTCCCGCCGCAGTGGTCTGCTCGGCCATTTCCGGCCTGTCCAGCGGGCTTTTCGGCATTGGCGGCCCTCTGATGTCGGTCTACTTTCTCTCCAACTCCAAGAGCAAGGAGGAGTACACCGGCACCATCCAGCTTTTTTTTGCCTGCACCGCCACCGTCAACCTGCTGATCCGGATCGGCAAGGGCATCTTTACCCCGGCGCTGGTGCCCTTCACCCTGGTCAGCATGCTGGGGATCGCAGTCGGGATCCAGCTTGGGTTGCGGATCCTGCGCTGGATCAACATCTCCATGCTGACCAAGGTCATCTATGTGGCGCGGGGGGCCACCGGCGTGTTCACCATCCTGAGCCACCTGCCCTGACGTCCCGCGCCGGAAAACCGCCCGGCGCTTTGACGGCCCTCCGGACGCGGGCGGGAGGGCCGCTGTCTTTTTCAAGCTGCGCCACAAGGGCGCCATAGGTCTTTACTTTCCCACACAGAACCGGGCGAAGATGCGCGCCACCACATCCTCCCGAATGTTCCGCCCGGAGAGCTCTCCCAGGGCCTCCACGGCCCCCTCCACATCGGTGAGGACCGCGTCCGGGGTGACGCCGGCGTCCAGACCCTCCCCCGCGCGCTCCAGGCCGCGCAGGGCCCGCTCCGCGGCCTCCGCCTGCCGGGCGTTGGTGAGAACGGCGCCCTCCTCCCCGGGGGCGCCCTGGGGAAAGAGGGCCCGGACGGCGTCGGACAGCTCCGCCAGTCCCTCCCCGGTCCGGGCGCTCAGCCGTACCACCGGCGGTGCCTTTTCCCCGCCCAGTACCGAGAAGCCCCGGTCCGCCCCCCGGGGCAGATCAGCCTTGGTGAGGACCAGGATGGTCCTGGGGCAGGTCCGTGCGGCCTCCTCCCAGAGCTGTAATTCCGCGGTCAGGCGGTCCAGGGCGGCCGCCGGCGCAGAGCCGGCCAGCAGCCCCCGGGC
>NZ_JBCOAQ010000073.1:0-363 GCF_040226735.1 Intestinimonas sp. RTP31139st1_F5_RTP31139_211217 | reverse complement strand
TCCACCGGGTCGTCGGTCTCCCGGAGGCCTGCCGTATCGATGAGCCGCAGCAGTACGCCGCCCAGCATGCACCGCTCCTCCACCGTGTCCCGGGTGGTGCCCGGGATATCGGTGACGATGGCGCGTTGATAGCCCACCAGGGCGTTCAGGAGAGAGGACTTGCCTGCGTTGGGAAGGCCCACGATGGCGCAGGGCACCCACCGGACCAGAAACCGCCCCCGCTGGGAGGTTTCCAGCAGGCGCCGCAGCTCCCCGGCGGCGGCTGAGAGCACGCCGCCGATCTGCTCTGCCTCCAGAGGGCCGATGTCCTCGTCGGGATAGTCCAATACGGCGTGGAAATGTGCCAGCAGGTCCACCAGACCG
>NZ_JBCOAQ010000072.1:0-5123 GCF_040226735.1 Intestinimonas sp. RTP31139st1_F5_RTP31139_211217 | reverse complement strand
TGGATACATTAGCCCGTATCTGCGAAACGCTGAATTGTGAGATTACCGATGTGATTGAGTTAGTACCAGACGAGCCTACTTCCACAGGAGGTAAGGAACATGAGCGAATTGAAACCAAGAATAACGGAAAATGGAATTGATTATATTCTTGTCGGAGATTACTACATCCCAGACTTGAAACTGCCGGAGGAACACCGCCCCATCGGAAAATATGGACGGATGCACCGGGAATATTTAAGAGAAGTCCATCCAGCCAGATTGAACACATTGATACTGACCGGAGAATTGTGGACATATCTTGCAGACCTGAACGAACAGGCACAGAAGCGGTTCGATACCATCATGGAGCAGATGAAAGCTGCCGAGGGTGTGACTGAGGAATTAAAGCGTACCTGTCAAATGGAATGGGTGCAGCGTTGCAATAACATTCGCAACCGGGCAGAAGAAATTATTTTGCATGAGATGATTTATTCATAACGATATGGTAGAATAATTATGATAAATCGAAATCTATAAAGGAGAATATTGATGAAACTATTTTTATGTTCGCACTTTTCAAGTGTAGGAAGTCTGATAAAGGAAGAAATTGAAAATAAGAAAGTCGCATTTATTCCAACAGCTTCGCTGCGTGAAGGCTACATCGGTTATGTCGGCTCGGCTCGAAAATTATTCAAAAAGTTGGGAGCAATCGTAACTGAAATTGATATTTCAACGGAGGCTTATTCAACGATACAGTCTGTTTTTGAAAATGCAGATGTGATATATTTTACCGGCGGAAATTCTTTTTTTCTTATGGACCAGCTCCGTAAGACGGGAGCTGATGGGCTGCTGAAAAAGGAATTGGCAAATGGAAAATTGATGATTGGCGAGTCGGCAGGCGCAATTATATGCGCTCCAAGCATCCAATATATCGAGCAAATGGATGAAAAGCCAGAGGACTACTCACAAGAAGATGATGCAGGGCTTGATTTGATTGATTTCTATGTTCTTCCGCATTATCTTACAGCACCATTTAAGAAAGTTACCGAGAAAATAATGACTGAGTTTTCGGATTTGAATCTATGCCCAATTAACAACCGTCAGGGAATTGTAATTGATGGTGAAGGTTCAAAGGTTATTTGCAAAGACTAATTTGAAAATTCCTGTTTTTGAAACCGGAAAATCGGAAGCTGAGGGGATAGACTATTGAGAACATATGAGAATAAAGACGAGCTTAAAAACGAGATAAATAAAAGCTTTGCAAAGTATATTTCAGAATTTAATGATATTCCTGAGCATTTAAAAGATAAGAGAGTTGATGAGATCGATCGAACTCCAGCTGAAAATCTTGCTTATCAGGTCGGCTGGACAACTCTTGTTATTAAATGGGAATCAGACGAAAGAAAGGGTATTCCTGTCAAAACTCCTTCGGATAATTTTAAGTGGAATCAGCTTGGCGAATTATATCAATGGTTCACAGATACATATGCCCAGCTGTCACTGCAAGAATTGAAAGACAGATTGAATGAGAATATCAACTCTATTTATGCAATGATTGATTCTCTGAGTGAGGAAGAATTATTTAAACCACATATGAGAAAATGGGCTGACGAAGCAACTAAAACAGCTGTCTGGGAAGTATACAAATTCATACATGTTAATACAGTTGCTCCGTTCGGAACCTTTAGAACCAAGATTAGAAAATGGAAAAAGATTGCACTATAACTTCCAGCTTGTCTTTCAGAAATTCTAACTGAATAATCACAGCACGAACCGCTGCTACATGGAATGAAGCCAACAAACCATGCAACAGCGGTTTTTCTTTACCATTTTTTCCTCTGGCTGATAGGCGTTCCCATTTTCTTTGATTTTTGGAGAATCCGAATCAGCCAGCGAAATTCTTCTTCCGATAAATTTTTGTAGTTGATACCGAGTTGCTTGCAGTAAAGCATTGCCAGTTTTTCCAAACGGCTGCCCTTGAAATTTTCGACGGCTTCCAGATTTTCTTTCAGTTCATCGGCAACGGTGGTCTGGGGCGCACTTTCACTGTCCTTTTTGTGGGATTCCCGAATATCCCGGATAATCAGGTTGAGGTCATCCAGAACCATGTGGCTGAAATATTCATCATCACTGATATGGGCAGCTTGCAGCACTTTCAAATGCGGGTCATCTTCGCCGGGGCGATACCGTTCAATGATTTCATGCCGGACGGTATCAACAAGTGCATTGAGGTTTTGAATCTGCATGGTGGCAATCCCGTCCACATAAATCTCAATGTCTGCAAGAAACTTGATAAAATCTTTATGTGTGGCAAGCTCACAGAGCAGACGGTTGTTAATCCGACCGCTTTTCAGAAGTGCAACCATCTCATCGTTCAAATGCAGCTCCGTCAATGGCGTGTTGATCTGCTCCTTGTTCTCTGTCCGGCACAGCAGATAATCAACGGAAACCCCATAGAAGTCTGCCAGCGTGATGAGGTTTCCATGATTGATTTCCTTAAAATCTTCTTTTTCATAACTGCCAAGGGCTGATTTAGAAATACCCGTCAGCTTTGAAAGTTCTTCCAGATTTAAGCCTTTGTCCTTGCGGAGTTCCCAAAGGCGTTCCTGTATGCTTGTTGCTCCTTTCATGGGTGCACGCTCCTTTCCGGCGGTTTCATTGTTGCCGTTTAACTGGATTATATCACACTTTCCGCAATCGTGGAAATTTCTGATTTTTACCCCTAATTCCTACTTTGTGGACATACGGCACAGGGCACAAAAATGTTCTATGATACAGGTAGTTCATCGATGGATTATTCCAATCGAATGACCAGCCTGTGTGGGATATGCTTCCCCGGCGATGTAGCGCCATGACTTTTGGAAGGGATATGGAGGAACCCTTACCAAAACGAGCATACCAAAGGGAGCGATACGCCGCTGTGAGATTCAGGGGAGGAACGACACCGGGGAGAACTGGCGAACTGACACCGAAATGATACCGAAACACGACAATCTGATAGGGGGACAGTCTACCCTATCGCTGATACTTCGGGAGATTTTAGGGGGCTCTATGGCTGTAATTTTGCCGAAAATCGCCCCGAAACCATACACTAAAACGGGAGGAAACACAATATGCCGAGAATGAGCAAAAAGAGGAAGCATGAGCTTTCCTTTTACCTCAATGACCGGGGGCGTGTCACTTACAACGAATTATGCCGGAGATGCCAGCATGGGTGCAAGCAGAGCTTCCGGGCGGTTGTGATTGACTGCCCCCGTTATTTATCCAAACGAGCAAAGAAAAAGGAGGGATACACTGAATGAATTTTGAATTTATGACCATAGACACACCGTTGCCGCCCTGTATGCCCTTTCCCAGAGCGTTGACAGGATTTCCAGTCAGCAGTACCGCAAAGGTTATGTACTGCCGGATGTTGGACGCTACGCTCACCAAAGGGCAGGAGGACGAGAACGGAATCCTGTTTGTCCGCTTCCCTGTCACAGCCATTGCCGCAGTCCTGTCCCGCAGTCCCATGACGGTCAAGCGTTCTCTGAATGAACTGGAAACTGCAGGACTTATCATGCGGGTGCGTCAGGGCGTTGGAGAACCAAACCGGATTTATGTGCTGATACCGGGAAAGGAGGACGCTGCCCTTGCCTGAGACCTCAAAGCTGGAAAAACTCAACCGGGAGCTGGAGAAAAGCGAAAAGAAACTGCGGAAAGCAATCAATGATGAAAAGGCATTGCAGCACCAGTTAAAGCAGCTTACCCGAAAGGAACGGACGCACCGGCTCTGTACTCGTGGCGGTATGCTGGAAAGTTTTCTGCAAGAGCCGGAACGCCTGACAGATGATGATGTCATGCTGCTGTTGAAACTCATTTTTCACAGGCAGGACACGCAGGAACTATTGAAAAAACTGCTGGAACGGGAGAAGCCGGAAACCCCTTAGTTTACTAAGGGCGCAATTATACACCACCCAGAGGTTGGTGCATTGCGTTCTCCGAAGGCTCCTCGCCGGAGGGCTGTGATTTTCCGCAGTCATGGTCTGCTCCAAATCATACAGGGGACGCTACGCTTCCCCTGCGCTGGCTACCACCAGCTACCCTTTTGTGGACTTGCCATCTGGGGACACCTTGCGTTGCAAGCTGTTCCCAGCCGACAAGTTTGAAGTTATAAGTGGATTTTTGCGAAGCTGTATGATACTATTATTTTATAACGCTTTGAAAATTCGTGGATTACTTAACAAATTAGAAGGAGGTATTTTATATGTTTAAAAAAGCTTTTTGGGTTCCTTATGAGGATAGTGCCAATTACCCAACTCTTGCAAAAACTATGGAAGCAATTTCAAAGTATTGTGAAGAAAATGGTAAGTCTTATACATTTATTAACGATGACGAAGTGGAGATAAATGGAAAAAGATATGAAATATATAGGGGCTACGAAAATGGTAGTAGGGGAAATTACGGCATAAAATGTAAAGAAAAATAAATCCAGTTTGTTATTCTACACACATCGGGTCAACTTGTCCCGAACTTTCACAACTAAATACCCGCCGCTTACACAGCGGCACACCGAGCAGGAAATCTGAAAAAGGTCTCCTGCTTTTTTTCTGCCCAAAATGAGGTGGTAAAACGCCACCCCATCCACCAAGCATAGAAAGGAGGGATACGAAATGCCCTGTCCACACAACGAAATCTCGATTGTTCAGCGTAGCCAACAGCAGTCTGCGGTTGCCGCCGCTGCCTACCAGAGCGGCGAAAAGCTGTTCTGTGAATACGACCAAGAAGTGAAGCACTACCCAGAAAAGCGAGGTATCGTCCACAATGAAATCCTGCTCCCGGCAAATGCCCCACAGAAATATGCAGACCGCAATACCCTATGGAACGCCGCCGAAGCGGTGGAGAAGCAATGGAACTCCCAGCTTGCAAGGCGGTGGGTGCTTACCATCCCCAGAGAGATACCGCCTGACCAGTACGCTGTCCTTGTACGGGAGTTTTGTGAGCAGCAGTTTGTTTCCAAAGGCATGATTGCTGATTTTGCCATCCATGACCCCCATCCGCCGGGACACAATCCCCACGCCCATATCATGCTCACTATGAGGGCAATGGACGAACATGGAAAATGGCTTCCCAAGAGCCGCAAGGTTTATGACCTTGACGAAAAC
>NZ_JBCOAQ010000071.1:0-5769 GCF_040226735.1 Intestinimonas sp. RTP31139st1_F5_RTP31139_211217 | reverse complement strand
GGCACTACCTATCTTCCCGGCCCGTCTCCAGGCAAGTATTTTCGGCGCAAGTGAGCTTAACTGCCGTGTTCGGAATGGGAACGGGTGGACCCTCACCGCAATCAGCACCAACTACTTTTCTTCAGAAAGAAAAGTAAGCAAAAGAAACTTTACAAAACTTTCTTCTCCTTACCGTTCTTCCCAACGACAAGTTATTATATTCATTTTTTCAAAAAATGTCAAGTAAAACCTTAACGAAACTTCACTGGTCTCCACCGAGCATACACACCCGGTAAAGATGGTGCGCCTTCACGGATTCGAACCGGAAGACCCACTGATTAAGAGTCAGTTGCTCTACCAACTGAGCTAAAGGCGCATATAACCCGTCAAAAATGGTGACCCGTGCGGGAATCGAACCCACGTTTGCGGCGTGAGAGGCCGCCGTCTTAGCCGCTTGACCAACGGGCCATATGGTGCGCCTTCACGGATTCGAACCGGGGACCCACTGATTAAGAGTCAGTTGCTCTACCAACTGAGCTAAAGGCGCATACAAGAGTCTACACCTTCAAAACCGAACAATGTGAAGAAGAAGTTGAGGACAAGCGCCTGCACAATCATGTTAAGGTCAAGCCCTCGGCGGATTAGTACCGGTCAGCTGCACACGTTGCCGTGCTTCCACCTCCGGCCTATCAACGTCATAGTCTACGACGCGCCTTACTCCTAATGGATGAGAGATCTAATCTTAGGGGGAGTTTCACGCTTAGATGCCTTCAGCGTTTATCTCGTCCGAACGTAGCTACCCAGCTATGCCCTTGGCAGGACAACTGGTGCACCAGAGGTTCGTCCATCCCGGTCCTCTCGTACTAAGGACAGCTCCCTTCAAATCTCTTACGCCCGCAACAGATAGGGACCGAACTGTCTCACGACGTTCTGAACCCAGCTCGCGTGCCGCTTTAATTGGCGAACAGCCAAACCCTTGGGACCGAATACAGCCCCAGGATGCGACGAGCCGACATCGAGGTGCCAAACCTCCCCGTCGCTGTGGACGCTTGGGGGAGATCAGCCTGTTATCCCCAGGGTAGCTTTTATCCGTTGAGCGACGGCATTTCCACGCACATACCGCCGGATCACTAACTCCAACTTTCGTTACTGCTCGACCCGTCGGTCTCGCAGTTAGGCTCGTTTATGCGTTTACACTCACTGCACGGTTTCCGTCCGTGCTGAACGAACCTTTGAGCGCCTCCGTTACCTTTTTGGAGGCGACCGCCCCAGTCAAACTGCCCACCTAACAGTGTCCCCCGACCGGATTCACGGCCGCAGGTTAGAAAACCAGCAAATCAAGGGTGGTATCCCAAGGTTGACTCCACCTAAGCTGACGCCCAGGCTTCCAAGTCTCCCACCTATCCTGTACATGATTTACCGATTTCCAGTATTAAGCTACAGTAAAGCTCCATGGGGTCTTTCCGTCTAGTTGCGGGTAACTGGCTTCTTCACCAGTACAACAATTTCGCCGGGTGGGCTGTTGAGACAGTGCCCAAATCGTTACGCCATTCGTGCGGGTCAGAACTTACCTGACAAGGAATTTCGCTACCTTAGGACCGTTATAGTTACGGCCGCCGTTTACTGGGGCTTCAATTCAAACCTTCGCCTTGCGACTAAGCTCTCCTCTTAACCTTCCAGCACCGGGCAGGCGTCAGCCCATATACGTCATCTTTCGATTTAGCATAGACCTGTGTTTTTGGTAAACAGTCGCTTGGGCCTATTCTCTGCGGCCTGCTCGCGCAGGCTCCCCTTATCCCGAAGTTACGGGGTCATTTTGCCGAGTTCCTTAACAACCCTTCTCCCGTTGGCCTTAGGATTCTCTCCTCATCTACCTGTGTCGGTTTGCGGTACGGGCGCCTTAGTATACCACATGCCTTTTCTCGCCTCTGGACATCAAGGACTTCCCTACTATTTTTCGGTCCCTTACGCCCGGGTCGACCAACGCCCGGGTTCCCCTATTCCAAAGTGTCAGCATGCTTAAAGTTCGGCGGCTACGGAATTTCTACCGTATGTGCATCGACTACGCCTTGCGGCCTCGCCTTAGCTCCCGGCTTACCTTGGGCGGACGAACCTTCCCCAAGAAACCTTAGATTTTCGGCCATTATGATTCCCACATAATTCTCGCTACTCATTCCGGCATTCTCACTCGAATACAGTCCACCGCTGCTCCCGCTGCGACTTCACCCCATATTCGACGCTCCCCTACCCCTGTCTTGCGACAAGCCCAAGCTTCGGTTGCATGCTTAGCCCCGTTATATTTTCCGCGCAGAGTCACTCGACCAGTGAGCTATTACGCACTCTTTTAATGAGTGGCTGCTTCTAAGCCAACATCCTGGTTGTTTTCGCAACTCCACATCGTTTTCCACTTAGCATACATTTGGGACCTTAGCTGTGGGTCTGGGCTGTTTCCCTTTTGACCACGAAACTTATCTCACGTAGTCTGACTGCTAGTCATCAATTAGCCGGCATTCAGAGTTTGATAGGGTTCAGTAACCTTATCGGCCCCTAGCCCATTCAGTGCTTTACCTCCGGTAATCTAAACTAACGCTAGCCCTAAAGCTATTTCGGGGAGAACCAGCTATCTCCGGGTTCGATTGGAATTTCACCGCTATCCACAAGTCATCGCCGGTCATTGCAACGAACGTGCGTTCGGTCCTCCATGGGGTTTTACCCCCACTTCAACCTGCTCATGGATAGGTCACCCGGTTTCGGGTCTATTGCAACAAACTTTATACGGGCTATTAACCCTCGGTTTCCCTGCGCCTCCGGTACTGAATACCTTAAGCTTGCTTGTTACAATAACTCGCCGGACCATTCTACAAAAGGTACCTCATCACCCATTAACGGGCTTTGAGTGCTTGTAAGCACAAGGTTTCAGGTTCTATTTCACTCCCCTCCCGGGGTCCTTTTCACCTTTCCCTCACGGTACTGCTCCTCTATCGGTCATCAGGTAGTATTTAGGCTTGGAGGGTGGTCCCCCCTGTTTCCCACCGGGTTTCACGTGTCCGGCGGTACTCTGGATCCTCACTGATGCAATTCGCTTTTCGCCTACGGGGCTCTCACCCGCTGTGGCTGGCCTTCCCATACCATTCGGCTAAACTATTGCACCGTTATGTGAGTCCACAACCCCAGAGAATAAATCCTCTGGTTTGGCCTCTTCCGCGTTCGCTCGCCACTACTTGCGGAATCTCGGTTGATTTCTCTTCCTCGCCCTACTTAGATGTTTCAGTTCAGGCGGTTCCCCACGTACGCCTATTTGATTCAACGCACGCTGACAGAGTATTGCTCTGCCGGGTTGCCCCATTCGGAAATCTACGGATCAATGCGTATGTGCCGCTCCCCGTAGCTTATCGCAGCTTGTCACGTCCTTCGTCGGCTCCTGATGCCAAGGCATTCCCCTTGCGCTCTTTCTAGCTTGACCTTTCGCAGAACCATCTCCTGGTTCTACGTTATGATCATGAATTATGCAGGCCTCAAAGAGTTCTTAATTGGCTTATTGTTTTTACCCTTCACTAGAACAGCTTTCGCCATTCTATCTTAAAGTTCCACAACATTTGCTATTAATTGCCCTCTGTTGCTTGCTCTCAATACTTTCTTTCACATTGTTCAGTTTTCAAGGTGCAGACCTCTGTCCCTTTCAGGACAGATTTCAGTCCTCAATCTCCATCGAGCACTGAAATCTGTTCTAAATGGTGGAGGTAATCGGACTCGAACCGGTGACCCCCTGCTTGCAAAGCAGGTGCTCTACCAACTGAGCTATACCCCCGCGTCCGGTGTGCCAAGCTCTGCTAAAGCTTCCTTTGCCTTCCTTCTTTCTCCAAAGAAAGAAAGTGGTGGGCCCAAGTGGACTCGAACCACCGACCTCACGATTATCAGTCGTGCGCTCTAGCCAGCTGAGCTATGGGCCCATATGGCGTGCGCCCTCTAAATTAAACAACGTGAAGCGATCCACTCCCCAGAAAAGCCTGACCTTAGGACATTTCGATGAGTACTTCTCCCCATCGAGTTCTCCTTAGAAAGGAGGTGATCCAGCCGCACCTTCCGATACGGCTACCTTGTTACGACTTCACCCCAATTATCGAACCCACCTTCGGCCGCGCCCCCATTGCTGTTAGGCTACGGACTTCGGGTGTTCCCGACTCTCATGGTGTGACGGGCGGTGTGTACAAGGCCCGGGAACGTATTCACCGCGGCATGCTGATCCGCGATTACTAGCGATTCCGACTTCATACAGGCGAGTTTCAGCCTGCAATCCGAACTGGGACGGCTTTTAGGGATTTGCTCCACCTCGCGGCTTTGCTTCCCTCTGTTGACCGCCATTGTAGTACGTGTGTGGCCCAGGACATAAGGGGCATGATGATTTGACGTCGTCCCCACCTTCCTCCGTTTTGTCAACGGCAGTCTCGCTAGAGTGCTCTTGCGTAGCAACTAACAATAAGGGTTGCGCTCGTTGCGGGACTTAACCCAACATCTCACGACACGAGCTGACGACAACCATGCACCACCTGTCTCTACTTTCCCCGAAGGGCACCTTATGCATCTCTGCTTCGTTAGTAGGATGTCAAGTCCTGGTAAGGTTCTTCGCGTTGCTTCGAATTAAACCACATACTCCACCGCTTGTGCGGGCCCCCGTCAATTCCTTTGAGTTTCAACCTTGCGATCGTACTCCCCAGGTGGGATACTTATTGTGTTAACTGCGGCACGGAGGGGGTCAGACCCCCCACACCTAGTATCCATCGTTTACGGCGTGGACTACCAGGGTATCTAATCCTGTTTGCTCCCCACGCTTTCGCGCCTCAGCGTCAGTTAATGTCCAGCAGGCCGCCTTCGCCACTGGTGTTCCTCCCTATATCTACGCATTTCACCGCTACACAGGGAATTCCGCCTGCCTCTCCATCACTCAAGAAGTACAGTTTCAAATGCAGGCTATGGGTTGAGCCCATAGTTTTCACATCTGACTTGCACTCCCGCCTACACGCCCTTTACACCCAGTAAATCCGGATAACGCTTGCCACCTACGTATTACCGCGGCTGCTGGCACGTAGTTAGCCGTGGCTTATTCGTCAGGTACCGTCACTTGCTTCGTCCCTGACAAAAGAAGTTTACAACCCGAGGGCCTTCTTCCTTCACGCGGCGTTGCTGGGTCAGGCTTTCGCCCATTGCCCAATATTCCCCACTGCTGCCTCCCGTAGGAGTCTGGGCCGTGTCTCAGTCCCAATGTGGCCGGCCAACCTCTCAGTCCGGCTACTGATCGTCGCCTTGGTGAGCCATTACCTCACCAACTAGCTAATCAGACGCGAGTCCATCTCAGAGCGATAAATCTTTGGTATCCAGAACCATGCGATCCAGATACATCATGCGGTATTAGCAGCCGTTTCCGGCTGTTATTCCCCACTCCAAGGCAGGTTACTCACGCGTTACTCACCCGTCCGCCACTAAGCATTCCCTTTCGTTGTCCGAAAACTCCGTCAGGGGTGCTCCGTTCGACTTGCATGTGTTAAGCACGCCGCCAGCGTTCATCCTGAGCCAGGATCAAACTCTCAATAAAATGGTATCTAAAGAACTTCCGTTCCTTAAATCATCTTATTGAAGCTTTCCATAGCTTCAAAGAAATTTGTCAAGAGCCTTTCCAAGTCTTGCGACTTTAGAAAGGACCTTAAGTCCTTTTCTGGTGCTTCGTGTTTCTTCTTCACGTTGTTTAATTTACAAGGTGCACGCCGCTCCAGCGGCGGGATTTTGATTGTACCA
>NZ_JBCOAQ010000070.1:0-6132 GCF_040226735.1 Intestinimonas sp. RTP31139st1_F5_RTP31139_211217 | reverse complement strand
CCAAACAACGCCACGGCCTTTCAAAGGCCGTGCCGTTTTTGTGCACCGAAAACCGCCCGTTCTACAGCGAGGAGGCGCCTGCGGCGGGCCGGAAAGCGTCAGCTCCGGGACTTCAGCCGATCCAGAACGGCGGCAAAGAAGCCCTTCCGGCGCTCCGGGGCCGGGGAGACGGCCCCGGGGGCGGGCTCCTGGCGGGCGGCCTCCTCCATGAAGGCGGCCTGCGCATCCAAAGGGGCCTCCCCCCGGTCGGGGACGGGGAAATAATGCCCGTCGGAGCCCATGAGCCGTGCCTTTCCATTGTCCCGGCACAGGACGTCCACATAGTGGGCGATCTGCCGCCGGATGCCCTCGTCCAGCACGGGGCAGGCGATCTCTACCCGCCGCTCGGTGTTTCGGGTCATGAGGTCGGCGGAGCCGATGTACAGCCGGGCGTCCTTCCCGACGCCGAAGGCGAAGATGCGGGGATGCTCCAGGTATCGGCCCACGATGGAAAATACCCGGATACGGTCGGTCTTTCCGGGTACGCCGGGCCGGAGGCAGCAGATGCCGCGGACGTTCAGTACGATGTCCACTCCCGCCTGGCTGGCCTCCGAGAGCTTGTCGATCAGGTCGCGGTCGGTCACGGAGTTGCACTTTATAAAAATATGGGCCGGCTTGCCCGCCCTGGCCTTTGCGGTCTCCCCGTCGATGAGGGATATGAGCCGGTTTTTGAGGCCGTTCGGGGCGACCAGCAGGTGGCGGTACTCCCCCTCCAGGTTGGAGATGGACATGTTCTGGAAGAAAGCGGCCGCATCCGCGCCGATGGCGGGGTTGGAGGTGATCAGGCACAGGTCGGTGTACAGCTTGGCCGTCTTTTCATTGTAATTTCCGGTGCCTACCTGGGTGATATGCTGGATGCTGCCCCGCTCCCGCCGGGTGATGAGACAGATCTTGGAGTGGACCTTGACCCCCTCAAAGCCGTACTGCACCGTGCAGCCGGCGTCCTCCAGCCGCTCGGCCCAAGAAATATTGTTCTGCTCGTCGAAGCGGGCCCGCAGCTCCATGAGGACGGAGACGTCCTTGCCGTTCTCCGCCGCCGCGGCCAGGTACTCAATGAGCTTGGCCTTGGAGGCCAGGCGGTAGATGGTGATCTTGATGGAGAGCACATTGGGGTCGTTGGCCGCCTCGCGGATGAGCTGGAGAAAGGGGTCCATGGAGTGGAAGGGATAGAAGAGGAGCGCGTCGTGCCGCAGGACCTGCGGGAGGATCCTCTCACTCCGGCTGAGGCCCATTGGAAACTTCGGGGTAAAGGGCTCATAGCACAGCGCGGCTCTGCTCTCCCCGGGGAGCTGGCCCTCCAGGGAGTAGACATAGTCCATCGCAAGGGGGGATTTGCTGTGGAAGGCCTGCTCACGGCTCAGATGCAGGCGCTCCAACAGGTGGGACACCAGGGCGTCGCTGGCGTTCCCCTGGATTTCCAGGCGGACGGGGGCCAGCCGGGAGCGCTTTTTGAGGACCTTGCGCATGTGCTGGCGGTAATCGTCGTTGACGTCGTAATCCTCATCCTCCGGGGAGATGTCCGCGTTCCGGGTGACGGAGATGACCGCCTTGCTCTCCACGGCGTACTGGTCAAAGATATCTCCCACGTATTCCAGCACAAGCTGCTCGATGAGCACATAGCGCAGGCCGCGTTCATTGAGCCTGAGGTAGGCGGGGACGCTCTTGGGAATGGGCACGATGCCGAAACAGCTCTCGCCGTCCCGCTTCAGGGACACGGCGATGTTCAGGGTCTTGCTGGGCAGGTGGGGGAAGGGGTGGTGGGCGTCCACCACCTGTGGGGAGAGGATGGGCAGCACATAGTCCCGGAAGTACCGCTCGCACTGCTTGCGCTCCTTTACGTCCAGCTCCTGGACGGTGAGATTGCAGATGTTGCAGGTCCGCAGCCGGGTCTCCAACTGTGCCATGAGCTTGTCCCGCTGCTTGTAGAGGGGCCCCACGGCCTGAAAGATGGCGGCGAGCTGCTGGGCGGGGGTAAGGCCGCTCTTGGTGTCCACATGGGCCTGCTTGATGAGGGTCAGGTCGTAAATGGAGCCCACCCGGATCATAAAGAACTCGTCCAGGTTGCTGGTGAAGATGGCCGCGAATTTGAGCCGCTCAAAGAGGGGGACGCTCTCGTCGCGGGCCTCCTCCATCACGCGCTCGTTGAACCGGAGCCAGGAGAGCTCCCGGTCCTGTGTATAGCTGAAATCCAAGGTTTGTACCGACATGTTTCTCACACTCACAGTTTCATGACTCTGTCCATAAGGTAGCCCTCACGGACGCCGGAGGAGGAAGCGGTCACCAGCTCCACTCCATAGGCCTTGATGATCGTATTCAAAATGACCAGGCCGGGCACCAGAGTGTGGACCCGGTCCGGGGCGGCATGGAGAATTTGACGCAGCGTGTCCCGGCCATCTTTTTTCAGCAGCTTGTATAGCTCACGCAGCTCTTCCGCCGTCATGGAACGGCTCTCGGGCGGCTTGTGGAATACGTCCACGGAGAGCTTGTTGAGGGCCCGGATGGTGCCCCCCACGCCGCACAGGCGGCCGCGGCGGACGCCCGCGGTCCTGGCGCGGTCCAACTGCTCCTCCACATAGGCGCGCATGGCCTTGCGCTCCTCAGACGTGGGGAAGAGCCCGTTTACGAACCGGGTGTAGAGGGAGAGAGAACCCACCGGCAGGGAGCAGGCCGAGGTGATGGACATATCCTCATAGGACACCAGCTCGAAGGAGCCGCCGCCAATGTCCGCCAGCAGGCCGGTGGATACGCCGCCGGGAAGTACGGCGCCCTTAAAGGAGAGGGCGGCCTCCGCGTCGCCCGAGAGGACCTCCACAGGGATGCCGGTCACGTCCCGAATGGTCTCCACCGCCTCTCCGGTGTTGGAGATGTTGCGGAGGGAGGCCGTGGCGAAAACGTGCATTTTCGACACCTGGAAGTTGTCCAGCAGGGCGCGGTAGCTGGAAAGGGTCCGGCAGGCCACCAGGATGCCGCTGTCGGAGAGTACGCCGCCCTGAACGTAGCCGGCCAGGCCGGCTATGGTCTTTTTATTGAGCAGGAGGCGGAAGTCCTGCCCCTCCCAGTGATAAATAGACAGCCGTATGGTATTGGAGCCCAGGTCCACAATGCCGCAGATCATGCTTCATGCCCGCTTTCCATTCCTTGATTTTTATATTCTACACGTTTGGAGACGGATGCGCAACGTGGTTGCGCTGAATTTACAGAGTTTTGACAAGACGACGCATCGGACGAGGCGTCCTGACGGAGGGCCAGAAGCGCCAGGTTATCCGCCAGGGCGGTAAAAAAGGCGGCCAGCACCCCCAGGTCGTCGGCGCTCCTTCCCTGGGCGATTTGGATCGCAGCCGCAGCGCTGAGCAGTACCAGGGTCTCGCCGGATGGGCCGGACGGGGCCGGACAAGACATAGAACCACCCCCAACCTCTCTCCTCCAGGCTATGTAGACGGACGCGCCCTGGTGTGGTAAAATAAATCTGAAAATCCGCCGAGACAGAAAAGAATCCGAACGGAACTGGGGGAGATCAGATGGAATACAGAAAGATGGAAAAGCTGCATGTAAGGCCGTCCCTGCTGGGCTTCGGCTGTATGCGTTTCCCCACGCGCCCGGACGGGGGCATTGACGAGGCGCAGGCGCAGGCCATGCTGGACAGGGCCTACCGCGGCGGCGTCAACTATTTCGACACCGCTTATTTCTACCACAATGGCGCCAGCGAAAATTTTGTCGGACGCGCGCTTGCGGCCTATCCCCGGGAGAGCTATTTCCTCACCAGCAAGCTGCCCACGACCCTGATCCATTCTTTGGATAAGGCCAAGACCATCTTCGACGAGCAGATGGGGCGGCTCCAGAGAGACGACCTGGATTTTTATCTCCTCCACAACATCAACGGGGCCCGCTGGCGGGAGATGGTGGAGCTGGGTGTGGTGGACTGGTGCCTGGAACTCCAGAGACAAGGCGTGTTCCGCCACTTTGGCTTCTCCTTCCACGGCGCCTATGAGGAATTCCGGGAGATCCTGACGGCCCGGGACTGGGACTGCTGCCAGATCCAGTTCAACTATATGGACACGGAGGATCAGGCCGGGATCAGGGGATATCGCCTTGCGGAGGAGCTGGGGGTCCCGCTCATTGTGATGGAGCCCATCAAGGGCGGCTCCCTGGCCAACCCTCCGGAGTCCGTCATGCGGCTTTTCCGGGAGAAACATCCCGGGGCCTCTGCCTCTTCCTGGGCGCTCCGGTGGGTGGCAGGCATGCCCAATGTCATGACGGTCCTCTCGGGTATGTCCACAATGGAGCAGCTGGAAGACAATCTGCGCACCTTTACAGCCTTTCAGCCGCTGGACAGCGGGGAGCAGGCGGTCCTGGAGCGGGCGGCGGCGGAATTCAAGCGCTTGGTCAAGAACGGCTGCACGGGGTGCCGCTACTGTATGCCCTGCCCTGCGGGGGTGGATATCCCGCTGAATTTCAAGCTCTGGAACGACTGGGGCATGTTTCACAATCCGCCCCGCTTTCAGGCCCGGTGGGGCAATATGGAGGAAGCCAGCCGGGCGACGAGCTGTGTGGGGTGCGGGGCCTGTGAGGAGAAATGTCCTCAGGGACTGGACATACGGGGAGACCTGCTCCGCCTGCGGGAGGAGCTGGCGGCGCTGGAGCAGTAAAAGGGCGGGCGGGAGCACCCCGCCCGCTCATCAGGGCGCCAGGTCCTGCGGGGTCACGTCCCGGCCTAGGGCGCTGACAAAAGACCGCATCTCGGCCTTCGAGGTGATGCGGTGGGTCTGGTCGATCAGATCCCGCTGCTCATCAGGGGAAAGGCTTGCGAAGCGGTCCATGGCGGAGAGATCCTGGGCCAGAGCCATGCCGAAGCCCATGGGCAGGTCGGCGATCGGGTTGAGCGCGTCCATTTGTGACAACCTCCTTTTGTAGTTGGAATTCCGGAGATAGCTTTCCCGGAAAGGCGCGGAAATAAAGGAGAGAGGCGTGAAAAAATTGGGAGATGAAATCAGACTGACGCTCCCGGATGAGCAGTGGGAGAATGACGTGATGGATTACCGAAAAGAATTTATAGAAATGGGAGAGAGATTGCACGGTGCAGGGAACCTGCATGAGTCAGAGCCCTACGCCCAATGGCTTGCGGGAGTAAGGAACAACATGGACCCCGCAACGGTGCGGGGCGGGTTGGTGCCCGCCACCTCCTATCTGGGGGTACGGGCCTCCGACGGGACTCTGGTAGGCATGATTCAGATTCGGCATGCCCTCAATGATTACCTGCGTCGGTTCGGTGGCCATATCGGATACAGCGTCCGAAAAGGGGAGCGTCGGAAGGGATACGCGGGGGAGATGCTTCACCTCGCCCTGGAAAAGTGCAGAGAGATGGGGATTTCCCGCGTATTGGTGACCTGTGACCGGGAAAACACCGCTTCGGCCCGAACCATCCTGTCCAATGGCGGCAGGCTGGAAGGAGAGGTACGGGAGGGTGCGGGCGTCACACAGCGGTACTGGATCGAGGTGTAAAAGATGGAGCTTTTGCAGATACTGGAGCGCTATGCCCCCTTCAACGAGCAGGAGGCGCGGGACCGGGCGGTTTTGATGGGATTACTGCGCACCGGCCAAGACCTGTGGACCCGGGAGAATGAGGCCGCCCATCTGACCGCTTCGGCCTGGGTGGTGAACGGGGACAGAGAGCGGGTGTTGATGGCCTATCACAATATTTACGATTCCTGGTCCTGGCTGGGCGGACATGCGGACGGAGAGCGGGATCTGCTGGCCGTGGCGATGCGGGAGGTACGGGAAGAGAGCGGACTGGCCCGGGTGGCGCCGGTGTCGGAGGCGCTCTTTTCCCTGGAAATCCTGACGGTGGACGGCCATGAGAAGCGCGGGAGGTATGTCCCCTCTCACCTTCATCTGAACCTCACCTATCTCTTGGAGGCCGACGAGCACGAACTTCTGGCGGTAAAACCCGACGAAAACAGTGCGGTGGCCTGGTTTGGCAGGGAGGAGGCCGTGGAGGCCTCCTCCGAACCCTGGTTCCGGGCCCGCGTCTATTCCAAGCTCAACGCCAAGCTGGCACGTCTGTAACAATAAAACGGCGGCCTCCCACGTCAACGT
>NZ_JBCOAQ010000069.1:0-6795 GCF_040226735.1 Intestinimonas sp. RTP31139st1_F5_RTP31139_211217 | reverse complement strand
AGAAGGACGGCGACGACACCATCTATGTGGTTGAGGCCTATGTGAACGATGAGTACGTGGCTGAGCTGGAGCTGGACAACTACACCAAGGGCGAGACCATTCACCGCGGCTACTACAAGGATGTGAACACCAGCGGCGGCACCACCGTGGACTGGGGCGACCTTACCAATGCCTATGAAGACGGCGACTACGACGCCGGCAGCGCCGTGATCGACTTCGGCAACGGCATCATTGCCAGCAACAGTCACCCCGATGCCCTGACCTACGACGACGACACCATTGTCATCATCGTGGACGGCACCTCTCAGGTGGACGGCGGCAGCATTGACGAGATCGTGTACGTGGAGGACGACGAGGACGCCAGCGATGTGGTGGTCCTGGTTCCCGACGACGATGACGCTCACGCCGATTATATCTTCATCATCCGCTGAGGCGTTTCGCTCACCCCCTAAAAACAGTTGTTTTTCGTCCCCCATCCAATACTGGATGGGGGACGTTTTTTGCCTTCATCTGACAGCCAGAGCTTTTTATCATGCCGCTGCTGCAAGTGTAATGTTTATTCATAAATTATTTTATCTATAAAAGATAAACTACTTCTAAATTCAGGAAACCTAAAACCAGCGGCATGTCCGGCAGCTTTCTCCGTCCGCCGCGGCGAAATGGAGCCTTCCGACCGGTCCTTCATTGACATGGCGGGCCATTCGGGATAAAATACTGTAGAATACGGGTGAATGTGGGAGAAAGCCATGATCAAGGAAAATCAGCGGCTGCTGAATCAGTTCAATGTGATCACAGATGGGGTGTCGGTTTTATTCACCCTCCTTCTGGCCTTCTGGGTGCGTTTTTTTCTGCTGCCCGGCGGCGAGATCTCCGTCCCCTTTTCCCACTATGTCTATCTGGGCCTCGCCCTGGTCCCCATCCACCTCTTCACATACGCCTCCTTTGGCCTTTACGAGTCCTTCCGCAAAAAAAGGCTCTATCAGGAGCTGGGGCGGCTCTGCACCGCCAATGTGCTGGACATGGCCCTTTTGCAGACCTTTCTCTTCATGTTCAAGGAGGTCCACTTCTCCCGCTGGACGCTGGTCTTTTTCTTCCTGCTGAACACCGCTCTCTTGGGAACCAAGCGCTTTTTTCTGCGCTATCTCCTGCGGTATTACCGCCAGAAGGGCTACAACCTCAAGCATGTGCTCATCGTGGGGGCGGGCCCCATGGCCCGGCGCTATCTGGACAAGATCCGCGCCGACAAGGAGCTGGGTTACCATCCGATGGGCTATGTCTCTGACCGGACCGGCTGGAAGGGCCTGGACCGGCTGGGCGGGTACGCCGATCTGGACCGCGTCCTGGAGCGGTACCGTCCGGACGAGGTGGTGTCCGCCATCCCCGCGGAAGAATTCAGCCAGACCCCGGCCATCATCTCCGCCTGTGAAAAGGCGGGCGTCAAGCTCTCCATGATCCCGTTCTACGCCGAATATATGCCCTCCAACCCTCAGTTCGACGACCTGGACGGCCTCCCTCTCATGAATATCCGGCGTATCCCCCTGGACAACTGGGGCAACGCCTTTCTCAAGCGGTGCATGGACCTGGTGGGCTCACTGCTTCTCATCGTTCTCACCTCCCCGGTGATGCTCTTCGCGGCCATCGGGGTCAAGCTCTCCTCTCCCGGCCCCGTCATCTTCCGCCAGGAGCGGATCGGGCGGGATAAAAAGCCCTTTTCCATGTACAAATTCCGATCCATGCGGGTGAACGGCGGCCAGGACACAGGCTGGAGCCGGGACCACGACGACCGCAAGACCAAATTCGGCGCCTTGATCCGTAAGTGCTCCATCGATGAGCTGCCCCAGCTCTTCAATGTGCTCAAAGGCGATATGAGCTTGGTGGGGCCGCGGCCCGAAGTCCCCTTTTACGTGGAACAATTTAAGGAGGAGATCCCGCTCTATATGGTCAAGCACCAGGTCCGCCCGGGCATCACCGGCTGGGCACAGGTCAACGGATTCCGGGGCGACACCTCGATCTGCGGCCGGATCGAGTGCGACATCTACTATATCGAGCATTGGACCCTCTTTTTTGATATCAAGATCCTGTTCATGACCCTCTTCAAAGGGCTCATCAACAGCGAAAAGCTGAACTGATACAAGGAGCGTAGAACCATGTCAAAAAAACAGACCAAGGCGTCCCGGAAGAGACCGGACGTTTCCCCTGCGGCGCCGGGTACGGAAGCCGCCGCCCCCGGCGGTGGGGAGGCCCGGACCGCACCGGTCAGGCCGTCCCCCGCGCCCGGGCGCCCTCCCGCAGACCCTGAGCCGCCTCTCCGTATCGGCTGGAGCGCCCCTTTGCGCTATGCCATTCTGGGGGTGCTGCTCTTCTTGGTGATCGCCCTCCAGGCCGGAGGGAACGACCGGGCCGCCGCGGTGGGGATGTCTCTGGTCCTCATTGCCTGCGTCTTCGGCAGAATGCCCCAGTGGAGCCTGCGCCACCGTCTTTCGATCCCTGTGCTGGCGGTGTTCGCCTACCTCCTCCTCAACAGCGCGGCCGGGCTCTATTCCCGGTTCGGCAGCTTTGCCGCCGGGGAGTTCGGTAAGATCCTCTGCGCCTTCTGTGTGTTCTGTGTGGTGCTGCTCCGGGCACGCCGGGGCGAGGCGCGGTATCTGGCCGCCATGGCCTCCGCCGTCAGCGCCGTCTTCGGCCTCATCAGCATAGACGGCTCCTCTCTCAAGCTGCTCTCCTCCGCCTTTATCCGGGTGATGGACGGGGCCCTGGGATGCTATTATGCCAGCCTCAGCACGGGCTACGAGTCCGGTATCCGCGTCACCGGCATCTTCGGCAACGCCAATGTTCTGGCCGGCTTCCTGGCGCTGGGCGTTTTTCTCGCCCTCTATCTGGTCCGCACGGCGGGCTCCCGCCGGACCCGGCTGGGCGGCTGTATGCTCCTTTTCGTCAACTCCCTCAGCTTCCTGCTGGCCTTCAGCATGGGCGCCATCGGCATGTTTGCGGTCGCGGTGCTCTTCTATCTTCTGGCTGAACGGAAGGGGCTCCGCTTCTCGCTCTTCCTCCTGATGGTGGAGACAGCCGTCGCAGCCCTCCTGATGGCCTTTCTCTCCTTTGCCGGTCTGGGAAAGACTGGGGCCATGGCGGCGCTGCCGGTCTGCGCGGCGCTGCTGGGCGGCGTGCTCCTGTGGGCGCTCCACGAATTCGTGGGCCTGCCCCTCTCCCAGCGTCTCTCCGCCCATGGCCGGACCGCCGGTCTGGTGGTGGCCGGGCTGGCCGGGCTGCTGTGTGTCTACGCGGTGCTGGCCTTCAACGTCACCGGGGGCTACGCCCTCACCCCCGGAGAGACCCTCCGCCGCTCGGTGTATCCCGCCCCCGGGGACTACACGCTGGAGGGCGACTGGAGCGGCGGGGTCCAGCTCACAGTGGAGAGCCAGAACAAGACCGAAACCATCATGCACACCAGCACGGTCCTCTACAGCGGGCCGCTGGACGGCGCGGCCTTCACCGTGCCGGAGGATTCCACCGTGGTCTACCTCGATCTCTCCGCCCAGGACGGCGCGGCGCTGGAGCGGCTGTCCCTCTCGGGCGGCCCCTCCGTCAAGCTGGGCTATCGCCTGCTGCCCGGCTTTGCCGCCAACCGCCTCCAGGGTCTGTGGGCCAATCAGAACGCCATCCAGCGCACGGAGTTCTTCCGGGATGGCCTGCGCATCTATGCCCAGAGCCCCGTCATCGGAAACGGGCTCGGCAGTGTGGAGGGGTTGGTCACCAGCGTACAGAGCTTTTACTATGAGAGCAAATACGTCCACAACCACTATATCCAGGTCCTGGCCGAGATGGGCATTCCGGGCCTGCTGGCTTTTCTGGCCATTCTGGGCTCCGCCGCCGTCACCCTCTGGAAGCGGCGGCGGGAGGGGGAGGAAGACGCACTGCTTCCGGCGCTCTGTGCCTGCCTGGCCATGGCGGCGCTCCATGCCGCCGCGGAGGCGGTGTGGTCCCTGGGACAGTATCAGACCATGGCCCTGCTGGTCCTGTCCATGATCGCCGTCTGCTTTGGCCGCCCTGTGACCAGACTGACCTCCAAAACCGCCGCGCTGGCCTCTTCGGCCCTCTTGTGTCTCTTTTCTGTCGTGTTCGCCTGGCTGCTCTACGGAAATCTCACTGCGGAGCGGGCTTACGCCGAGATCCAGGCCGGCACCCGGATTCAGGACGCCTACAGCATGACCAATCTGGCCCGCCGCGACCGCTACGGCTGGGCCCAATACAAGCTGGATATGGCCGTCAACGCCGCCAGCTCTCCCGTGGAGGAATTCGCCCAGACCGCTGCAAGCTATGCCCAGGACTGCCGCAAGCTGCGGGTCCACTCCATCAACTTCAGCCTGGAACGGTACGTCTATCTGCCCCAGGGGCGGTATGAGGAGCTCTTCACCGCCTCCCGGGAGGGCATCCCTCAAAAAGCCTCCGTGTCCAGGACATGGCAGGAGGAATTCTCCCTCTATGAAGAGGCCCTTCGCAGCGACCCCGAGGGGGTCCTGGACGACATCCAGTGGTTCGCCGATCAGGTCCTCCAGACCGAGCAGATGATGCACGACTACAATGCCGACAGGATGGAGCCTGTCACCCTGACCGGTGACAATCTGGCTTTCCTGGAGCGTATCCAAGCGGTGAAGGCTACCGGGGCTACCGGGGCCGACGCCGCGGCGCTGCTGGGCCTGACATAACGGAAATTCGGAATATCGCTGCTTTCCCGCACGTTTTTACCGGGAAAGCAGCGGTATTTTCAGTCGAATGAAGCGCAGACGCAGGCCCTGTTTGGTCATATTTCCTATGTCCAAACAGGGCCTGCGCTCTTGCATCTGAAAAAAAGATATACTATAATCAAATAACTTGAAAAGTGGGGTTACTTCTTTTATCGGAGGCTGGGCACAGCTTCCCTTATTTGAAACAAAGCCGTTAGGAGGTGCACCCATGCCCGGCAAGCTGCTCTATACCGCCTCTACATACTCCCATATCGCCAATTTTCACCTACCCTATCTGCGCGCCTTCCGGGAGGCGGGATGGACCGTGCATGTGGCCTGCGGCGGAACGGCCATGGCGCTTCCCGAAGCCGACCGCGTGGTGGACGTCCCCTTTGCAAAGCGGATGACCGCGCCGGAAAACCTGGGGTGTGCCCGCCGCCTGGGGGAATTGATGAAGTGTGAGGCCTATGATCTGGTCATCACCCATACCTCCCTGGCGGCCTTTTTCACCCGGCTGCCCCTTCTGGGGCGGAAGGACCGCCCCCGCGTCATCAATACGGTCCACGGCTATCTCTTCGACGACGACACGACCGCCCCCAAGCGGCAAATCCTTCTGGCCGCCGAACGGCTCACCGCCCCCTGCACAGATCTGGTGCTGGTCATGAACCGCGCCGACGAGGCGCTGGCCCGGCGCTACCGCTTGGGCGGCGAGATTGGCTTTATCCCGGGCATGGGGGTCCCCTATGGGCGGCTGGACGCGGTCAGCGAGACGGATGGGCGGACATACCGCCGGGAACTGGGTATCCCCGACACCGCCTTTTTGATGGTCTACGCCGCGGAATTCTCCCGGCGGAAGCATCAAGCTTTTCTCATCCAGGCCCTCCGCGGCCTGCCGGAGCGGGCCATGCTCCTGCTCCCTGGAGAGGGTGCGGAGCGCGGGGCCTGCCAGGCTCTGGCGGAGGAGCTGGGGTTGGCGGAGCGGGTGCGCTTTCCCGGTCAGCTCGGGGATCCCTCCCTCTGTTACCGGGCGGCGGACTGCGCCGTGTCCTCCAGCCGCAGCGAGGGGCTTCCCTTCAATATCATGGAGGCCATGCACGCCGGTCTGCCGGTGGTGGCCAGCGATGTAAAAGGCCACCGGGATCTGTTGGGTGACGGCTGCGGTCTTTTATATCCCTACGACGACCGTGCCGCTTTCCAGAAGGCGGTCACGCTCCTGATGGATTCCCCCGGCGAGGCCCGTCGCTTGGAGGCGGTACTGCCTCAGGTGCTGGAGGCCTACGGCCTCATCGTCCCCGCCGAGACACAGGAGCCCAGCGGCTCCGTCCGCACGTAGCCGGGCAAAAGAATGCAGAGAGGTCAGCGCAAGTCGGCCTCTCTCTTTTTTTACCGCTCTTTCAGGTATAAAGCTTCCTGTGCCCGGGACACACTAGGATGGCGGGTGAGACGGACGTCACCGGAAGCTTTTGCGCATATGGGCAGTCCCCCAGCCCATGCGCTTGTGGTCCATGGCCGTACCCGCCGCAGGCGGTACAACGGCCTTTTTGCTGTGTCTTCGCACACCAAAAAACGTCCCCCATCCAGTACTGGATGGGGGACGAAAAACACTTGTTTTTTAGTGATTGCGGTGTGTCTAATCCTTAGCGGATGATGAACACGTAGTCGGCGTGACCCTCGTCACTGCCGGTACCCTCGACCAGGACCACCTTGGAGCTGGCGTCGGTGTCGTCTTCAACATAGACGATCTCATCGATGTCGCCGCCTTCAACGTGCTTGGTGCCGTCCACGATGATGACGATGGTGTCCTTATCGTAGGTCAGGGCAGAGGTTGTCTCGCTGCTGATGATGCCGTCGCCGAAATCGGTCACGGCGCTGCCGGCGTCGGGAGTAGCATTCTTGATGTCGTCCCAATCAACGGTGTTGCCGCCGCTGGTGCTCACACCGGCGTAGTAGCCGCGGGTGATCGCGGGAAGCTTCCCGTCGACCTTGGCGTAGCCGTCCAGCTCCAGCTCAGCCACGTACTCATCGTTCACATAGGCCTCAACCACATAGATGGTGTCGTCGCCGTCCTTCT
>NZ_JBCOAQ010000068.1:0-7898 GCF_040226735.1 Intestinimonas sp. RTP31139st1_F5_RTP31139_211217 | reverse complement strand
CCCCCGCCTCCGCCGTCATTCCGCCCACGGCCGGCCGGTGAGATACCGCCTCACCAGATCGAGGGCGTGGAGGGAGGCCCGGCTGCGCACCATTGCGCGCCCCCTTCCCAGATGGAGCTCCTGCACATGGCAGAACTCCGCGCCGGCCAGGGCCACATATACCAGTCCCACGGGGTTCCCCCGGTCGTCCGGGTCCGGCCCGGCCACGCCGGTGGTGGAGACGGCCAGATCGCACCCCAGTACCCTGCGGGTGCCCCGGGCCATGGCCTCGGCCACCTGGGGGGACACGGCCCCGTATTGATCCAGCAGCGCCTGTGGTACGCCCAGCACATTGTGCTTTACCTCGTCGGTATAGCTCACCACGCCGCCCTTCAGGACGGCGGAGGCGCCCGGTAGATCCGTCATGCGCTTGGCCACCAGGCCCCCGGTGCAGGACTCCGCCGTGCCGAAGGTGAGGCCCTGGGCCTCCATCAGGGCGAAGGCCACCTCCTCCAGACTCTTTACGTCCGCGCCGTAGATCACGTCTCCCAGCAGGTCCCGCAGCTCCTCCTCCACCGGGGCGATGAGGTCCCGGGCCTCGGCCTCGGTGGGGGCCTTGGCGGTGATGCGCAGCTCCATCTCCCCCTCCTTGGCGTAGGGTGCCAGGGTGGGGTTCGTCATGGCGTTCATGCGCTCCCGCAGCAGGGCCTCCACCGAGGACTCCCCCATCCCGAATATCTTCAGCGTTCGGGATACGATGGTGCCGTCGGCCAGCGCCCTGAGGTAGGGCAGGGCCCGGTGGGTGAACATGGCCCGGCACTCCCTGGGGGGGCCGGGGAGCATGATGACCCGTACCCCCTCCGCCTCAAAGGCGCAGCCGGGGGCGGTGCCCCAGTCGTTTGCAAAGATGGTGCAGCCCTCCGGCAGCATGGCCTGCTGGAGGTTGTTCTCCGTCATGGGCCTGTCGGGGTGGAGGCGCTGGAAGTAGCTGCGGATGCGCTGGGCCGAGGGCTCGTCAAAGACCAGCTCCCGCCCGAAGACCTGGGCCAGAGTCTGCTTGGTGAGGTCGTCGCAGGTGGGCCCCAAGCCGCCGGTGGTGATGAGGATGTCGGCCCGCCGCCGGGCGATCTCCACAGCGGAGCGGAGCCGGGCGGGATTGTCCCCCACCACCGTGTGGTAGTAGACGTGGATGCCCAGCTCCGAAAGGCCCTGGGAGATCATCTGGGCGTCTGTATTGGCGATATTGCCGAGGAGCAGTTCGGTGC
The DNA here is from genome assembly GCF_040226735.1 of Intestinimonas sp. RTP31139st1_F5_RTP31139_211217. Taxonomy (NCBI): domain Bacteria; kingdom Bacillati; phylum Bacillota; class Clostridia; order Eubacteriales; genus Intestinimonas; species Intestinimonas sp. RTP31139st1_F5_RTP31139_211217. The sequence goes on along the minus strand of NZ_JBCOAQ010000068.1, from coordinate 6,654 downwards.
CCACGGCGATGAGTTCCGCGATATGAGACATATGCGTTTCCTTCTTCCTGGCTTCCCGCAGATTTTTCTCAGCCGCCCACCTGGACCCGCTCGATGCCCTCCAGGGCCTCTTTTACCAGACCCTCCATATCCAGGGGCTCCTCGATGGCCTCCACATCCTCCAGCCGGGGCCGGGTGCGGGGATGGCGGGGCGTGAACACGGTGCAGCAGTCCTCATAGGGCAGGATGGAGGTCTCGAAGGTGCCGATCTTCCGCGCGATGCGGACCGCCTCCTCCTTGTCCATCCCCACCAGGGGCCGGAAGATGGGAAGCGCGGTGACGGCCCCGGTGACGGCCATGGCGTCCATGGTCTGGGAGGCCACCTGTCCCAGGGACTCGCCGGTGACCACGGCGCGGCAGCCCGTGCGCCGGGCCACCCCCTCCGCGATGCGCATCATGAACCGGCGCATGAGGAGGGTGAAGTAGTCCTCCGGACAGGAGCGGCGCAGCTCCTCCTGGATGTGGGTGAAGGGCACCACATGGACCGTAAGGCGTCCGCACCAGGGGGTGAGCAGCTTGGCCAGCTCCAGCACCTTCTCCCTGGCCTCGGGGGAGGTGTAGGGGTAGGAGTAAAAGTGGACCATCTCCAGGGCCACACCCCGCTTGGCCATCATCCAGGAGGCCACCGGGGAGTCAATGCCGCCGGAGAGCAGACTGAGCGCCCGCCCGCTGGTCCCCACCGGCAGGCCGCCCGCCCCCGGCTCCGGGTCGGCATGGACGAAGGCGGCGTAATCCCGCACCTCCAGGTGGACGGTGAGCTCCGGCTGGTGGACGTCCACCTGCAGGTTGGGATAGAGGTCGTCCAGCTCCCCGCCCACCCACTGGGACAGGGCGATGGAGGTCATGGGGAAGGACTTGTCCGCCCGCTTGGACTCCACCTTGAACGTATGTGCGGCGGAGAGCTTGTCCCCCAGATAGCTCCGGGCGGTCTCCAGCATAGCCTCCCGGGTCTTTTCACAGGCTTTGGCCCGGGAGATCCCCACCACACCGAACACGTGCTTCATGGCCTCGTAGGCCGCGTCCATGTCGCAGGTGTCGCTGAGGGGCTCCACATAGGTGGTGGACTGGCGGGTGTACACCCGGAACTTGCCCAGCGGGCGCAGCCGCCGGGCGATGTTGGACTTGAGCTTGTCCTCAAAGGTGTGGCGGTTGGCGCCCTTGAGCACCAGCTCGCCCAGCTTGAGCAGGATCATTTCGGTCATAGATTTTGTCTGACTCCTTTCGGATGGCGGGCGGGGACGGGCGATGCCCTGTCACCGCCGCAAATAGCCGCTCTCCCGGTATTGGATGGCCTCGGCCAGGTGGTGGACCCGGATGCCGGGGCTCCCCTCCAGGTCCGCGATGGTCCGGGCCACCCGCAGGATGCGGTCATAGCTCCGTGCGGTCAGGCCCATGCGCTCATAGGCACCCTTCATCACGGCCCGGCAGTCCCCGTCCAGGGCGCAGCAGCGCTCCAGCTCGGCAGGCCCCATACGGGCGTTACAGTCCGGGCCGTCGGGTCCGAAGCGCTCGGTCTGCCTGCGCCGGGCGGCGTCCACCCGGCGCTTGATCTCCGCCGAGGACTCCCCGGCGCTCTTTCGGGAGAGGGCCTCGTATTCCAGGGGAGGCACCTCCACATACAGGTCGATGCGGTCCAGCAGGGGGCCGGACAGCTTGCCCAGGTATTTTTCCACCTCTCCCGGCGAGCAGCGGCAGCGCCCGGAGGGGTGGCCGTACCAGCCGCACTTACAGGGATTCATGGCGCATACCAGCATGAAGCGGCTGGGAAACACCTCGGTCCCGGAGGCCCGGGAGATCTGGACCCGCCCGTCCTCCAGCGGCTGGCGCAGGGCCTCCAGCACGTCCTTGTGAAACTCCGGCAGCTCGTCCAGAAAGAGGACGCCGTTGTGGGCCAGGGAGATCTCCCCCGGCCGGGGCGCAGGCGCGCCGCCCCCCGCCATCCCCATGGCGGAGATGGTGTGGTGGGGCGCACGGAAGGGCCGCAGGGTCAGCATGGGCCGTTCTCTCCCCGTAAGCCCCATCACCGAGTGGACCGCGGTGGCCTCCAGGGCCTCTCGCCGGGTCATATCCGGCAGAATGGAGGGCAGGCGCCGGGCCAGCATACTCTTGCCTGAGCCGGGCGGCCCCACCATGGCCAGGTTGTGTCCGCCCGCAGCGGCGCTCTCCAGGCAGCGTTTCACCTGCTCCTGGCCCTTGACGTCGGCACAATCCGGCGCGTCCCCGTTCTCCGGCGCCGGCCTCCAGACCGGAGCGGGCGGGAGTGGACGCTCTCCCCGGAGATGGGCCGTCAGGGCCTGCACATCCTCCACCGGATAGACCGTCATGCCCCCGGCCAGCGTAGCCTCCGGCGCCGAGTCGGCCGGCACGAAGAGGGTGCGGAGCCCCGCCGCTCGGGCCGCCAGCGCCATGGGCAGCATCCCCGCCACCGGCCGCACCTCCCCCGAGAGGGAGAGCTCCCCCACAAAGGCCGCATCCGCCGGCGGGGCGGGGAGCTGGCCCCCCGCGCACAGGATCCCCACCAGAATGGGCAGGTCATAGACCGTGCCCGCCTTTTTCCGGTCCGCTGGGGCCAGATTAACGGTGATGCGGGAGACCGGAAAGGTAAACCCGCAATTTTTCACCGCCGCGCGCACCCGCTCCCGGGCCTCCCGCACCGCCGCGTCGGGCAGGCCCACAATGTCGAAATTGGGCAGCCCCCCGGAGAGATCGCACTCCGCGGCGACCAGATACCCTGTGACGCCGTGGAGTCCCAAGGAATTGAGTTTGCACAGCATGGCCCGCCCCTCTTTCCGGAACATTTCTCTTAACTATACCCTATTTTGCAGGGGTTTTCAAGTTTAGAACTTCGTCATTTTTTCCGTTTCGCCAAATTGGAGGGGCCAATTTTGGTCTCATCGCCGAAAATCTTCGTTGGAAGTAAGATGCGGTTTACAAATGAAGCGAGGAGTGATACTATAAAGGGCGAAAAAATGGAGTTGTATCCATTTAAATAAGGAGGAAACAAAGCATGGCAAGGAAAAAGAAGTCCATGGACGGCAACACCGCCGCGGCGCATGTCTCCTATGCGTTCACGGAGGTTGCCGGTATCTACCCCATCACCCCCTCCAGCCCCATGGCCGATAATGTGGACCAGTGGGCCGCCGCAGGCCGCAAGAACATTTTCGGAGATCCCGTCCGGGTCATCGAGATGCAGTCCGAGGCCGGCGCCGCAGGCACCGTGCACGGCTCACTGAACGCCGGCGCCCTGACCACCACCTATACCGCCTCCCAGGGTCTGCTGCTGATGATCCCCAACATGTATAAGATCGCCGCCGAGCTGCTGCCCGCGGTGTTCCACGTCTCCGCTCGGACCGTGGCCACCCAGAGCCTGAACATCTTCGGCGACCATTCCGACGTTATGGCCTGCCGCCAGACCGGCTTTGCCATGCTGGCCGAGACCAACCCCCAGGAGGTCATGGACCTGGGCGCAGTGGCCCATCTGGCCGCCATCAAGGGCCGCGTCCCCTTCCTCAACTTCTTTGACGGCTTCCGCACCTCCCATGAGATCCAGAAGATCGACATCTGGGACTACGAGGATCTGAAGGACATGGTGGACATGGACGCCATCGAGGCCTTCCGCGCCCGCGCCCTGAACCCCGAGCACCCCACCATGCGCGGCTCCCACGAGAACGGCGATATCTTCTTCCAGCACCGCGAGGCCTGCAACCAGTACTACGAAGCCGTCCCCGAGATCGTGGAGGAGTACATGGGCAAGGTCAACGCCAAGCTGGGGACCAACTACCAGCTCTTCAACTACTACGGCGCGCCCGACGCCGACCGCGTCATCATCGCCATGGGCTCCATCTGCGACGTGGCCGAGGAGGTCATCGACTACCTCAACGCCCATGGTGAGAAGGTCGGCCTCGTGAAGGTCCGCCTGTACCGCCCCTTCCGCGCCGACAAGCTCCTGGCCGCCATCCCGGAGACCGCCAAGAAGATCGCCGTCCTGGACCGCACCAAGGAGCCCGGCTCTCAGGGCGAGCCCCTCTACATGGACGTGATCACCGCCTTTGCCAACGCCGGCCGTCAGGCCGTCATCACCGGCGGTCGCTACGGCCTGGGCTCCAAAGATACGCCTCCCCGCAGCGTCTTCGCCGTCTACGAGGACCTGGCCAAGGACGCGCCCAAGCACGAGTTCACCATCGGCATCGTGGACGACGTCACCAACCTCTCCCTGCCTGAGCACGACTGCCCCAACACCGCGGCGGCCGGCACCATCGAGTGCAAGTTCTGGGGCCTGGGCGGCGACGGCACCGTGGGCGCCAACAAAAACTCCATCAAGATCATCGGCGACCACACCGACAAGTATGTGCAGGCGTACTTCCAGTACGACTCCAAGAAGACCGGCGGCGTGACCATCAGCCACCTGCGCTTTGGCGACAAGCCCATCAAGAGCCCCTACTACATCAACAAGGCCGACTTTGTGGCCTGCCACGTGCCCGCCTACATCATCAAGGGCTTCCCCATGGTCCGCGACGTCAAGGACGGCGGCACCTTCCTCATCAACTGCCAGTGGAGCGATGAGGAGCTCGACAAGCACATGCCCGCCGTGGCCAAGCGCTACATCGCCGAGCACCACATCAACGTCTACACCATCGACGCCATTGACCTGGCCGCCAAGATCGGCATGGGCAAGCGCACCAACACCATCCTCCAGTCCGCCTTCTTCGCCCTGGCCAATGTCATGCCCCAGGACGAGGCCATCGGCTACATGAAGGACGCCGCCACCCACTCCTACCTGAAGAAGGGTCAGGACGTGGTGGATATGAACCATAAGGCCATCGATACCGGCGCCACCGCCTTCAAGAAGTTCAACGTCCCCGCCTCCTGGGCCACCGCCGCCGACGAGGTGAAGGAGGAGAAGCTGGAGGGCCGTGACTCCACCGTGAAGATGGTCACCGAGATCATGGAGCCTGTGGGCCGCATGGACGGCGACAGCCTCCCCGTCTCCGCCTTCTCCGACCACGTGGACGGCACCTTCGAGCAGGGCGCCGCCGCCTATGAGAAGCGCGGTGTGGCCGTCATGGTCCCCACCTGGAACGCCGACAAGTGCATCCAGTGCAACCAGTGCTCCTATGTCTGCCCCCACGCCACCATCCGTCCCTACGCGCTGACCGACGAGGAGGCCAAGAACGCCCCCGAGGCCGCCAAGATCGTGGACTTCAAGGCCGGCAAGGGCAAGGGCGTGTACAAGTTCTCCATCGCCGTGAGTCCCCTGGACTGCATGGGCTGTGGCGTCTGCGTGGGCGTGTGCCCGGTGAAGGCCCTGGAGATGGTTCCCCAGGAGTCCCAGGCCGAGCAGCAGCCTGTCTTTGATTACATGGTCGCCAAAGTCGCCGACAAGGACGACGTAGCCGACACCACCTCCGTCAAGGGCAGCCAGTTCAAGCAGCCCCTGCTGGAGTTCTCCGGCTCCTGCGCTGGCTGCGCCGAGACCAGCTACGCCCGTCTCATCACCCAGGTCTGCGGCGACCGGATGTACATCTCCAACGCCACCGGCTGCTCCTCCATCTGGGGCGGTCCCGCCGCCACCTCTCCCTACACCGTCAACAAGCAGGGCAAGGGTCCCGCGTGGGCCAACTCCCTCTTTGAGGACAACGCCGAGCACGGTCTGGGCTTCTACTATGGCCAGAAGGCCCTGCGTGACCGCCTGACCGAGCAGACCAAGGCTCTCCTCGCCATCGACTACGCCGACGAGGACATCAAGGCCGCCGGCCAGGAGTGGCTGGATACCAAGGCGGACGGCGTGGCCAACGCTGAGGCCACCAAGAAGTATGTGGCCGCCCTGGAGGCCATTGTCTCCCAGCGGGGCGACTGCGGCTGCGCCGCCTGCAAGCTGGCCCGTGAGATCCTGGCCCACAAGGAGTTCCTCGCCAAGAAGTCTATCTGGATCTTCGGCGGCGACGGCTGGGCTTACGACATCGGCTTCGGCGGTCTGGACCATGTGCTGGCCTCCGGCGAGGACGTGAACGTGATGGTCTTTGATACCGAGGTGTACTCCAACACCGGCGGTCAGGCCTCCAAGTCCACCAATGTGGGCGCTGTGGCCCAGTTTGCCGCCGCCGGCAAGACCATGCCCAAGAAGTCCCTGGCCGAAATCGCCATGAGCTACGGTTATGTGTATGTGGCCCAGGTGGCCATGGGCGCCAATCCCGCCCAGACCCTGAAGGCCATCACCGAGGCCGAGAACTACCACGGCCCCTCCCTCATCATCGGCTATGCCCCCTGTGAGATGCACTCCATCAAGGGCGGCATGACCAACTGCCAGAGCGAGATGAAGAAGGCCGTCGAGTGCGGCTACTGGAACATGTTCCGCTTTAACCCGGCTCTGAAGGCCGAGGGCAAGAGCCCCTTCACCCTGGACTCCAAGGCCCCCGCCGGCGGCTATCAGGAGTTCCTCATGAACGAGGCCCGCTACTCCGCTCTGACCCGCGCCTTCCCGGAGCGCGCCGAGAAGCTCTTCCAGGAGAACGAGGCGTTGGCCAAGGCCCGTTACGAGCATCTGGTCAAGCTCCAGGAGCTCTACGCCTGATCCATTCCCAAAACCCATAAACGCATTTGAAAAGCGGCCCCGCG
>NZ_JBCOAQ010000067.1:0-8121 GCF_040226735.1 Intestinimonas sp. RTP31139st1_F5_RTP31139_211217 | reverse complement strand
GCAATATAGTAATACAGAAAACAAGAAGAAAGCCAGCCAACCAAGGCCGGCTTTCTTCATTCCCATTTCCAGGGCGATTCAACTAAATGCACTGTATCATCAGAATCAGAACGGTAATAATAAAAGTCCGTTCCAAAGGCCCGAAAGCGAATATGCCACAAGCCGCAGAACTGAATCTTCTCAATATCCTTCGCTCTGATCCCGATGGTACGCTCCACATCTTCCTTCAACTATTCATCAGTATAGCGGCAATTCATATCATCCCTCCGCTCTCTCTCGCGCCCACAGGCCCACTGGAGACACACCAGGATGCCCAGGCATATACCATCCATCGTCATTGTACTCAAAGGAGACGGTCCGCCATGTGCCGCCATCGAGCCGATCCGGGAGCAGCACATCCAGACCCTGGCCGCAATGAATGTCCCATCCATCCCAAGTCAATCGATCACGCTCCGGCTCGTAGCCGATCTGCAAGACTTTTCGAGACATAGTTCTCCCTCCAATCAGTCCTCATAGTGTCCCCGGCAGGACAAAACGACGATGCTGTCATTTTCAACGGTATAAACAAGTCGGTTCGTATCATCAATACGTTTACTCATACCTTTGATCTTCCGCAGTAACTCCGCTTTTCCTATGCCCTGCACTGCCCCATCACGCTGCAGCTCCTGGAGCAGCTTATTGATCCGCTTCAGCGTTTTCTTATCCTCTGACTGCCAGTACAGGTAATCTGCCCAGGCGTCAGGCGAAAAGGTAATGTTATGTGCCATCGCCCGCCATCGCCTCCAGCTCCTCCATCGTTTTCACAATCCCAAAGCCGGCGCGCACCTGCTCCAGACCTCTTTCCAGCTTTCCAAGATAGGCAGCATTCCGCTCTGCCTTCTCCAGCTCATTAAACCGTTCCTCGCTGATGATCACCACATTTTTTTCGGCTTTTCTGGTTACAATTACCGTTTCTCCCCTGTCCGTCACTCTGTCGCAGAAATCCTTCAAGCGACCACGGGCAGTCGAAAAGTTAATTGCGATCATAGTACACACCTCCATTCCATATTATGCACCACATCTTGTACTATATATTGTACCATATCGAGCCAATTAAAGCAAGCACTACTTATTTCATATCCCACCACTTACGAATTGTCTTCGGGTCAAGTCCCGTGTCCCGGTGACAATCGGCCTTGCAGCCCTCCGGATGCTGCTGGCGCCACTCGCATACTCGGCCCTTGGCCGTGCCGCTACCAATAGGCCGTCCGTTTCCTTCCCGCCAATCCTTCTTTCCTTTCTGTCGAACACCGATATCCCGAATTGCCCTGGCAATTTCTAAATGATCTGCCTGCTTACGCCAATTCCGCTTATTTATGGGCATAGTTAGGCCAGAGAGTTTCCCTATATCGTCCCTTGGAAATGTCACATAGTCCTCATTGAACATTTCCAGAGCGCACACCACATCATCTTTTGTGAAGCGGTTTATATCCTCTACACTCATATCATCATAGGGCTTTAGCAGATCAAAAGCGTCCCGGCGCAACTCATCCTCATCAATCCCGCACTTTTTAGCATAGATTGCCAGCGTCATAATGCCATAGAACCGATGTCCCACCCGGATCTCGTCCCCGATCCTGTGCAGCCACCAGTCGTAAAGATCACGCTTGACCGTCCAGCGTCCCCGTCGCTCCTTCTTCACAATCCGCCGCTCATACCAATCCGGATACTTCTCTCTCGCCTCCGCCAGAGGCAGGCGGCTCTTTCTCATAAGCCCTTCAATCCTTTGCTGCTCCCCGTTGCTGTCCGGGATATAATCAAGCAGCCGTTCCAGCTCCACCGGTCCGCCGAACCGATAAGCCGTCACAGGATACTCCCGCCCCAGTTTGGAACCGGAACCGACCACCCGAAACCCCTGCAAAATACCCTGTATCTGCGGCTCCTTGATGGTAGATGTGTACCTGTTCCATATTTGCCGAGTTAGCGAATATTTCAATTCCTTCAAGCATCTCTGGTTGTGTGGGTACATAGGAATCGGTTCCTGAAGGACATAATACAAGTGAAGCCCCGTCCCGCTGTTTACAACAAAGGTTGCCTTGGGCAGAATATCCTTATTCATCTGGTGAAGCGTATCCCGAAGCTGGGGCATCCCCACCCCATCCAGATCAAACGCCAAGGCATAGAGATATCTGGCATTCTTGCCACTCCGCTGCCGGCCAAAGTAGGAAATAGGAGACATAATAGTAAAATCCGTATCCCGAAGCTGTTCCAACTCGGCCAGCTCGTCGGTAATAGTATAGCGTTTGGCCTTACCGTTACCCTCAATTTCCAAAGCAACCCCGGTTACACCGTCACCGCCCGCCCCAGCCTTGCCTTTTGGGATTGTCACAGCAATTCCGTTACCCTTCGCATCCTCAAAATGGCCCCGCCGCTCAAAACTGCCAACCGGAAAGACCTCCCGGTAAAACTCATAGGGCGTGATCCACTCCAAAAACTCCTCCAAATACTCATTCTTTTCCCGGTACAAATCCTGCAGCCGCTCCATGGCGGCCTGCTGATCCATGGTCATACTCTCACCTCCAAAAGAAAAAGTAGCAAAAAGAAAATCCGCTGCGGCGGGGAACGCCTGCGGGCGGGAAGGGGGGAAAGGGGGAGCCAAAGAGCGCCGCCTACGGCGGCTTAAAGAGAAAGTCACCTCCCCCTTTCCCCCCTGGCTCCGGCCATGGAAATGATGGAAAACCCTACGGGTTTACCACATTCCCACAGCCTCCGCCCACCCCTCTTTTCCCCTCCGACTTTCTCCCTATCCGAGAGAGAAATTTAAGAGATTTTTTAATTTGCCTAAAGGCAAAGGGGGGCATATATTATCAATATATTTATTTCCCTATTTTTCGACAACCAAAATTCCGACCTTATTTCTGCCTCTCCATGGCCAGTCCACACGGCATATATTATCAATATATTTATTTCCCTATTTTTGATTGTTATTATAGCCTGTCCAGGAGAGCTTTTCAAGTCCCCTGGAAGGCTTCTTCACTTCTGGCATTAAGTCCTCTGGAACGTCTCCCAACGGCTTAGTATGTACGATTGCCACTTCCCAATATTTAGATCGGAAATTCCGTTTTAACCGTTGCTGCCGAGCTATCACCACATTTCCACTATAAAAAGAATCCTCCGGATTCTGCTCCATGGCCTCCCGCATCTTTTCATAGCTGCCGTTATATTTACCAGTTATGCCGATCTTGGCAATCAGCCACTCTTTCCCCTCCGGGAACATTTCATCTTCTATCTGCTTTCTTACTACCGATTCCGCAAACTCTACTGAATACGGACTCTGAATGATGGTTTCCCACAGTTTTACTTTATACAGCCGCTTTCTTCCGTCCCTAAACGAGTATTCTTTTTCTTCAGAATGTACTACGACATACCCGGGCCGCTCCTTTTTAGGCTTCAGCCCTCGATCTGCATTAGCCCGTTCTTTTGCGATTCGCAATAAATTAGCGTTCAGGTGGCGCTGGTGGGCGCTCTCCGCCCGCTCTGCCTCCAGGGCCGCCCTCCATTCCTCTATCGCCTGGTTGGCCTTCAGAGCGGCTTCCTGGGCCTTTCTGTCGGCTTCTCTTTTAGCCTCTCTTATTTCTTTATCCGCCTCGGACTTTGTAATCCTGGCTTTCTGCTCCGCATCGGACAGCTGCCGCAACAGCTTGGCATATTCGGCCTCCGTCAAAATCACATGAGTACACTCTGGATCAGAATGGCCGCCAGGAACTTCCTTATAGCCCATCATTGTCTTTTTTACAAACTCGCCCATGGCAGCGTACCTCCTTACAGGCCCCGAATGTAGTTGTCGGCCACCACGCTGATCCGGTTATGGCCCAGGGCCTTGCTGCAGATCAGCATGGCCGCCTTGTCCAGCTTTTTCCCGGCCTCGTCCTTTCTGCAGGTATAGACCTGGCTCTGATACCGCTTCCCCGTCCCCCGGTTCACCCGGTCATAGGGAATGTCCTTGATCTCCCTGGCGTGGGCCTTATAGATGGCCGTGGCATAGTCTCCCCGGTACCCATGAATATCAGCACTGTTATGGACGTGCTGCCACACCTTTTCCTCTGCCGGCGTGCCGGCGATCCGCTCAATGATCTGCTCCGCATTTTTGCCGATAATCGGGCTTAAACGCTCACGTCCCCCCTTTCCGTTGCGAACATGGATAAACCACCCCTCCGGGAACATCCGGGCGTCCTGGAGCATTTCAAGCCGCTTTATGACGCTCGGCGCCCTCTGCTCCACCGGGACGCTCTCCAGCTGGGAGATCTCCGTCTCGATCTGCTCTCTGGAAACCAAGTCTTTTCCCCGCAGCTCCTGCAGCTCCTTCCGTCGCAGCCCAGTCCCCCGGCAAAATTTAATCAGCTCGTCGTTGTTGGTCTTGGAGAAGTGCCGATCCCGCACCCGATCCCCGCGGCTCCGCTTGATGTCCTCCCGGTTCCGCTTGGGCGGCTTGAAATAGTTTTCGTCATCCGGCGAGATCCCGTACAGCTTCCCCATGGCCTTGGCCTCCAGCTGCACCGTCCAGGCGGACAGGCCCTGGTCTACTCTGACCTGCAGCCACTCATTGACATACTTTTTTGCGCTTTTCAGCGTAGTACATTCCGGGTGGTTCTCCTTGATGTACTTGATAAAATACTTTGTGTGTTTCCAGTAGCTCTTGTATGTATTAAAAGAGTAGATTTTATCCTTCTCCTCCCCATGAGCCGTAGCCTCTTTCTTGCTCTCGCCAAAGGCTTGCATCCCCGTGAGCCGGTCATAGGCTTGCTGGTGCAGATCCTTGGAATACGCTTTATTTCTTCTTCCCACCCGGCTCCTCCTTTTCGGCGTCAGTTTTGAAAATCTATAAATATAGTTTCCTACACAAATATAAATCTATATTCATATAAATAAAGTTTTGTGGATTTATAGTAATCTACAATTCTATATATTCAAGTCGTTCAAGCAAAGCCGCCTCATGTCAGCTCCCCTCGGAGACTCGGCAATCGGCAAATACACTTTTTAACGTCTTATGTGTGACGGGTTTGGGATCTCTCCCTACACTTTTTTGAGCTGCTTATGTGTGCAGCCCCGATTTATTGAGATCTACGGCAGTTCGGGTTCTGTCGGCACCTTTGTAGAGGGTGCGGCTCTCCAGGAGATCTACAGTATCCTGGCTACTATCAGTAGGATGGGTAGGGACACGATGCGTTTTACTTACCCAAGCTTTCAAAAAGATTACTCACATGGGGTCCAAGGTGTGCTTTCCAATTCGCAAAAGGCTACTACGGCAAGCCCGCACACCACATAGGCGCATCAGACCTAAAATGGCTTCTGATTAGCATACAGCTAAACCCCCAGCCGGCAGCTCCCGGCCAAGACGCTCTGGGCCTAATTACTATTTACCCTCGCCCAGACGAGCAATTTATATTTTGTGATGACCGCAGCCAGCTCCAGCCGCAGCCGTTCTATCCATCACCGCCTTTCTGCTGGGCCGCTCTCTCTGACTCCACCGCCAATCAGCAGCCCTTTTCTGTTCAAGAATATCTTACCATACTATCCAGGGCGTGTCAACATATTCAGGAAACTAACCGTATAACGGTTTACCCGTTCACGCTATTGCGCAAACGGATAAACCGTTATTTGCTCAAAACAGAAGAAGGAGAGCTGCAGCCCGCATCCCTCCTTCTTCTGTTTTTTCGCTCTGCGCTAAGGCTCTATTGGAACAATCGTGATATCATTGTCCGCTTCTGTATCATCCGGAATTGGAACTATTGTGATATCTTCGGTATCATCTGGAATTGGAACGATACTCGGTGTGTTGCCCTTCTCACCCCATGGGATCAAAAACCCAGGATCTTGTTTCCGAGAATCAATAGTAATATCAAACTCAGGATCCGTCTTTGCCCATTCCTCCGGAATAACCAACCCGAATCCACTCAAAAAACATGATAACGCCAGAACGAAACTAAGTAAAGCCGTCCTCATGGTGCCTCCTTAGCCGAGTTTCATGGAAGCAAGTGCAGTATAGTTCACGTCAACATACATCACTTTACTGTTCCCGTTTGCTAAGTAGAGATAATAAGATCTCGTTGTTCCGGGAGTGATTGTTGCACTTCCGCTTCCTCCTGTCGCACTGTTTGCCCAATGATTGCCCGAACCGTTATTGTATCTGGAGATTCCATAATACAAAGTAAGATTACTGGGCATATACGAGACGCTCATTGTAATGGTAGTTAAATATTCCGACGTGAAGTAGATGGCTGTGTTTGCGGGAACTTCGAGGTTTGTGTAGCTGGTCCGCAACATTAAATCTGCATTCAAGACAATAATGTGGTCAATTTGACCGTCACCGTTAGTCGGTGTATTTGCCAGGATTCTCCTTTGCATATCATCGGAAAGGGATGCCTCGGAGGATTCAGCTACAGAATATTCCGCCACAATGAAATCACTGGTATCTGCAGCATTTCCAGTAGCGGAAACTTCAGGTGACGCAGCATAGGCGGGAGCACTTACGATTCCCACGCTCAAGACCAATGCCAATACAAAAGAGATAAGTTTTTTCATCTAAATAGCAACTCCTTTCTTCAGCAACAGGTGTACAGCTTCTTACACCTATAATAATTTTCACCTAACAAACAAAATGGCGCGTAAGGCTGGTTATAAATCGCAACCAATCCTACGCGCCAATCCAAACAGTCTTGATACGCCCCAACCACAAATTGGAGCCGCACCAATATCGCCTCATGAAGACAGGTTGCGTTTCAAAAAATAGATACATGGTGTCACCTCCTATATACAGTGTTGGCCAAAAGCTATTCTGACTATTATTATACATAACAGAAACGTTTCTTGCAATCTTTTTCCGGAAAAAACATCACATTTTTTCGTACAGGCTTCATTTTGTAAATCTCTTATGCAACCATGCCGGTCTCTTCTCAGAAGAAGATTCTTCCGAATCCTCTTCATAAATATTTAGCAAGACCATTTCTCAAAATCTCATTTACTGTCTCTGTAAGATTCTTATCTTCTTCCAGAGACATTCGTTTAAGCGCCCTATCTATGTCACGATCCAGAAAGTATGACCGCTGCACACGCTCTTTATTTTTCTCTCTTGCTGCCGGCTTCTCCGCAGCCACTACACCCGTCTCCCGGCCAGCTCCAATAATGGATCTGAATGCAGCCTCCTGATCGAACTTTGCTTTTCCTGCCATCACACATTCACCTCTTCCAGAAATTCTTTAATAAAGGCCCTGTAATCGTCGGCCACAGTAGACTTCCCGGCATAGTCAAATATATCGGCCCGGTTCGCCTGGGCCTCCTCCACGGCCACCGCAGAGCGGATATAGGTCTTGTAGATCGGCGCCGAAATGTACTCGCTCAGCTGCTCCGCCAGCTCCTTGATCTGCCGGCTAATATTTGCCCTGGGATTAAACTTGGTAAAGAGGATGCCACGGATCTTCACGCCGGGATTACAATACTTCTGAACGCTGGTGACTGTCTCATTGAGCTGGGAGATCCCAGCCGTGGCGAAGATCCCGGCCGTGGTGGGGATCAGAATATCTGTGGCACAGGTAAAGGCGTTCACCGTCAGCACCCCCAGGGAGGGGGGCGTGTCGATCACAATGAAGTCATACTCGCCGGCTACTGGGGCCACGGCCTCCTTCAGCCGGTGCTCCTTCCCGGTCTGGGACAGCTCCTGCTCCGCTCCGGCCAGCATGATGTTTGCCGGCACCACATCATAACCGCCCTTCGTGTGCTGGATGGCCTCCCGGACGTCGCTGCCGCGTTTCATCACCTCATAGACCGTCAGGACATTGTAGTTCTCCGCTCCGCAGGCCGTAGAGAAGTTCCCCTGGGGATCGAGGTCAATACCCAGCACCTTGTATCCTTTCTCCGCCAGTCCTGCAGCAAGGGCCTGGGCCGTGGTGGTCTTGCCAACGCCACCTTTCTGATTGGCTACTGCTACTATCATTTGTCACACTCCATTTCTACAATTCTATTTTTATAGAAATCTATATATCTATCTTACTATATTTCTGTCTTTATAGCAATATAGTAATACAGAAAACAAGAAGAAAGCCAGCCAACCAAGGCCGGCTTTCTTCATTCCCATTTCCAGGGCGA
>NZ_JBCOAQ010000066.1:0-8663 GCF_040226735.1 Intestinimonas sp. RTP31139st1_F5_RTP31139_211217 | reverse complement strand
AGCCACCCCAGGACGGCCCCGGCCGCCGGGTCCCACAAAAGGACGGCGCAGGCCTCGCTCCCGCCCAGTGTGACCTTCCAGCAGCCGTCTCCGGGCACACGGACCTCAGGAAGCCACACCGCCGCCTCCAGATCCGCCTCCGCGGCGGGTACGGCGGACATCCGGGAGGTGTCGATCTCCTCCGCCTGCTCCAAGCCGGAGGTGGAGAGCCAGGCGGCGCACGTCTCGGTGAGGGTCCGCCGCTCCTCCTCGGTCAACGGGATCTGCTCTGCGCCAGTGTTCTCCTCGGTCTCCGCCGGGGCAGCCTCCTGTATGGGTTCCACGCTGCGGTCCTGGACCTCCGGGGCCCTGATGCCGTTCTTCTGTACCGCGGCATCCGATTGGGGCGCCTGCGCTGAAAAGCTCTGTATCGCCGGCGCGCCTCCGGCGGCCGCGCCTTCCTCCGTTGGGGCGGCATCGGCGGGTGCGGCCATATCCGCAGCGGCAGGGGCGGAAGAGGCGCCGCTGCTCCCGCCGCCCAGGACGCTGGGCAGCGCCCGCGCCCCCAGCAGCACCACGGCAAAGACCGCCGCCAGGGAGGCCCACCGCTTCCAGGGCCGTGTCCGCCGCCCGGCAGGCGTGTGTTGGGGGAAGGGGACGGTCTTTTCCGCCCGCACACGGTCCATCACCGCGGCCCGAAAGCCCTCCGGTACCTCCTCTTCCTCCAGCTCGGAGAGCAGGACGTGGGCCTCCTCCAACTCCCGGGCCAGCGCCCGACAGTCCCCGCAGTGTGCCAGATGCTCCTCCAGTTCTTGGCGCTCCTCCTCCTTCCATTCCCCGTCCAGTCCCATACTGATGAGCTCCAGCGCTCTTTCACAGGTGCACATCCGGCTCCCCCCTCTCTCCACAACATTTGGGACCGCCCCGCAGGGCACTTTTCTTCCACCCTTCCCGGGCTCTCGCTTGTGCTATGTCAGCTTGCGCACAGCCTCTTCCACACTGGGCAGAAAACAGATCTCTCTGCCCCGGTTGCTCTCCCGGATAAAGTCTTGGAGCGGCTTGCTGGTATAGTGGTCATACTCTCCCACAATGGCCAGCCTCATCTGATAATTGACGAACTTCTGCAAAATCTCCCCGGCCAGACCCGTACGCAGGGAAAAAAACGCCTCCGCCACGCAGGCCTTGGGCAAAATCAGCTTTCGGCATCCGGTCTCATATTGGGCCGACATCATGAATTCCAGCGCCGAAGCCGCGTCCCGCAGGACCACCTCGTCGGTATGGACCAGCGCGATATCCCGCTTTTCCCCTAATATCGTGTATTCCACAGCAATCCTCTTCTTTCTTTGCGCTATGTTTACGAAGCGGTACGCTCCGGTTCTCACTTTGTAGACGACGTCCCGTCAAAAAAGTTCCCCTGGGAAATCATTTCCTTGCGCAAGGCCAACCGGGCCCGGGAGATGCGGGACTTGACGGTCCCCTCCTCCAGCCCCAGGGCCCGGCCGATCTCGGCATAGCTGAGGCCCTGGAGCTCCCGCAGGACCAGGGCCTGCCTGTGCTCGGGGGAGAGCCGGTCCAACCCACGGGCCACAGCCCGCCGCAGCTCGGCCCGCTCCAGGTGCCGCTCCGGCGTGTCCCGCTCGTCGGGCAGCTCCGCCTGCCGCTCCCCCTCCTCCCCGTCCAGGGAGACGGTCATGGAGAGGCTCCGCCTTCGTTTCTCCTTTCTAAGAAAGTCGATGCAGACATTGGAGGCCAGCCGGTAGATCCAGGTGGCAAAGGAGCTCTCCCCCTGGAACCGGGGCAGGCCCCGCCAGGCGTTGAGGAATGCCTCCTGGGCCAGCTCAGCCCCGTCCTCCGGGTTCCCCGCCAGGCGCCGGCACAGGTTGTAGACCCGCTTTTCATTGTCGGCCACCAGCTGCTCAAAGGCCCGCTCGTCGCCCTCCCTGGCCCGCGCCACCAGCTCCTGTTCGGTTGGCATCCCCTTCACCTGCCTTTCCCCGGGACCCGCCGATCTGCATACAGGTCCTCTGCCTTTCCGCCTTTAATTTAAATCCCGCTTGATGCCCCGGGTGATCTCCTCCAGCTCCGCCATGGTCTCCACATGGCAGATCCGCTCTTTCCAGTACCCGGCATAGGGCACGCCCTTGAGATACCAGCAGTACTGCTTCCGGGCCTCCAGGCAGGCGATCTTCTCCCCCTTGTGGAGGGCGTTGATGCGGAACTGCTCCATGGCCGTATCGCACCGCTCCGTAAGCGGCGGCAGGGGCGGGATCTCCTCCCCCTCCAGGGCGGCCCGCGCCTGCCGGAAGAGCCAGGGGTTGCCGAACGCGCCCCGCCCGATCATGGCGGCATCCGCCCCCGTGTACTGCAAAATGCGCACCGCATCCCTGGGCGAGAACACATCGCCGTTTGCCAGAACGGGGATGGAGAGGGCCTCCTTTACCGCCCGGATCTGGTCCCAGTTGGCGGTGCCCGCGTACTGCTGGGCGCGGGGCCGGCCGTGGACGGCCACGGCGGAGACGCCCGCCTCCTCCATAGCCCTGGCAAACTCCACACAGTTGATGGAGCCCTTGTCCCAACCCAGGCGCATTTTTACCGTGACGGGCCGGCCGCCTGCGCCGCGGATCACCGCCTCGGCCACCCGGACGGCCAGTTCCGGCGTCCGCATGAGGCCGGAGCCGTCCCCGGAATTGGCCACCTTGGGCACTGGGCAGCCCATATTGATATCGATGATCTCCGCGCCGGAGACCTCCCCCGCGATGGCGGCGGCCTCCTCCATACACTTGGGGTCGGAGCCGAAGATCTGCGCGGCGGCGGGATGCTCTCCCTCCCCCAGCTTCAGCAGCGGAACCGATTTCCTGTCCTGATAGCACAGCGCCTTGGCGCTCACCATCTCGGTGACGGTATAGCCGCAGCCCAGCGCCCGGCAGACGGTGCGGAAACCCAGGTCGGTCACACCTGCCATGGGGGCCAGCGCCAGCCGGGACGCCACCTTTACAGTTCCTATCTCCACGGTGTCCCTCCGATTGTTGCGATTGCTGTTATCATACCATACTCCACTCCATCCGGCAAGTCTCCGGCTTTCCTCAGTTCTCCTCCATGTTCCGACCAGTTATTTCCATATTATGGGTTATACTGTCTCCACAACCAGATACATAGGAGGAGATCGTCCATGGCGGCGAAGACAGCATTGAAGGTAAAAGCGGCCCGGCTGCGGGAGGAGATGACGCGGACGGGCCGGGTGGTGCTCCGGGCGCCCGCGCTGGTGCGGGGGGCGGAGTGCGCCATCCGGTTTTCCCTGGGGGCAGTGCTCGCGGGAGCGGAGATCTTTGGGGGATACGCCCCCTTCGGCCTGAGCATGGTGGGCTGCTCGGGCTCAGGCCTGGACGGCTTTGCCGCCCTGATAGGCGCCTGCCTGGGCTATCTGTCCTTCCGGGGGCTGACCGAGGGTCTGCGGTACGTAGCGGCGGCCATACTCATTTTTTCGGTATCCTTTGCCTTTTTCGACATCAGGCTCTACCGGAAAAGCTGGTTCATGCCCCTGGTGAGCGCCCTCCTCAGCGGGGCCACCGGCTTTGTCTATCTGGGCAAGGGGGGATGGGCGCCCCCCACCGTTATTTTTTTCGCCACCGAGCTGCTGCTGACGGCGGCGGGCGTCTACTTTTACCGCATCGCCTTCTCCCCTTGGACCAATCCCCGGGAGGACGGGGGCCTCACCCCCCGACAGCTCACCAGCCTGCTGATCCTGGGGGGGACGGTGCTCATCTCCCTGGCGCAGCTCCAGCTTCTGGGCGAGTCCCTCTCCGCCGGGCGGGTGCTCGCCGCCCTGGCGGTGATGGTGTGCGCCTCCCAGGGGGGACTGGGAGTGGGTGCGGCGGTGGGTGTGGCCGCGGGCATCTGCATGGATCTGGCCGCCGGCGAGAGCGTCTTTTCCTGCACGGTGGCCTATGGCTTCGCCGGGCTCATGACCGGCGTGTTCAAAGGCCAGAGCAAGACGGCCTGCGCCGTGGCCTACGTCCTCTCCAACGCCGTCACCGTCCTGTGGGCCTGGGACGGCGGGCTCCGCCTCTCCCTCCTCTATGAGGTCTTTTCCGCCTCGGTCCTCTTCCTACTGCTGCCGGACCGGCTGCTGCGGAAGGCCGCCGCCCGCCTCTCCCAGGAGCGGGGGGATGACACCGGGGACCGGGCCGCCGCCTATGTGCGGGAACGCCTGCGGGAGACGGCCGGTGCTTTCCGGGAGCTCTACGAGACCATGAAGGGCGCTTTCCGCCGCCCCGGCCCCAATGACGGGGACATGTCCGCCATTTTTGACCGGGCGGCGGACAAGGTGTGCCGCCGCTGCGCCCTGCGGGACGCCTGCTGGCAGCGGGACTACACCACCACCTTCAATGCCCTCAACGACGCCCTGCCCGCCATGACGGACCGGGGCCGCGGGGAGCCGGGGGACTTCCCCCAGCACTTTTCCACCCGGTGCCTCCACTTCCCCGCCTTCCTAGCGGCCGCCAACGAGGAGCTCACCGCCGTCCTGTGCCGGAGGCAGTATAAGAGCCGCCTGCAGGAGAACCGCTCGGCGGTGTGCCGCCAGTACGGGGAGCTCTCCGCCCTGCTGGGCGCCGCTGCGGCGGAGCTCTCCGCCGAGCTCACCCCCGACCCGACGCGGGAGAAGCGGCTGCGCCAGCACCTCACCGCCCTGGCCCTGGAGGCCGAAGCCTGGGTCTACTACGACGAGGCCGGCCATCTCCGGGCCGAGATCGAGGGCCCGGACCTCTCGTCCCTGCGGACGGACCGGGAGCGCGCCGCCCTCTCCGACCTGCTGGGCTTGGCCCTGCGGGAGCCGGAGGAGGGGGAGGCCGGCGAGCTGGAGCGGCTGGTCTTTACCCAGGCCGAACCCTTCCAGGCCGTCATGGGCGTGGCCGCCCGGCAAAAGGACGGCGAGACCGTGAGCGGGGACGCGGGCGCGCTCTTCAAGACCGACAGCGGCATGCTCTACATTCTCCTGTGCGACGGCATGGGCAGCGGCGTGGCGGCCAGCCGGGAGAGCAAGTTGGCCATCCGCCTGCTGGAGCGTTTTCTGAAAGCGGGCGTGGACCCGGAGTCCGCCCTCAAGACCCTCAACTCCGCCCTGGCCCTCCGCAACGAGGAGGAGGGCGGCTTCACCACCGTGGACCTGCTGCGGCTGGACCTCTTCACCGGCGAGGGCGCCCTCTACAAGTTCGGGGCGGCGCCCACCTATATCCGCCGTGGCGGCTCGGTGAGCCGGGTGACGGGCTGTGCCCTCCCCGCGGGCCTCTCCACCGGGGAGCGGGCGGCCCCCGACGTGAGCCGCCTGCAGTTGGAGCCCGGAGACGTGGTGGTGCTGGTGAGCGACGGCGTGACCGACCGCAGGGACGACCAGTGGCTGCGCGCCGCCCTCTCCGCCTTCAACGGGGAGAGCCCCAAGGATCTGGCCCGGACCCTGGTCTCCCCCGGCGAGGGGGAGACCGCCGACGACGACCGCACCGCCCTGGTGGTGCGGGTGGACCGCCGCCAGGCGTGACCGGCGACGCGCCGGCGCCAAAACGGCCGCCGAAAAGTCTTTCTTTTATCGCTCGGAGGGGCCGCAATTTTCGTAGGCCTCCTCCTCCCGCAGGGCGGGGAAGGGCTCCCCCTCCGGCTCCCGTTCCTCCGGGGTGAGGTCCCGCTCCATGGGGGCCGGTTTGTCCTCCTGGAACACTTCGAAGAGGTCCCGGGGGGTGAGCTCCGGCTTCCTGTGGCGGAAGATGGCCATGACGGTGGGGAACAGCACGATAGCGATGAGCCCGCCGGAATAGCCGTTGTTATAGAGGTTGACCCCCGCCAGCACCGACCCGGCCTGGAGGACCACCGCCGAGTGGAGAAACCCGGCCACAACGCCGGCCGGCCAGCCGAACACCCCGGCAAAGGGGGCCAGCGTGGTGCCGAAGAGGGCGGCCAACTGCACGGAGGGGTCGTTGAGATTGAAGTGCATGAACGCACCGCCCAGCATCACACCCCCGATGATGGGCAGGATGTTCCGAACGTGTTTGCCGTAGGCCGAAAAGCCGATCACGGTGAGGATGCCGCCCAGAGTGGGGCCATTCAGGTCCCCACCCACCAAGAGGATGTAGCCGGTGCACACCAGGCCGTTCACCCCCATGTTCACCAGAACGGGACCGGCGCCCAGCATACGCAGGTAGTCGCTGGGGGCGCGTCCGGTGCTGGTGAGAAGGCGGCGGTAGCCCGCCCAGACCGCCCAGGCCGGCTTGCCTGTGAGGAAAAAGCCGCACAGAAGAAACGCCAAGCAGAGGACCACCATCAGGGGCGCGAAGCGCCCGTTGTTGCCGGTGGCCCAGAAAAAGGCGCTGTCCGGCGCGTCCCCCACCGCCTCCAGCACGGGCACCAGCATCATGGCCAGCAGGCCGCAGGCAAAGCCCATATTATAGAGGTTCATGCCGTTCTGTACTTTATATGTATAGGCCGACAGCGGCGGCAGGACCATCCCGATGCCGATGCCGATCAGCAGGCCCAGTAGGGGGTGGGCATGGCGGCTGCCGAAGGTCATATAGCTCACCAGCGGCGAGAGGGCCGTGGCCAGGAGGGCCACCGCCGCGTATTTGGAAAAGGGCTCCTTTTGAAGCTTGGCATAGAGCCATGTCCCCAGGATGATGGGCCAGATATTGAAAATATTTTTCCCGAAGAGGGCGAAGCCGGACATCAGCCCGATCTCGGTGATGGTGAAGCCGTTGAGCGGGTCCTTTGCGACGTAGAGGAGCAGTACGCTGGCTGCCGTGACCAGCCCGGCGTTGACAAAGGCCGCGCCTGGCCCGGCGATCTGCACGTAGTCGGTGATGAGCACGTCCTGCATGGTGACGATCTTCCACAGCCCGGGCAGGATATTCGCCGGGTCGTCAAAGATCAGCGCCGCCGCCATCAGCGCCGCCGCATACAAGAGGATCAGTCGGTACATCGATTTGTATCGGATCATCTTATGCCCCCCTATCGGTCCATCAAGGCCCAAAATATTTCCTCGTCTCCTCCGCGTTTTTCATGACTTCGGCCCGCAGGGCCTCCAGGCTGGGGAATTTCCGCTCTCCCCGCAGCTTTTTGTAAAACTCCATCCGGATGGTCTGTCCGTAGAGGTCGCCCGAGAAGTCCAGGATATAGCCCTCCACGTTGACCCTGTTCCCGTCGTCCACCGTGGGGCGCACCCCGATATTGGTGACCGCCGGGCGGCTGGAGCCGTCCCCGAACCACACACGGGTGACGTACACCCCGTGGGCGGGCACCAGCACCCCCTCCGGAAAGCGGAGGTTCACGGTGGGGAAGCCCAGCGTGGTGCCCAGCTTCTTTCCGTGGGTCACCCGGTCGGTGAGCACATGGGGGTGTCCCAGAAACTCCATGGCCCGCTCCATCTCCCCCTGGGCGATGAGGGTGCGGATATAGGTGGAGGAGACGGTGATCCCCTCCCGCTCCACCTTGGGGATGATGTCGCAGCCCACACCCAGCTCCCGGCACAGCCCTTCCAGGCGCTGGGGATTGCCCTCCCCCTTGTAGCCGAAGTGGAAGTCGTGCCCAGCCACCACATGGACGGCTCCGTGCTCCTGCACCAGATACTCGGCGACGAAGGCCCGCCAATCCATGCGCATCATGCTGTCAAAGTGGGCCACGATGACGTCCTGTATCCCGTACAGCCGCCGCATCAGGTCGGCCCGGTCCGCGGCGGAATTGATGAGCGGCGTGACCGCCCCGGTGATCCGGCTGGAGGGGTGGGCGTCGAAGGTGAAGGCGGTGGGCGCCGCCCCCAGCTCCTCCGCCCGGTCCCGAACCCTGCTCAACAGGGCTCCGTGGCCCTTGTGCACGCCGTCAAAAAAGCCCAGGGCAATGACTCGTTTTCTCTCGTTCAAGCTGATTCCTCGCTTTATCTTCTCTGTGGCGCCGCTCACACCTCGTAAAAGCTCTTCACGGTACGCATCCGCCCCCGCTCCAGTTCTCCCAGGAGCAGAAAATCGCCCGCCGGGCCGTAGACCCGATAGGTCCCGTCCGCCCCCCGCCAGGGAAAGGCGGCGCCGTTCCGGGCGGCCCTCTCCTCCCGGAGCCCCACCGTCAGGGCGGGGTGGTCCCGGAAGTAGGCGTCCACCGGCAGGAGGAGGCGCTCCGCCTCCCCCCGGTCCGCCGCCGCCTGCACGTCCTCCAGCCGCACCGCTCGGTCCAGACCGAAGCCGGCGGCCTCGGTGCGCCGGAGCGCGCTGAGGGTCCCGCCGCAGCCCAGCGCCGCCCCCACGTCGTGGCAGAGGGTGCGGACATAGGTCCCCTTGGAGCAGCGCACCCGCAGAAGGTAGTCCCCCGCTCCGGTCCGCTCCAGCAACTCCAGGGCATGGATGGTGACGGGGCGGGGCTTCCGCTCCACCTCCCGGCCCTTCCGGGCCAGCTCATAGAGCTTTTTCCCGCCGATCTTCACCGCGGAGTACATGGGGGGCACCTGGAGGATCTCCCCCCGGAAGGCGGCCAGGGCGGCCTCCACCTCCGCCGGAGCGCATGTCACGGGGCGCTCCTCCAGCACCCGGCCGGTGACGTCCTGGGTGTCGGTGACAAGGCCCAGCCGCAGGCCGGCCAGGTACTCCTTGCCGGTCTGTTCGGCAAACTCCACCGCCCGGGTGGCCCGGCCGAGACGGACGGGCAGCACGCCTGTG
>NZ_JBCOAQ010000065.1:0-8669 GCF_040226735.1 Intestinimonas sp. RTP31139st1_F5_RTP31139_211217 | reverse complement strand
GCACAGGTCCCCGCAAAAATCGGATTTCAATTTCTTTTGCCGCCGAGGGCGGCAAAACTCTGCCGAGGTCTTTTGTCCCCTGTAAGGTGATTTGACTTCCTTGCAGGGTGCCTGGCTTTTTCGACAGACTGGGAAGGGGGCACGGGCCCCCTCCCCTCCCATGCCCGTGGGGCGGAAACAAAATGAAACAATATGAAAAGATAAAGGAGCGGTATTTTTTATGGATAAGCTGATGGAATTCCTGATGGAGCAGGAGGTGCGGGAAAACGAGACCGTGGAGGTGGACATCGCCGGGTTCCCCTACCCCTTTGTGGTGCGCGCCACCACCGAGGCCGAAAGTAAATCCATTCGAAAGACCTGCCAGAAAGTGACCTTTGACAAAAAGAGCCGTCAAAAGAGTGCGGAGACAGACAGCGACCTCTACAATAGCCGCCTGGTGGCCGCCTGCTGCGTGTCCCCCAACTTCAAGGACGCCCAGCTCCAGGCCAAGTACGGCGTGGTGGGGGCCGAGGCCCTGATCGACGCAATGCTCAAGCCGGGACAGTTTATCGACCTGCTGCTGGCGGTGCAGGAGATCAACGGCTTCTCCAGCGATATGGACGAGCTGAGGGACGAGGCAAAAAACTGATCCGGGAGGGCGACAGCGAGGCGGGATACGCCCACTACGCCCTCCAGCGGTTCCACCTGCTGCCGGGGGCCCTCATGGCGCTGCCGCCCCGGGAGCGGGCTTTTGTGTACGCCTCCATCGACCTCCAGCTGGAGCGGGAGAAAAAAGCCCTGCGGCACAGGAAGAAATAGGCGGAAGTCCCGGCCCGGCGGCAAGGCCGCCAGGCCGACAGACCGGTGGACAGGGCAAAGGTTTTCCAGTATAATAAAAAGGAACCCAAAGGAGAAAACTGGAAAGGATGATAGGTATGTTTGGAGAAAAGAAGAAAAAGGAAGAGCCCAGGTTTGTTGAAACAAAGGTTCCCAATGAAGGTGGCTATATTACGCGCATATTGGTAGATACGGAAAATGGAATTCAATATCTGTTTGCAGAGTCAATTGGAGCTGCGGGTGGCCTGACGGCACTTTTGGACGAGGACGGAAAGCCCCTGATCAACGAGGCGTACAGACGCAAAAAGGAAAAAGAATAAGAATAAGTGGTGCGGAAAGCAACTGCCGGGAGGCAGTTGCTTTTTTGATGGGCTGGTGGACAAGGAGGGGATGTTCCGGTATAATGGGGAAGAATCCAAAGGGGAAAACTGGAAAGGGTGATAGGTATGTTTGGAGAAAAGAAGAAAAAGGAAGAGCCCAGGTTTGTTGAAACAATGGTTCCCAGTAAAGGCGGTTGTTTTACGCGCATATTGGTAGATACGGAAAATGGAATTCAATATTTATTTGTAGACTCATCGGAGGGGGGGGGACTCACGGTGATGGTGGACGAGGACGGAAAGCCCCTGATCAACGAGGCGTACAGACGCAAAACAGAATAAGCATGCAGAGAGCAACTGCCGGAAGGCGGTTGCTTTTTTATGGAGGTGAAAGCATTGACAGCGGAACAGACACTGAAATTTTATGATCAACAGCTTGCGGCGGCGGACAGCATGAACCGTGCGATGGAACAGATGACAAACGCCGTGGAGCGGGTGGGAGCCGCAATCCAAGCGGCGGCAGACCGGATGGGACTGCTCCAGACATCGACAGAAAAAACAACACAGAAGGCGACCAATTTAAAATCGCCCTTTGACTCCATGGTCAAGACAATGAGTTCAAAAGCGCAAGAAGGCATCTCTAAGTTAAAAACACTCTTAAATCCCAAAACTTTGTTAAGCGGCAAAAGCCTTCTTTGGCCCCTCGCCATTGACATCGGCTGGCAGCTTTTCGGCAACGACATTATCAACATTCTCACTCCGGCATTGACGGTGCTGGAGTCCTTTGCCGGGGTGGTACGGGGCGTGCTGGGGACGGTGGCCCCTCTCTTTGCCCCCGTTGTGGGGGTGCTGGAGCGGATGGCCGCCGCCCTGGACTGGGTGGCGGCCAATATGGACGCGCTGGCCCCCGTGATCGGGGGCGCGGCGGCGGCACTGATGGTCTTTAACGCAAAACTGATTGCCGGAACAATCGCGTCCTGGGCCCATACGGCGGCCACGGCAATTTCGAGCGTGACGCAAAAGGTATTTAACACATCGCTGCTGGCCTGCCCGCTCACCTGGATCGCGCTGGCTATCGGTGTGGTCATTGGACTGCTCTACCGTTGGATCCAGTCTGTGGGAGGGATCCGCACTGCATGGGCGATCGTGGTGGATGAGGTGAGCTATTTCCTGGATAAGATGGATCTGGGCTTTATGCGCACTTTTTATGGTATCCTCGATTATATGGGGGATTTTAAGGTCGGATTTTTGACCGGATTACAGGATGTGGTAAACGGCGGCATCGACCTCCTCAACAAGCTGATCGAAAACGTCAACAAACTGCCGGGAATCGCGATTCCCCTGATTGAACGGGTTACCTTTGGCGCAGAGGCCGCTTTAAAGAATGAGGAGGCAAAGCGGGCGCGAGCCGAGACAATGGCAAAATGGGAGACAGAGGCAGAGGAAAACCACCGCCTGCGACAGATGAGGATCAATGAAATGAAAAGTAAAAGCGCGGAAGAGGCCGGAGAAAGCGCATTGTCTGCGGGAACCGACCCGGGCGCTGCCGCAGAACAGCCCAACGAGATGGAGGTCATATATGGAGGAATGGATCCGGACACATACGGCGTGGGCGGCGGTCTGAATGTAAACCATGTGGAGAGCCTGGGGCGCGTGGAAAACGAGGTGAGCGTGACAAAGGAGGACCTGGACCTGATGCGGGACGTGGCGGAGATGCGCTTCTTGCAGAATTTCGTCAGCCTGACGCCCACGGTGACGCTGAACGCCAGGGTGGACCGGCAGGTGGACGTGGACGCGATGCTGCGGACCATAGAGCGCAAGCTGGAGGAGGAGATCCTGATGTCGGCGGAGGGAGCCTATCTGTAAGACGCCGGGCCGGTGGACAAAAGAGAACCTTTTCAGCGTCATGGAGAAAAGAAGCCCAAGCGAAAAAGCAACTGCCGGGAGGCGGTTGCTTTTTCTATCAAAAAATGAGGTGAGAGAATGGAAATGGAAAAGGCGCTGCAGAGATATGACCGGCGGGTCCACAGGACCCGCCAATGGGACAGAGCGGCGAATGCGGCGGCGAAGGGGGCGCGCCGATGAACCGATACAGAATGTATCTGATCCTGGGCAGCCTGGAGCTGCCCTTGCAGGTGCTGCCGGAAAAGCTCGCGGTGCGCGCCGCGGGCCGGAACGAGACGGCGGAGGTGCTGGAGCTGGGTGAGGTCCTGCTCCTGCGGGGCAGGGGACTGCGCAAGGTGGAGTGGGAGGGGCTCCTCCCCGCGTGGAAGCTCCCCTGCATGGACGGACAGCCGCTGACGCCCATTCTGGCGGTGCGGTATATCCAGCGCTACCGGGACAAAAAAGAGCCGGTGTACCTCCGGCTGGAGGGGACGGACCTGGACCTGAACGTGCCCTTCGGCATCGAGGATTTCAGCTATGAGGAGCGGGGCGGGGAGCCCGGCGACCTCTATTACTCCATCCAGCTCACCGAATGGCGGAGCTACGCCCCCAGCCGCGTCACCCTGCCCGAGGGGGAGGTCCGGGAGGCGGACCGGGCCGGCGCGCCAGAGGACGCCGGGAGCGGCAGCTATACGGTGGTCCCGGGGGACAGCCTGTGGGCCATCGCCCGGCGGTTTTACGGAGACGGGACCCAGTGGCGGAAGCTCTACGAAGCCAACCGGGCCGTGGTGGGGGCCAACCCCAATCTCATCTATCCGGGGCAGGTGTTGACGATACCATGAGTTTATCAGTGCTTTACCGGGCGCCGGGGGAGGAGGAGGCCTGGGACGTGACGACCCTGGTCACGGCCTGTACCTGGACCACCAAGCGCACGGGTTCCCCCGCCGCCCTGGAGCTGACGGTGCTGCGCAGCGAGACGGCGTGGGCCTGCGGCGGCATGGTGGCGGCCCGGCGGGACGGAGAGACCTTTTTCCAGGGCTATGTGTTCAAGGTCAGCTCCGGCGAGGGGGAGGAGCTGAACCTCACCGTCTATGACCAGCTCCGCTACCTGAAATACAAGGAGAGCTACGTCTTTGAGGGCCAGCGGGCGGACCAGATCCTGGCCCAGATCGCCGCCGACTTCAAGCTGAAGACCGGGGACCTGCCCAACACCGGCTACGTTATCCCCCGGCTGGTGGAGGACGGGACCAGCCTCCTGGACATCATCCTGAAGGCCCTGGACCTGACCCTGGTCCACGGCGGGCAGATGTTCTATCTGTGGGATGACTGCGGCGCGCTGCGCCTGGGGGAGGTGACGGGCGAGGGGGACCTGCCCGTGATCGGGGACGGGAGCCTAGCCACCGGCTACACCTACGATGTGGATATCGACGGTGAGACCTACAACCAGATCAAGCTGGTCCAGGGGGACGGGGAGGAGGGAAACCGCAAGAGCGTGATGCGGCACGACCCGGGGACCCAGGCGCTGTGGGGCATCCTGCAGGACTATCAGCAGGTGGACGGGGAGATGAACGAGGCCCAGATGCGCCAGGAGGCCGAACGGAGGCTGGAACTGTACAACCGGCCTGCCAGGACCCTGGAGCTCCGGGCCCTGGCGCTGCCGGAGGTGCGGGCGGGAAAGACGGTATACATCCGCATCGGCCGGGAGGGGCTGGAGCAGCCCTTCCTGGTGGAGGAGGCCCGCCACGACCTGATGGCGGAGACCATGAATCTGAAAGTGAAGGTGATTTGAATGCTGGAACAGATCAAAAAAATCGCGCGGCAGAGCGACGAGTGCGCCGCGCCGGCCATGGTGCTCTACGGCACGGTGACCGGGCTGGACCCCCTGCGGGTGCGGGTGGACAACCGCTTCGAGCTGGGGGAGCGGGCCCTCACCCTGCTGCGGGGGACCCGTGAGAGCCTGGAGGCGGGGGACGGCCTGGCCCTCCTCCGCAACCGGGGCGGACAGGAATTCCTGGTACTGGGGAGGCTGTGAGCATGCTGCCGACACAGGGAGGAATCCTCTTGCAGGGGGGCACGCCCCTGGTGCCCGCCGCGCAGCGGCCCAGCCGGACCTACCGGGCGGACTTCGCCGCCGGGCGCATCGACGGCTTTACCGACGGGCGGGAGGCCATGGAGCAGGCCATCTATCAGATCCTGCACACCGAGCGCTTCGCCTGGCCCATCTACTCCTGGAATTACGGCGCGGAGCTGGGCCGGCTCACCGGCCGCAGCGTCCGGGTGGCCCAGGGCGAGCTGCCCCGCCTCCTGCGGGAGGCCCTCACCCAGGACGCCCGCATCACCGGCGTCCGGGACGTTACCGTGACCCAGTCCGGGAAACGGGAGGCGCTGGTGCACTTTACCGCCGAGACCGTGTTCGGCGACGTGGATGCGGCGGCCCCCCTCCGGCTGGGAACGGTCTGAGGGAGCGCCGCGGAGATCACGCCCGGGGAATGTGGGGAATGGACAGGACGGGCCGGGCCTGGTATGATGGAGGGGACCCAAGGGAAATATGGAAAGGAGAGGATACCATGTTTGGAGAAAAGAAGGAAAACAGGTTTGTGAAGATAGTGTATGAAGGATTTGATAAGAAATTTACCGGATCAATCTTCGTATTCGTAGACACCGAGACCGGGGTACAGTATGTACAGTTCTCGGGGGAAGGGAGAGGAGGTGCGACAGTCTTGGTGGACCGGGAGGGCAAGCCCCTGCTGCGGGAGGACCTGATCAAGGAGCCATCCGAACCATAACAGAGGACAAGAGCAAAAAGGCAGCCGCCGGAAGGAGGCTGCCTTTTTGCTGGAAAGAAAGCATGAGGTGAAAAAATGAACGCGGCCCCCCTCCGGCTGGGAACGGTCTGAGGGAGCGCCGCGGAGATCACGCCCGGGGAATGTGGGGAATGGACAGGACGGGTCGGGTTTGGTATCATGGAGGGGACCCAAGGGAAATATGGAAAGGAGACGATACCATGTTTGGAGAAAAGAAGGAAAACAGGTTTGTGAAACTCTCAATAGAAGGGGTAAAAGATGTGGCGTGCATGCAAGTAGTGGTGGATACATGGACTGGTATTCAATATCTGTTTGCAGAGTCATTTGGAAATGCGGGCGGCCTGACGGCACTTTTGGATGAGGATGGGAAGCCCCTGATCTGTGAGGAGTATCGGCGCAAAAAGGAGTAAGCCGGAGAAAGGAGAGCGGACCATGTTTGGAGAAAAAAAGGAGTCAAGGTTTGTAACAATACTAAGCGAGCCGGCAAAGGGGGGTGGGATAGCCCGAGTTATGGTAGATACGGAAACAGGAATACAATACTTATTTGTATATGCCTTAGAAGCAGGTGGTCTCACGATACTTGCGGATGAGGACGGGAAGCCCCTCATCAACGAGGAGTATAGACGTAAAAAAGACTGAACAATTAAAAAGCAACCGCCTCAGACGGCGGTTGCTTTTTAATTGGGGAAAATGAGGTGAAAGAGAATATGAACGCAGCGGAAACACTGGCGCGGTATGAGCGGCAGCTTGCGGCGCTGGACCGGATGGAGCGGATCCTGGGGCGAATGACGGCGGCGGCGGACCAGATGGCCGGGGCCGTCCAGAGGGCGGCGGACCGGATGGGGGAGCTGCTGGCCTCCACCCAGAAGACGGCGGCGCAGTCGATGAACCTGAAGGCGCCCTTTGACAGCTTAGCCAATACGGTATCTGGAAAAATGCAGGCAGGGGTGGATAAACTAAAAGAGGCCATAACCCCCCAGGGCCTGGCCCTCTCCCTGGCTCTCTCCCTGGGCTGGAAACTCTTCGGCGACGACATCATGAGCGTTCTCAATCCGGCCATGACGGTGCTGGAGTCCTTCGCGGGGCTGGTGCACAGCACCCTGGGGGCGCTGGCCCCCTTCTTCACACCGGTGGTGTGGGCAGTGGAGCTGCTGGCCCAGGGCATCGACTGGATGGCGGCAAAAATGAATACGCTGATGCCCATCGTTCTGGGTCTGACGGCGGCCATGGCCATTTTCCACAAGGCGACCATTGCCAGCGCGATGGCAACAAAAATCCATGCGGCGGGCACGGTCCTGCACACGGTGGTTACCAAGGCCCATACGGTGGCCACCAATGGGTTGAAACTGGCCCAGGCGGCCCTCGACATGGTGCTCAGCACATCCCCTCTGGGGCTGATTGCCCGGCTGGCGGGCGTCGCGGTGGGAATATTCGCGGCGTGGACCATGCGGGTGGGAGGACTGAAGAACGCCATCGGTATTTTGTTCAACGGCATTATCGGCGGCATCAACTGGGTGCTGGAGCTGCTGAACAAGATACCGGGGGTGAATATCCCCATGATCGCCAGCCTAGAGATCGAAAAGGGACCGGCGGCCCAGGCGGAGGCGGAAGCGACCACGACGGCGGCTTTGGGGGCGGCGGAGAGCCCGGTGTTCCCGACACCGGAGGACCCCTATGCCGCTGTCATTCCGCCGGACCTGGCGAACAAGAACGCCCCCCTGGACTACGGCGCGATGCTGGCGGAGCAATCCCCCCTCTCGTACGGCATGGACAACTACGTCACAGCGAGGTGGGGAGAGGACGCCGCGACCGGGGCCTTTTCCAACGGGTACCAGACCCTGGCGGACTCGCTGAAGCTGGTGGAGACCGTGGAGCGGGTCCAGGCGGTGGAGCTGCTGGAGAGCGAGGTGAGCCTGTCGGAGGAGGACAGGGAGGCGCTGCTGGGCGCCATCACACAGCGCCCGGTGTCCAAGGTCCTCAACCTCTCCCCCACCGTGCACCTCACCGCCTATGTGCGCAGCGAGCCGGACCTCTATCAGCTCAAGAACATGATCGAGCAGGTGCTGGAGGAGGAGATCTGCGCCTGCGCGGAGGGGGAGCACCTGTGAGCATTCCATTGGGAAGGAAGCGGCACCCCGCAGGGGGGCTGCTTTTTTCATATCTAAAAACAGACAGGAAAGGAGAAAAGAACAAGTATGACGGACGAGCACAGCTATGAAGCGCTGATGGCCCGGTGCCTGGGGCGGGTGTCCACAGAGGTGGACAAGCGGGAGGGCTCCATCCTCTACGACGCGCTGGCCCCGGCCTGTGCCGAGCTGGCGGTGCTGTACACCGAGCTGGAGACCATGCTGGACCGGGCCTGGCCCGACACGGCCGCCGGGGCGGACCTGGACAAGAAGGCCGCCGAGCGCAGCCTGGTCCGGGCCCCGGCCTCCTCCGCCGTGCGGGAGGGCCGCTTCACCGGCGCGGACGGGGGGGCCTTCGACGTGCCCATAGGCACGCGCTTCTCCGGCGGAGCGGTGAACTTCACCGTGACGGAGCGGCGGGAGGCCGGCGTCTTCCGCCTCACCGCGGAGACCCCGGGCAGCGCCGGGAACACCTGGTTCGGGACCCTGTTCCCCATCGACTATGTGGCGGGCCTGGCGGGGGCGGAGCTGGGGGAGGTGCTGGTCCCCGGCGACGACGCCGAGGACGACGAGAGTCTCCGGGCACGCTACTTCGGCTCCTTTGAGAGCCAGGCCTTCGGCGGCAACCGGGCCGACTACCGGGAGAAGGTCCTCTCCCTGCCCGGCGTGGGAGGGGTAAAGATCTTCCGCACGCCGGAGGGGGGCGGCACGGTGGGCCTCCC
>NZ_JBCOAQ010000064.1:0-8764 GCF_040226735.1 Intestinimonas sp. RTP31139st1_F5_RTP31139_211217 | reverse complement strand
CCGGACTACGAGACCACCCTCTCCGCCCTCTCCCCCTGCTCCGCCGCCTTCTTCCCCCAGGAGCAGGTGGCGGAGCTGCTGCGGGACACCCCCGGCGCGGCGGCCAATTACATCCGCTACCTCTCCGGGCGCATCCATTTCCTCAGCCGGAAGATCGAGGGGCTCACCGCCCCCGGCGCGGCGGGGAAGCTGGCCCGCTGCCTCCTGGCGGAGGGCGGCGTCCTCTCCTGCACGGCCACGGAGCTGGCTCGGCGGCTGGATGTGAGCCGGGCCTCCCTGTACCGGGCCTTCGACGCCTTGGAGAGGACGGGGGCCATCCGGCGGACGGGAAAGCGGATCGAGGTGCTCAGCACCGCAGAGCTGGAAGCCGCCATTGAGACGGAACCATCATGAGGAGGAACCGGAAATGAAGAAAAAACTGCTTGCCCTGACCCTCGCTGTGTCCCTGCTGGCCGGGGCACTGGCGGGGTGTACCCGGCCCCAGGCCCAGACCACCCCCACGCCCGCCCCAACGCAGACGCCGGAGGCCACCGCCACGCCCACGCCCGCCGGAGAGAAGGCCGACGTGCGTCTGGCCGTGCTGAAGGGACCCAGCGGAGTGGGAGCCGTCAAGCTCATCGCCGACAGCGAGGCGGGGGAGACCGCCAACCACTACCAAGTCACCATCGCCGCCGCCAACGACGAGGTGGTGGCCGGGCTCTCCCGGCCCGACGACCCCATCGACATCGCAGCCGTGGCCTCCAACGTGGCCGCCAACCTCTACAACAAGACCGACGGCGGCGTGCAGGTCCTGGCCGTCAGCGGCCTGGGCGTGCTGTATATCTTGGAGAACGGCGACTCCATCGGCTCCATGGCCGACCTGAAGGGCCGCACCCTCTACGCCACCGGCCAGGGCGCCAACCCCGAGTACGTCCTCAACTACCTGCTCACCGAGAACGGGGTGGACCCGGCGGAGGTGGACATCCAGTGGAAGACCGCCGACGAGATCACCGCCCTCATGGCCAGCGGCGAGGCGGAGGTGTGCATGCTGCCCGTGCCCGCCGCCACCGGCGTGCTGATGAAGAACGAGAACGTGCGGGAGGCGCTGGATCTCTCCGCGGAGTGGGACGCTCTCCAGAACGGCAGCCGCCTCACCATGACCACCATTGTAGCCCGGACCGAGTTCATTCAGGAGAATCCCCAGGCGGTGGAGGCCTTCCTGGCGGACTACGAGGCCTCCGTGGACTATATAAACGGCGACCCCGCCGCCGCCTCCGAGCTGGTGGCCCGGTATGAGATCACCCCCAGCGCTAAGATCGCCGAGCTGGCCATCCCCAAGTGCGCCCTGGTGTGCATCACCGGCGCGGACCAGATCAAGGGGGTCATCCAGGGGTACTACGAGGTGCTCTGGCAGGCCAACCCCCAGTCCATCGGCGGTGGCATCCCCGACGATGGATTCTACTACGGCGGCTGACCGAACGGTACGGCCCGGAGGAGGCTGCGGCATGAAAAAAGCATACCGTGTGCTCCTCCCGCTCCTCTTCTGGACGGGGGTGTGGCAGCTCGCCGCGGCGGCGGTGGGGAAGGAGCTCCTCCTCCCGGCCCCCCTTGCGGTGGGGCGGCGTCTCCTGGAGCTGTGCGGCACAGGGGCCTTCTGGCTTACCGCCGGGGCCTCCCTGGGGCGCATCCTCCTGGGGCTCCTGGCCGGGGTGGTCCTGGGAACCCTGCTGGCAGGGCTCACCTCTGCCCTCCCCTGGGCGGACTGCCTCCTCTCTCCGGCGGTGAAGGTGATCCGGGCCACCCCCGTGGCCTCTTTCATCATCCTGGTGCTGCTGTGGGTGGAGACCGGACGGGTCCCCGGCGTCATCTCCGCCCTTATGGTGCTGCCTGTGGTGTGGGGAAACGTCTCCCGGGGCTGGGCCGAGACCGATCCCCAGCTCCTGGAGCTGGCCCGGGCCTATCGGTTCGGGCGGTGGCGGACCCTTCGGCGGGTCTACGTCCCCTCGGTCCTGCCCTACTTTGCCAGCGGCTGCCGCACCGCCCTGGGCCTTGCCTGGAAGGCCGGGGTGGCCGCCGAAGTGCTTTGCCTGCCCAAAAACGCCATCGGTGCTCAGGTCTATTATGCGAAGATCTATCTGGAGACCCCCAGCCTGTTTGCCTGGACCCTGGCGGTCATCGCCCTGAGCTTCCTGCTGGAGTGGGCGGTGGGACTGCTGCTCCGGCGGCTGGAGGGAGGAGGAATGCGCCTGTGATCCAAATCGAAGGACTCTCCCTGGCCTACGGGGACAAGCGGGTGCTGGAGGACTTCTCCCTGTCCCTTCCGGACCGGGGGGTCACCGCGCTCTCCGGCCCCTCCGGCTGCGGCAAGACCACCCTGCTGCGGGTGCTCGCCGGGCTCCAGAGGCCGGACGCCGGGTGCCTCACGGGGCTGGACCCCGCCCGCACCGTGCTGCTCTTCCAGGAAAACCGCCTGCTGCCCTGGCGGACGGCGGAGGAGAACATCGCCGCCGTCCTGCCCCGGGAGAGGCGGGGGGAGGCCGGGCGGTGGCTGGCCCTGGCGGAGCTCTCCGGCGAGGCGTCCGCCCGCCCCGCCGCCCTCTCCGGCGGCATGGCACGGCGGCTGGCCCTGGTCCGGGCCTTGGCACTGGCCTCCCTGGGGTGCTCCGCCCTGCTGCTGGACGAGCCCTTCACCGGGGTGGACGGCCCCCGCGCCGCCCGGCTTATGGAGGCGGTCCGGGCCCTGGAGGTGCCCGTCCTCCTCTCCGCCCACGAGGGGGATACCCTGGCCCTGGCCGATCAGATCTTTTTTTTCCAGGGACCGCCCCTGAAACGGGTATAAAGAGGGGAGAAATCAGGTATAAAAATCTTGCAATCACAGCATATCTATGATATACTGCATATACTATCCGTGTACGTATCCGTCAAGAGTGGGGTTCGCCCCGCTCTTTCTTATTGAAAAAAACAGACGTGTAAAAAAATGGTAAACCAGATCGAAGGGGGAGACACTGTGGCAAAGGTGACCGAGCTCACGGCGGAACTGGCCGGGCCCATCGTGGCCGGGAACGGCTGTACACTCTGGGACGTGGAGTATGTAAAGGAGGCGGGCGCCTGGTATCTCCGGGTCTACATCGACAAGGCGGGCGGGGTGTCCATCGACGACTGCGAGGCGGTGGCCCGCCCCCTCAGCGACGCGCTGGACGAGGCCGATCCCATCGAGGGGAGCTACACCCTGGAGGTCTCCTCCGCCGGGGCCGACCGGGCGCTGAAAAAGCCGGAGCATTTCCGGCAGTTTCTGGGCGAGCAGGTGGATGTGAAGCTCTACCGGGCCCGGGAGGGCCGGAAGGAGCTCACCGGCGCGCTGAAGGCCTACGAAAACGGGGACGTGACGGTGGAGCTGCCCGGCGGCGACGTGACGCTGGAGAAAAAGGACGTGGCGCAGGTGCGGCTGCACGTGGCGTTTTAAGGGAGAGTATGGAAGATGCCGAGAAAAAATACCAAGACCAACAGCAATGAAAGCGACGGGAAGGAGTTCTTCGCCGCCATCGCCCAGATCGAGAAGGAGAAGGGCATTCCCGCCGGCTATATGATGGAGAAGATCACCCAGGCCCTGGCCTCCGCCTACAAGCGGGACCACGAGGGCGCGGGGGACAACATCGAGATCAAGGCCAACCCCGAGACCGGCGAGGTGCGCATGTTCGTGCTCAAGGACATCGTGGAGACGGTGGACAATCCCGCCGTCGAGATGTCACTGGAGGAGGCCCGCCGCGCACTGCCCCACGCCCAGCTGGGAGATGTGGTCCGCATCGAGGTCAAGACCAAGAACTTTGGCCGTATCGCCGCCCAGACCGCCCGTCAGGTCATCATCCAGGGCATCCGGGAAGCCGAGCGGGACATGGTCTATGACAAGTTCAGTTCCAAGGAGCACGAGATTCTCACCGGCGTGGTCACCCGCGTCGATCCCAAGAGCGGCGCGGCCAACCTGCGCATCAACTCCAGCAGCGAGTATACCGAGGCCTTCCTGGCCCCCGGCGAGCAGGTCCGGGGCGAGGCGATCCGTGAGGGGGACCGCCTGCGGGTCTATGTGGTGGAGGTCCGCCGCTCCACCCGGGGGCCCCAGGTGCTCATCTCCCGGACCCACCCGGGCCTGGTGAAGCGGCTCTTCGAGCTGGAGATCCCCGAGATCTACGACGGCACCGTGGAGGTCAAGTCCATCGCCCGGGAGGCGGGCAGCCGCACCAAGATCGCCGTATGGTCCGGCGACGAGAACGTGGACCCCATCGGCGCCTGTGTGGGTCCCGGCGGCGCCCGGGTCAACAACATCGTGGAGGAGCTCCACGGGGAAAAGGTGGACATCATCAAGTACAGCGAGGACCCCGCCCAGTACATCGCCGCGGCGCTGTCCCCGGCCGACGTGCTCAGCGTGGACCTGCTGCCCGACGGCAAGGCCTGCCGGGTGGTGGTGCCCGACGATCAACTCTCCCTGGCCATCGGCAAGGAGGGGCAGAACGCCCGGCTGGCCGCCAAGCTGACCAATTATAAAATTGATATCAAGCCCGCGTCCGACCCCGGCGAACTGCCGGAGGCCGAGGACGATGGACTTGTGGTGGTGGATGACGAGACCGAGGACGCCGCCCTCGAGGAGTAAGCCGCCGAGAAAGAGGTGACGTTCCCATGCCGAAAAAGATCCCCATGCGCCAGTGTGTGGGCTGCCGGGAGATGAAGGAGAAGCGGGCCCTCATCCGGGTGGTCAAATCCCCGGAGGGGGAGATCTCGCTGGACTTCAGGGGCAAAAAGCCGGGCCGGGGCGCCTACCTGTGCCCGGACCCGGCGTGCCTTGCCCGGGCGAGAAAGTCCAAGGCGCTGGAGAGGGCCTTTTCCACGGCCCTCCCCGGAGAGGTGTACGAGGCCCTGGAGGGCCAGATGAAGGCGGGGGAGGACCAGAATGGATAATACGCTCCACCTTGTGGGCATCGCAAAAAAGGCCCGCCGGGTCGAAGTGGGGGAGGAGCCCGTGGGCGCCGCCGCCCGGGCCCGGCAGGCCCGTCTCATCGTCCTGGCCCGCGACGCCGCCGACAAT
The DNA here is from genome assembly GCF_040226735.1 of Intestinimonas sp. RTP31139st1_F5_RTP31139_211217. Lineage (NCBI taxonomy): Bacteria > Bacillati > Bacillota > Clostridia > Eubacteriales > Intestinimonas > Intestinimonas sp. RTP31139st1_F5_RTP31139_211217. Next base: position 3,708 of record NZ_JBCOAQ010000064.1, on the reverse strand, counting down.
ACCTGCCGCCGGGCCGCCCATTTTGCCGAGGCCGGCGCATGTCCCGTGGTCCAGTGCCCCTACTCCAAGGAGGAGCTGGGCGGGGCCGTGGGGCGCACGTCCTGCGCCATGCTGGCTTTTACCGACGCGGGGCTGGCCGCTTCCTTTATGGGAAAGCTCTCCGCCCGGGACGCGGAGCGGTACGGCGAGACGGCCGAGGCGGTGTCCGCCAAGGCGGCCAGAATGCTCCAGCGCCAGCGGGAGCAGCGCCGCCACGAGCAGAAGCTGCAAAAGGCCGGGGCAAAGCCCTGGGTTGCTCCCGCCTCCTGCGGCGCGGAGCGCCGTCTGGCCCAGCGGGGCCGGGGCGCACCGGGCAAGGGCGGGAAGACGTACCCGAAGCCCGGGAAGCAGAGCTGAGATCCCTTTGGGCCGCCGCCCGGCCATGGCCGGCGCAGTGGAAGATATTTGCCATAGAGCCTCCGCAGAGCCGCGGCTTTGCGGGGAGAGGAGAGGCGGGGAAGCGGCGCGGCCGGTTCCCGCCCCCGCGAAGGAGGGCGTCAAGTGACGTGAAAGAGCGCAGATGAGACCGCCAAGGCGGTACGGCAATGAGAAAATTTGAGCGGATCGCTTCAATACGAGAGCGCAAAACGCACGGTTTGCGTTTCCGTATTGGAGTGATCCCCGCAGTATGGAGGGAATTTATTTGATCGTAAAGTACAGAGTGCATGAGGTGGCCAAGGACTTCGGCCGCCCCACCAAGGAGATCGCCGACATCCTCACCAAATACGCCACGGCGCCCAAGAACCACATGCAGGTGCTGGAGGACCGGGAGCTGTCCATCCTTTTTGACTATCTGACCCAGCACAATCAGGTCCAGAGCATCGAGAGCATCTATGCCGACACCTATCACGAGCCCAAGCCCGCCCCCCAGGGGGCCAAACCGGCCCCCGCCGCCCAGGCGGGTGCCCCCGCAGCGCAGAACCGGCCCGGGCACGGCGGCGCGCCCCGGCCCTCCGGCCAGCAGGGCCAGCAGCGTGCCCAGGCGCCCCGTTCCGCCGGGCAGCAGCCGGCTCAGCAGCGGCCCCAGGGCCAGCAGTCCGCCGGGCAGCAGAATCTCAGCCGTCCCGGCACCCGGGTGCCTGAAAAGAAGATCGTGGATACCCGGAAGAGCGGCAGCGTGAATCTGGACAAATACGACGAAAAGCTGGAGAAGCTGGCCGCGGGCAAGACCACCCAGATGCAGGCCGGGAAGCAGAAGTTCCAGGGCCGCAACAACCAGCGCCGGGGCGGCGGCTTCCAGGGCAGCAAGCGCCGCCAGGAGGAGCAGGAGAAGATGCGCCGCCTCCAGGCCGAGATCGCCAAAAAGCACCCTCTGGTGGTGAAGATCCCCGACGAGATCGGGGTGGGCGAGCTGGCCTCCCGCATGAAAAAGACCGGCGCAGAGGTGGTCAAGTGCCTCATCAAGAACGGCGTCATGGCCTCCCTCTCCGACGTCATCGACTTCGACACCGCCGCCATCATCGCCGAAGAGCTGGGCTGCAAGGTGGAGAAGGAGATCATCGTCACCATTGAGGAGCGGCTCATCGACGTCTCCGAGGACAAGGAGGAGGACCTGCGCCCCCGGGCCCCCGTGGTGGTGGTCATGGGCCACGTGGACCACGGCAAGACCTCGCTGCTGGACTATATCCGCAGCTCCGACGTGGCCTCCGGCGAGGCCGGCGGCATCACCCAGCACATCGGCGCCTACCAGGTGTCGGTGAAGGGCCAGCCCATCACCTTCCTGGACACCCCGGGCCATGAGGCGTTCACCGCCATGCGCGCCCGCGGCGCCATGATCACCGACGTGGCCATTCTGGTGGTGGCCGCCGACGACGGCATCATGCCCCAGACCGTGGAGTCCATCAACCACGCCAAGGCCGCCGGCATCCCCATCATCGTGGCCATCAACAAGATGGATAAGCCCGAGGCCAACCCCGAGCGCATCAAGCAGCAGCTCACCGAATACGAGCTGGTGCCCGAGGAGTGGGGCGGCGAGACCATCATCTGTCCCATCTCCGCCAAGACCGGCATGGGGGTGGACAGCCTGCTGGAGATGGTGCTCCTCACCGCCGAGATGCAGGAGCTCAGGGCCAATCCCGACCGCTCCGCCCACGGCGCAGTCATCGAGGCCCGGCTGGACAAGGGCCGCGGCCCTGTGGCTACCCTGCTGGTCCAGAACGGTACCCTGCATCAGGGCGACGTCATCATCGCCGGCACCGCCGTGGGCCGTGTCCGCGCCATGACCAACGCCCGGGGCCAGAAGCTCACGGAGGCCGGACCCTCCGTCCCCGTGGAGATCATCGGCATGGGCGAGGTGCCCGGCGCCGGCGACGACTTCCACGCCGTGGCCGACGAGCGCATGGCCCGGGAGTTGGTGGAGCAGCGCAAGCAGGAGAACAAGGACAGACTCAACGGCCCTGTGGGCCAGAAGGTCACGCTGGAGGACCTGTTCAGCCAGATCCAGCAGGGCGAGATCAAGGACCTGAACATCATCGTGAAGGCCGACGTGCAGGGCTCTGCGGAGGCGGTGAAGTCCTCCCTGGAAAAGCTCTCCAACGAGGAGGTGCGGGTCCGGGTCATCCACTGCGCCGTGGGCGCCATCAACGAGTCCGACGTCATGCTGGCCGGCACTTCCGGGGCCATCATCGTGGGCTTCAACGTCCGCCCCGACAACAACGCCCGGGATTCGGCCGCTCGCATGAATGTGGATATGCGCATGTACCGCGTCATCTACGACTGCATTGAGGAGATCGAGTCCGCCATGAAGGGCATGCTGGCCCCCAAGTACAAGGAGGTCCTGCTGGGCCATGCGGAGGTCCGCGAGGTGTACAAGATCACCGGCGCAGGTATGATCGCCGGCTGCTATGTCACCGACGGCAGGGTGGCCCGCAATGCCCAGATCCGCCTGCTGCGGGACAATATCGTCATCCACGAGGGCGTGCTGGCCTCGCTCAAGCGCTTCAAGGACGACCAGAAGGAGGTCGCCCAGGGTTACGAGTGCGGCATCGGCATTGAGAAATACAGCGACATCAAGGTGGGCGACGTCATCGAGTGCTTCAATATGGAAGAGATCGAGCGGTAACCCGAAGCGTGGAGGGCAGGCGCATAGGGAGAATAAGACAAGCGCAGACGAAAAAACAGGCGAAGGGCCTTGGCCCTGAGCGGTATTTTTCGTGGAGCGACGGCTTATTCGACCGGACATGCGCCCAGCCTGCAGCGTGACAGACCGAAGCGCGAGGATAGGCGCATAGGGAGAACAAGACCGAGCGGAGGCAAAAAACAGGTGCGCGGAGCGCACGGGAGCAGGCGCACAGCAAGCCGCAAGGCTTTGCGTGGAGAGGACGAGCCGCCGCGCAATTTCAAATTTGACTGCCCAAAGGGCCCGTTTCCGTCCCCATTGAGGAGCGGGCGGGCTCTTTGCGGCTATAATTAGGAGAACAAATATGGCAAGCAACCGAATTGGACGCATCAACGAGGAGATCCAGCGGGAGCTCTCCTCCCTCATCCGTACCGTCAAGGATCCCCGGGTCCACGGCCTGGTCTCCATCACCGCGGTGGACACCACGCCCGACCTGCGGTACGCCAAGATCTTTGTCAGCGTACTGGACAAGAGCGACGTGAAAGAGGTGGTCAAGGGCCTCAGATCCGCCGGGGGCTACCTGCGGCGGGAGCTGGGGCGCAGCCTGCAGC
>NZ_JBCOAQ010000063.1:0-8844 GCF_040226735.1 Intestinimonas sp. RTP31139st1_F5_RTP31139_211217 | reverse complement strand
CCGCCGGCCGGTGCTGAGGGCCCTCATCCGGGAGGCCGGCGCGGAGGGCAAAAGCCTGAGAGCCTCCTGCATTGGCTTTACCTTGGCGCCCCGCATCAACGCGGCGGGCCGCATGGGCTGCGCTCCCGTGGCGGCGGAGCTGCTCCTCACGGAGGACCCCGGGTGGGCGGAGGCGCTCTCCCATGCGCTGTGCGCCCTCAACCGGGAGCGCCAGTCCATCGAGGGGCGCATCTATGAGGAGTGTCTGGCCCGGCTGGAGCGGGAGAGCGCCGGGCAGCGGCGCTCCATCGTACTCGCCGGCGAGGGTTGGCATCAGGGCGTAGTGGGAATCGTGGCCTCCCGTCTGGCGGAAAAATACGCCTGCCCCACATTCATGATCTGCGTCCAGGACGGCCGGGGCAAGGGCTCCTGCCGCTCCTTTGGGGGCTTCAACCTCTTCCGGGCGCTGGAATCCTGCGCCGACCTGCTGGAGGGCTTCGGCGGCCATGCCCTGGCCGCCGGCTTTACGATCCTGGAGGAGCACATCGGCGCCTTCCGGCAGCGGATCGACCGCTGCGTGGAGGAGTGGACCGGAGAGCACGAGCTGGCGTCCGCCCTGGAGGTGGACGCTGAGCTGCCCGACGAGAACCTCCTCACCGTGGAGGAGGTGGCCGGACTGGACCTCCTGGAGCCCTATGGGGCCGGGAACCCCAAGCCGGTGTTCTCCCTCAGCGGCTGTACCGTCTCCTCCCTCGCTGAGGTGGGCGGCGGGCGGCATCTGAAGTTGCGCCTGAGCCGGGGCGGCCATCTGCTGGACGCCATTTTCTTTTCCGTGGGCGCCGCGGAGACGGGCGTTGCCCCCGGCGACCGGATCGACGTCACGTTTACCCCCCAGATCAACGAATTCCGGGGGAACCGGAGCGTACAGCTCCAACTGTGCGACCTGCGCCCCGCGCCCACCCGGATGGCGGCGGAGCAGGCCCTCTATGAGCGGCTGCGCCGGGGGGAGGCCCTTTCTGCCCAGGAGGCGGCGGCACTCATCCCCAGCCGGGCCGAATTCACGGCGGTGTGGCGGTATCTCAGCGGCCACGCCCGCCTGGGCCGGGTGGAGGACACCGCGCGCCGCCTGGCCCGGGGCGTCTCCAGGACCTATGGCATCAAGGAGACCGTGATGCGGACCATGGTATGCCTGGAGGTGCTGGACGAGCACGGCCTCATCCAGGTGGAGCAGACCACCGACCATCTGCGCATCGACCTGTGCCGGGTGGAGGGCAAGGTGGACCTGGAGTCCTCCGACCTGATGAAGCGCCTGCGGCGCCTGGCGGAGGGCGGAACGCTCGGCGCCGGCCCGGCGGGCGCGTCGGCGCGCCGCCCGATCTGAAGAAGGTGATTTTATGGACCCTGTCCTGGAGAGCTATTATGCTCTGGAGGAAAAAGTAAAACAATACAATCCGAATCTGGACACCAAGCGGCTTTTTGCCGCCTTCCAGTATGCGGACAACGCCCACTCCGGGCAGCTTCGGAAGGATGGGTCCCCCTTCGTCACCCACCCTCTGGCGGTGGCGGAGATCGTGGCCGAGCTGGAGCTGGATACCGACTCCATCATCGCCGCCCTTCTGCACGACTGCATTGAGGACACCGGCTCCACCCACGAGGAGATCGCCAAGCTCTTTGGTCCGGCGGTGGCCGACCTGGTGGAGGGGGTCACCAAGCTGACCCGGGTGCAGTATACCTCCAAGGAAGAGGAGCAGATGGAGAACCTCCGGAAAATGCTCATGGCCATGGCCAAGGACATCCGGGTGATCCTCATCAAGATCTGCGACCGGCTCCACAATATGCGCACCATGAACTCCCAGTCCGCCCGCAAGCAGCGGGAAAAGGCCCTGGAGACCATGGAGATCTACGCGCCCATCGCCCACCGGCTGGGCATGCAGAAGATCAAATGGGAGCTGGAGGACCTGTCCCTCCAGTACCTGGACCCGGTGGGCTATCAGGAGATCAGCGACGAGCTGCTCCGCCGCTCCTCCGCCCATGAGGAGTTCATGGCGGGGATCCAGAAGAAGATCAAGGACCGCCTGGCGGAGGAGGGCATCAAGGCTACCGTCTATGGCCGGGTGAAGCACATCTACTCCATCTACCGGAAGATGTTCGCCCAGAACAAGACCCTGGACGAGATCTTCGATCTCTACGCCTTCCGGGTCATCGTGGACGACATCCCAGAGTGCTACAACGTCCTGGGCTGCATCCACGACCTCTTCAAGCCGGTGCTGGGCCGGTTCAAGGACTATATCGGCACCCCCAAGCCCAACGGCTACCAGTCCCTGCACACCACGGTCATCGGCCGGGAGGGCATCCCCTTCGAGGTGCAGATCCGCACCTGGGAGATGCACCACACCGCGGAGTACGGCATCGCCGCCCACTGGAAGTACAAGCAGGGCCTTGCCAACGACAAACTGGGCACCGAGGAGGCCTTCGAGTGGGTCCGCAAGCTGCTGGAAAATCAGCAGGACACCGACGCGGAGGAGTACGTCCGCACCCTCAAGGTGGACATGTTCGCCGACGAGGTGTTCGTCTTCACCCCCCGGGGCGACGTGGTGAACCTGCCCGCCGGGGCCACCCCCATCGACTTCGCCTACTCCATTCACTCCGCCGTGGGCAACGCCATGACGGGGGCCAAGGTGAACGGGCGCATCGTCACCTTTGATTACCAGCTCCAGTCCGGGGACATTGTGGAGGTTATCACCTCCAAATCCGCCCACGGCCCCAGCCGGGACTGGATGAAGATCTGCAAGTCCAACGAGGCGCGGAACAAGATCAAGCAGTGGTTCAAGAAGGAGCGCCGGGAGGAGAACATCGTCACCGGGCGGTCCATGTTCGAGTCCGAGCTCAAGCGCACCGGGATCTCCCTGGCCGCCATCACCAGCGAGGAGGTGCTGCCCCACCTCCTCAAAAAGGTGGGCTCCGGCTCCCTGGACGATCTGTACGCCGCCATCGGCTACGGCGGCATGACCGCCCAGAAGGCGGTGAACCGAATCCGGGACGAGCTGGGCCGCCTGACCCGGGATAAAAATGAGAAGGCCGCCGCCGAACGCCTGGCCTCCGAGGGGACCTCTCCCCAACTGGCCGCCCCCGCCAAGCTGATCCCCGGTGCCCGGCGCAGTGAATCGGGCATCATCGTGGAGGGGCTGGACAACTGCCTGGTGAAGTTCGCCAAGTGCTGTACGCCCGTGCCCGGGGATCCGGTGGTGGGATTCATCACCCGGGGCTTCGGCGTGTCCGTCCACCGGCAGGACTGCCCCAACGCCGACCCGGCCCGGCGCAAGCCGGAGGAGGAGGGCCGGTGGGTGAAGGTCTCCTGGGGGGAGAGCGAGCTGGCCTCCTACCAGACCTCTCTGGAGATCTCCGCCAAGGACCGGGACGCCCTGGCCCTGGATGTGACCATGGCGCTCACCGCCGCGAAGGTCAAGGTGCAGAGCTTCTCCGCCCGCAGCCTCCCCGACGGGTACGCCATGGTGTCCATCGTGCTGGAAGTGCGGGACCGGAACGAGCTCACCAGCCTCATCAACAAGCTCGGCCAGATCTCCGGCGTGTACCAGGTGAAACGGGCCACGGGGTAAAACGAAGCGCGGAGGCGCGCGGAGCAGCGCGGATGGACCGGAGCGAGGGCGAGCGGCGGGCCGCAAAGCGGCCCAAAGACCAGCCCGAGTCGGAGGGAAGCCGCGCGTCGCGCAGCCGCCGCAGCGTGACAGGAGAGAAGCGCGGAGCGCCGGGAGCAGGACAACAGCGAAACACGCAGACGAAAAAACAGGGCGGGCCGAGGCCCAGCGGCATTTTTCGCGGAGCGTGACAGACCCGAAGCGCGGAGCGCCCGGGAGCAGGCGCACAGCAAGCCGCAAGGGGCCCCCGCAAAGCCCTGCGGCTTTGCGGGGAGAGGAGCCGGCTTATCGACCCGGCCATCCTTCCACAAAACGATTAGGGAGCAATGGAAATGCCTACAATAGAGATAGAGAGCAAGATAGCCGACGCCTTCCGGGGCGGGGAGATCCGCCGCCGGGAGCTGCGGCTCACCGGCGAGGAGGCCGCGTATATCCGTGCGCATTTCGCCGCCGTGGTCCTCCCCATGGAGCCGGAAGAGGGCAAGAGCTGGTATGAAATCACCTTTCGGGGAGCTGAAAACTGATGGAGACATCCTTCCTGCCCCTCCTGTTCGGCGGGGATATCAACGTGTACAGCATGGCCCGGGCCTTTCATGAGGCCTACGGCATCCGGTCCGCCGCCTACGGCAAGTTCGCCACCGGCGTGTGCTATGAGAGCGCCATTTTGGACTACCGGGTCTGCGCCCAAAATGAGGACGGGCCCACGTTCTTCCAAAACGTGTGCGGCTATGCCGGGGAGCACCCGGACAAGACGGTGCTGGTCATCGGCTGCGGCGACAGCTATGTGAAGCTGGCGGCCCGCTACCGGGATCAGTTCCCCGCCAACGTGATCGCCCCCTACATCGACTACGATCTGATGGATCGGCTCACCAACAAGGAGAAATTCTATGAGCTGTGCGACCAGTTCGGCATCGACCACCCCGGCACCTTCGTCTACCGCCGGGAGATGGGCCATGACTTCCAGCTCCCCTTCGGCGCCCCTTACATCTGTAAGCCCTCCAACGGCGTGGCCTACTGGGAGCACGATTTCCCCGGCAGCGAGAAGGTGTTCTGCCTCCCCACCCGGGAGGCTCTGGAGGCCACCCTGGACAGGGTCTACGCCGCCGGGTACCCCGACTCCATGATCATTCAGGAGTTCATCCCCGGGGACGACAGCTTTATGCGGGTGCTCACCTGCTACTCCGGCGCCGACGCCAAGGTCAGGCTCATGTGCCTGGGCCACGTGCTCCTGGAGGAGCATACCCCCCACGGCGTCGGCAATCACGCCGTCATCATCACCGAGCCCAACGACGAGTTGTGTGAAAAATTCCGGCTCTTCCTGGAGGCCCTGCACTTTACCGGCTTTTCCAACTTCGACATCAAGTACGACCAGCGGGACGGGAAATTCAAGGCCTTTGAGATCAACACCCGCCAGGGGCGCAGCAACTACTACGTCACCGGCGCGGGATACAACCTGGCCCGGATTCTGGTGGAGGACCGGGTGGAGCACAGGCCCCAGCCGCTTACCGTCACCCACAACCGCTCCCTGTGGATGGTGGTCCCCCGCAGGGTGGCCTACGATTACACCCCCAGGCGCTATCACCAGGAGATGCGCGCCCTCATCCAGGCGGGAGCGGTCACCAATCCCCTGCGGTACGGCCCGGATTCCGCCCTGAAGCGGAAGCTGAAGCTGGAGAAGAACCAACTGGGGCACTTCGTCAAATTCAAAAAGTACTACCACCGGCCGGAATAGGGCGGCGCCCGGCGGGGATGCAGGAGGCACAGGAATGGAACAAGAGCAGCGCCTGGGCATTTTGGGGGGGATGGGCCCCCAGGCCACCCAGGTCTTTTACCAGCGGATCCTGGACAAGACCGATGCATCCCGGGACCAGGAGCACGTGCCCACCCTGATCTGGAGCGACACTGGGATGCCCGACCGCACCCGGGCCATCCTCTCCGGGGAGACGGAGCCGGTTTTTGCCCGGCTGCTCTCCGGCGCCCGCCTGCTGGAGCGGGAGGGCTGCACCGTGCTGGCCATCCCCTGCAACACCTCCCATTTTTTTGCCGATCGGCTCCAGGCCGGGCTGCGGGTCCGCCTTTTGAACATGGTGCGCCTCTCGGCGGCGGCCATGGCGGCCCGGGGGTGCCGGCGAGTGGGCATCCTGGCCACCGACGGCACGGTGCGCACCGGCATCTACCAGCGGGAGTGCGCCGGGCAGGGCGTGGAGGCCGTGGTCCCGGGACCCCAGGCCCAGGCCCTCACCATGAGCATCATCTACGACGAGATCAAGCGGGGAGAGAGCGGCTCCCGGGAGAAGTTCGCCGCCATCGACCGGGACCTCCGGTCCCGGGGGTGCGACGGCGCCATCCTGGCCTGCACGGAGCTGTCGGTGTACAAGGAATATCACGGTGTGTCGGAGCTGTACCTGGACGCGATGGACGTGCTGGCCGAGGAGAGCATCCGGGCCTGCGGATATCCCCTACGGAGTGTGTAGCAGGAAGCGAAAGAGGGCCTCGCGGTCCGTCTCCTCCCGGTGGAACTCCGCCTCCTGATAGGCCTCGAAGAGACGGAGCTGCGCAGGGGTGAGCGTATCGCGGAAGGCCTGCTTCAAAGCCGCGTCGTGAGGGGTTTCCGGGGCATGGGCCTCGACAAGGTTGAAAATTTCAGATAAGATATCAGGCATAGTAAACCTCCGTTCGGACATATTATAAAATATCCAAACGGATGTGTCAAGGGGGCATCTTATGGAAATATTAGCGGTCAGACTGCGATCCCTGCGAAAAGAACAGCACCTGCGTCAGTCAGATGTTGCCGAGGCCCTTGAGACAGCGCTGATTACCTACCAACGCTATGAGGCAGGAGAGCGGGACCCCAACGCCCCGATGATTGTCGCCATGGCGGATTTTTACGGCGTCTCGGCGGATTACCTGCTGGGCCGCAGGGACGAGCGGTTGTAGGGCCCTAAGTTGTCCGCCTGCGGGCGGACGGGGATGGAGGATGCCATCCTCCGGAGGCACCGCTTTCTTCCCAAAGAAAGCGGTGGGAAAGAAGGGCCAAAGAGGGGGATTTCGATCTTCCCCCTCTTTGGATTCTCCCCTTTTAAAAACGACCAATCAGGGGGGCCTCGGCCCCCCTATTGGAGACACCCCCAGGAGCTCTTCTCCAGCGGCGTGGGCAAGCCGTCGGGAGAGGTCACAAAGGCCCCCACAAAGCCGTGAGGCTTTGTGGGGAGAGGAGGAGCAAGGGAGTGGAGCGAGAAATCGCCGCAGGCGGTTATGAGCGGAATGGACTTTGCTCCGACGATGAAAGGAGTTTGCGAGGACGTGGAGGATAATCCGTATCAGCGGCTGGCGCGGATCTTTGCGCCGGGGGCGGAGGAGGGCGGGCTGTGCCTGGGGACGGTGGCGTCCTGGCCGGACCAGGAGCACCCGACACGGCCCCACCGGGTGATCGCCGGGGGGACGTCCCAGGAGCGGGAGGACCTGCTCTCGGCGCCGGGACTGCTGCCCCATGGGCTGGCGGCGGGAGACCAGGTGGTGCTCCTGCCCATTGAGGAGAAGCAGCGGTATATCATTCTGTGCAAGGCGGTGAAGGTATGAGCCGCAGGCACCGGCGAAGCCGGGACGCGCTTAGAGCGCGCACAAGCATTTTGCCGCAGGCAAAATCTTGGCGCAGGGCGGATTCACTCCGCCCGAGCAGGTCAAAGGAAGATGGGGCCCCCGCACGGCGGGAGCCGTGTGGGGAGGTGAATACGCGTGTTTGAAGATATTACACCTGAGAGCATCAAGGCGGCCATCCTGGCGGAGGCCGGGGAGAGCCTGGAGACCCGTGAGGGGAGCTTTCTGGACTCCATGGCGGGGCCCGCCGCGCTGGAGATCTGGAAGGTCTACCAGGCGATGAACGCGGTGGTGTCCATCGCCTTCGTGGACGAGAGCTCGGGGGGCTACCTGGACCTGGAGGGGGCCAAGTACGGCATCACCCGGAAGCCGGGCACCCGCGCCCGGTGCGCCATGACCCTCACCGGCACGGCGGGGGCGACGGTACCGGCGGGGACGGTGTTCGTCACGCCGGGCGGGCTGGAGTTCGCCCTGACGGAGGCAGTGGTCCTCACCGGGAGCGGCGACGCGGGAACGGCGGAGGCGGCAGAGGTGGGCAGCGCGTACAACGTGGAGGCGGGGGAGCTGTCTCAGATGGCGGCGACGCTGCCGGGGCTGTCCTCCTGGACCAACGGCCCCGCCGCCGGCGGCACGGACCCGGAGAGCGACGGGGCCCTCTATGGGCGCATCCACGCCTACCTGAGCCGCCCGGCCACCTCCGGAAACGCCTATCACTACGAGCAGTGGGCGCTGGAGGTGGCGGGCGTGGGCGCCGCCAGGGTATTCCCCCTGTGGAACGGCGCGGGGACGGTCAAGGTGGTGCTGGTGGACGGCGGCATGGAGCCCGCCTCGGCGGAGATCGTGGCGGCGGTACAGGCCCACATCGAGGCGGAACGGCCCATCGGGGCCACGGTGACGGTGGCGGCGGCCGCGCCGCTGAGCATCAACGTGACGGCGGCGGTGACGCTGGATGGGAGCGCCCCCCTCAGCCAGGTCAAGACGGAGTTTGAGGCGGCGCTGGACACCTATCTCATGGAGCTGGCCTTCTCGGCCTCCACCCTGCGGTATAACCAGGTGGCCTATCTGCTGCTGAGCATCCCGGGAGTGTCCGATTTTACGGCGCTGACGATCAACGGCGGTACGGGCAACGTGAGCATCGGGGATGAGCAGGTGCCCGTGAAAGGGACGGTGACGCTCACATGAGCAAATGGATCGGCTATCTGCCGGACTTCTACGCCGCCTCGCCCCAGATCGCGGCCCTCCAGGGGGCGCTGGAGCAGCAGACCGAGGCCCTGTGGACGGCGGAGAACGGGCTCATCGACCAACTGGACGTCAACAAGGCCACCTGGGGACTGTCCTGCTGGGAGGCGTCCCTGGGGCTGGATGTGGACGTGTCCCGCCCCGACGCCTACCGGCGGACCCGCATCCTCTCCAAGCTGCGGGGGCAGGGCACCACCACCGTGGCCATGATCCAGAACGTGGCCGAGAGCTTTTACAACGGCCAGGTGGCGGTGGAGGAGCAGCCGGAGGCATACCGTTTCGACATCCGGTTCCTGAGCAGCATCGGGGTGCCGCCCAACCTGGACGACCTGTCGGCGGCCCTGGAGGAGATCAAGCCCGCGCACCTGGCATA
>NZ_JBCOAQ010000062.1:1013-9255 GCF_040226735.1 Intestinimonas sp. RTP31139st1_F5_RTP31139_211217 | reverse complement strand
TAGATGCTCTCCACTCCGCCCGCGTGGGCGATGACCACAGTGGTGCCCATCAGATCGTCCTGCTCCACGCTGGCCACGGTCCCGGCGGAGACCGCCAGCACCTGTGTGCCCACAGGGACCGCGATATCGATGCCGGAGTGGGTCCGCCAGTCGCCCATGGTCTCGTCATAGGCCAGAACCTCCAGGGAGTAGTCGGCCACCACCTGTCCCTTGACCGGCCAGGTAAACACCGAGGCCGCCGGCGCGGCGGGGGTGGGCGCAGGCGTGGCGGCGGGGGTGGGCGCAGGGGTGGGTGCGGGCGTGGGTTTGGCTGTGGGGGCCGGGGTGGGCGCCACCGTGGGCTTCACCGGCTGCACGGTGGGCATGACCACCACCTGGGTGGGGGCCGCCACGGCGGCGTCCCCGTCCCCCATATCAAGAGAGGAAAAGAGATAATAGCCCGAAATTCCAATTGCGGCGACGCAGAGGAACAGGACTCTGTAGAAGCCCTTCCCCTCCATGAAGTCGCCGATCCGCTCTAAGATCGGTTTCTTTTTCATCGCAAGCCTCCATACTGTCTGCCGGTCCGCAGCCTGTCCGCGGACCGGCTTGCCGCTCTTTCGGCGAGCGGCAAGCCGATGTCTGAGCGAGTCCCCACGGCGCCGTGGGGAACTCTCCGGAACTATTGTGGGCAAAGAATTCCAGCCTTATACATCTCTTCCACATAATTTTTCTTGACTTCTTCTGCAAAGCCGCATATATTGTATATGTTTTATATATACAGTTGTCCGATCAAATATTTAAGGAAAATTTAATCTTTTCTTTCCCCTTCCCTACATCTTTTTATGGTATCCTGTATCCCGTCCTCAAGCAGTACGCGCCCGGTCATAGAGGGCGGCAGGCCGTGCCCCGCCTTTTTTTCGCGTCCCGGGCCCGTGCATCCGGAGCTTGCAGCCGTGGAACGTCCCGCGCCCGCTCGGCGCGGGCGTTTTTCGGGTCATTCCAGGGGCCGCGGCCCTTCCGCCGTCCCGGCCAATCGTAAGGTAAAGGAGTCAGCAGTATGGAAACTACCCAGGTCAGGCAGGAGACCGCCTCACAGCCCGCCGCCCCGCAGAAGGAGCAGAAGGGCGCGGCCCCCAAGGTACCGATGCCCCGCAAGAAGAAAAAATGGATTAAGCGTGTACTCGCTCTGGCCGTGCTGGCGGCGCTGCTGCTCTTCCTCTTCCGGAGCTGCAGCGGGGCGAAAAACGCCATCGTCTCCGGTTCTTATCTCCCCGCCTCCGCCGCTCGACAGGACCTGGTGGTGTCCGTCTCCGGCACCGGCACCATCCAGCCCATCCACTCCTACAAGGTCACCACCCTGGTAAAGGGGGAGGTGCTGGAAGCCCCCTTCGAGGAGGGGCAGACGGTACATAAGGGCGACCTCCTGTTCCGCATCGACTCCAAGGATGTGGAGACCTCCATCCAGCAGGCGGAGCTGAGTCTGGAGTCCGCCCGGCTGAGCTACGACCAGCTCCTCAAAAACCAGTCCGACAACCGGAAGAACACCACCGTGAGGGCCGCCGCCGCCGGCGTGATCACCAAGCTGTATGTGGACGAGGGGGATATGGTCTCTCTGGGCGCCCCCATCGCCGACATTCTGGACCGGGACAACATGAAGCTGACCGTCCCCTTCCACGCCGCCGATGCCGCCGGCTTTGCCGTGGGGCAGTCCGCCTCCGTCACGGTGGACGGCACGCTGGAGACCCTCTCCGGCGTCATCGACTCCATTTCCGCCACCGACTCTGTGGGGCCCGGCGGCACCCTGGTGCGCAATGTCACCGTGGCGGTCCGGAATCCCGGCGCCCTGTCCGACGCCTCCAGCGGCACCGCCGCGGTGGGGACGGCGGCCAGTGCGGCCAGCGGCGCTTTTGCTTACGGGGAGAGCAAGCAGGTGGTCGCCAAGGCCTCCGGCGAGCTCACCAGCCTGAGCGTCAAGGAGGGGGACCGGGTCTCCGAGGACCAGGTCATCGGCGGCTTTGACGAGACCGACATGGCCACCCAGATCGAGAGTGCGGCCATCCAGGTGAAAAACGCCGAGTTCACCCTCCAGAACGCCAGGGACCGGCTGGAGGACTACTCCATCACCTCCACCATCGACGGCACGGTCATCGAGAAGAACTACGACGTGGGCGACACGCTGGACACCAGCACCTCCTCCACCACCGGCATCGCCTATCCCGCCGTCATCTACGATCTTTCTGCCCTCACCTTTGATATCCGCATCCACGAGCTGGACATCAACAAGATCCAGGTGGGCCAGGCGGTGGAGATCACCTCCGACGCCCTGGACGGCCAGAGCTTCACCGGCAGGGTAGACAAGGTGAACATCAACGGCACCACCTCCAACGGCGTCACCACCTATCCCGTCACCGTGCTCATCGACGGCTCCCCGGACGAGCTCAAGCCCGGCATGAACATCTCCGCCAAGATCGTGGTGGAGGACGCGGGCGAGGTGCTATGCATTCCCGTGGAGGCGGTGAACCGTGGACAGAACGGCGCCAGCACCGTGCTGGTGGCGGGCCCCGGCGCCCTGGATGAGGCGGGTAATCTGGCCGACAGCTCCAAGCTGGAGGAGCGGGAGGTCACCCTGGGACGGAACGACGAGGCCTACATCGAGGTTCTCTCCGGTCTGGAGGAGGGCGAGACCGTCTTTATCCAGAACGCCTCCTCCGCCAACCCCTGGGGGTGATGAGACAACATGGAACACCTCATTGAACTCAAGGACGTCTATAAGATCTACCAGATGGGCGACGAGACCGTCCACGCCCTGGACGGCGTCAGCCTCACCATCGACCAGGGGGAGTTCGTGGCCATCGTGGGCTCCTCCGGCTCCGGCAAGTCCACAGCGATGAACATCATTGGCTGTCTGGACGTGCCCACCACGGGCACTTACCACCTGGGGGGCATCGACGTATCCACCATGGACGACGACCAGCAGGCCGAGATCCGCAACAAGATGCTGGGTTTTATCTTCCAGCAGTACAACCTGATCCCCAAGCTCAGCGTGCTGGAGAATGTGGAACTGCCCCTCCTCTATGCCGGTCTGGACGCCGCGGAGCGCCGGGAGCGGGCGATGTCCTCCCTGGCCCGGGTGGGCCTGCGCGACAAGTGCAAAAACCTCCCCAGCCAGCTCTCCGGCGGCCAGCAGCAGCGGGTATCCATCGCCCGTGCTCTGGCGGGCAACCCCTCGGTCATCCTGGCCGACGAGCCCACCGGCGCGCTGGACTCCCGCACCGGGCGGGAGGTGCTCTCCTTCCTCCAGAAGCTCAACCGGGAGGGGGACACCGTGGTCCTCATCACCCACGACAACTCCATCGCCGTCCGGGCCAAGCGGATCGTCCGGCTCCAGGACGGCAGGATCATCTACGACGGCGACGCCCACGACCCCAAGGCCGTAGTCCAGCCCGAGGAACTCACGGGAGACGACGGGGCAGGCTTTGACGGCGCGAACGCCGGAGAGGGGGCGGCGGTATGAATTTCACCCAGTCCTTCCGCCTGGCGCTCAAGTCCCTGATGACCAGCAAGATGCGGGCCCTTCTCACCATGCTGGGCATCATCATCGGCGTGGGCGCGGTCATCGTCATCACCAGTCTGGGCAACGGTATGCAGCAGATGATGAACCAGCAGTTTGAACAGCTGGGCGCCAACCTGCTCCAGGTCCAGATCTACAACTTCGGCGGCCTCTCCTCCCGCACGGTGTCTCCCGACGACATGTACGCCCTGGTGGACAAATATCCCCAGTATCTCTCCGGCGTCAGCCCCTATGTCATGACCCAGGGCGTGGTCCGGGAGGGCTCCGAGGAGTTCACCCGCACCAGCATTTACGGCGTCAGCGAATTTTTCTATGACGCCCGGCGCAACCAGGCCATGAGCGGCGAGACCCTGGCGAAGGGCCGCTTTCTCAGCTACATCGACGTCTCCCGCTATCAAAACGTGTGCGTCGTCGGCTCTTACCTGGAACAAAACGCCTTCGGGGGCGACGCCCTGGGCAAGACTCTCACCATCAAGGGCACTCCCTTTACCGTCATCGGCGTGCTGGCCGAGAAGGCGGACAACTCCGAGGGCAGCGGCGACGACGTGATCTTCCTCCCCTATGGAAACGCCATGCGCCTCAACGGCACCGGCTCGGTGGACCTCTACCTTTTCAACAGCACCAGCAAGGAGGGCTCCACCACCGCCAAGGGCATCATCGAAAACCGGCTCTTCCAGACCTATCAGGATGATAACGCCTATTTTGTCATGTCCAGTGCCGAGATGATGGACGCCATGAACACCATGATGAGCACCATGATGATTGTGCTGGTGGCCATCGCCGCCATCTCTCTTCTGGTGGGCGGCATCGGCATCATGAACATCATGCTGGTCTCGGTCACCGAGCGGACCAGGGAGATCGGCATCCGCAAGTCCTTGGGCGCCAAGCGCAAGGACATCCGCGGGCAGTTCATCATCGAGGCCGGTACCACCTCCGCCATCGGCGGCCTGCTGGGCATCGGCGTGGGCATCGCTCTGGCTCAGCTGGCCGGCGGGCTCATCGGCGGCATGATGGCTGCCCAGATGGGCGGCGGCGCCACCTTCTCCGCCGTGCCCACCCTGGGCTCCATCGGCATCGCCTTCGGCGTGAGCGTGGGCATCGGCGTTCTCTTCGGCTACCTGCCCGCCAACAAGGCGGCCCGCCTCAATCCCATCGACGCGCTGCGGTATGACTGATTTCCAGAAAAGGAGCGAAAGACAGATGAAGAAAAGATTCCTCTCCGCCCTCCTGGCGGCGGCGCTGGCGCTGACCCTCCTCCCCACGGCTCTGGCGGCCACTGCCGCGGAGGACGCCTCCCAGGTCCTGGCCGCCCTGGACATTATGGTGGGCGACGAGAACGGCAGCCTCAACCTCTCCGCCCCCGTGACCCGGGCGGAATTCGTAAAAATGCTCATGGCTGCCTCCCCCGTGAGCGTGGGGGACGAGACCGCCGTCTCCCCCTATCCCGACGTGCCCCGCACCCACTGGGCGGCCCCTTATGTGGAGGCGGCGGTGCGCGCCGGCTACGTCACCGGCTATCTGGACGGCACCTTCCGCCCTAGCAATACCATCACCCTCTCGGAGGGTGTGGTGATGGTCCTGCGCCTGCTGGGCTATCAAAACAGCGATTTTTCCGGCTCCTTCCCGGCAGGGCAGATGGCCATGTACCGCACCCTAGACCTGGATGAGGGCATCTCGCTGGGACAGAATGATACCATGACCCGCCAGGACGCCATGTATCTCTTCTATAACCTGCTCACCGCCGCCTCCAAGACTACCGGAGCGCCCTACCTCTCCTCCGTCCTGGGACACAGCCTCACCGCCGACGGCAAGGTGGACACCCTGGCCCTTCTCAATGAGACCATGGACGGCCCGGTAGTGGTGGGCGAGAGCGGCTGGCGGGAGAAGGTCCCCTTCGACTTCAGCCGTGCCTCGGTGAACCGGGCGGGGAAGATCACCAGCGCCGACGCTCTGGTCCAGAACGACGTAGTGTACTGGTCCAAATCCATGAACACCCTCTGGGTGTACACCAACCGCGTCACCGGTACCCTCCAGGCCGTCTCCCCCGCCTCGGCCCCGGCCTCCGTCACCGTGGCCGGGAAGAGCTACTCCATCGAGACCTCCGCCGCCGCTTACGCCGTCAGCGATCTGGGCTCCTTCCGGGTGGGAGACGCCGTCACCCTCCTGCTGGGTCGGGACAGCAAAGTGGTCTCCGTGCTCTCCCCCGCCCAGACCTCCGGCACCGTCTGCGGCATGGTGATCTCCGCCGAGCCCAGGAGCTATGAGGACAAGGACGGCCACTCCTACACCGCCTACTCCCTCACCGTCATGGCCACCGACGGCAGTACCTATGTCTACCGCTATGACAAGGGCACCATGAAGGCCGGCGCCATCGTGCAGGTCACCTCCAGCGGTGAGGATGTGCAGGTCAAGACCCTCTCGGCCTCCCTCTCCGGCAGGGTGAGCGCCGACGGCTCCAAGCTGGGCAAGTACGCCTTCGCCTCCGACGTGGAGATCCTGGACACCTACGGCGAGAGCGGAGCCCTGCGGGTCTACCCCGCCCGGCTGGCCGGCGTGGAGCTCACCGCCGATATGGTGCGCTACTACCTGCTCAACAGCAGCGGCGAGATCAGCCGCCTCATCCTCAAGGATGTCACCGGTGACCTGCACACCTACGGTGTGGTCACCGATGTCAGCGAACAGAGCTCCAACGAGCTGATGCTCACCAGCGGCACCTATGTCTACGACGCCGGCGGCGTGGCCGGCCAGATCACCGGTTCCCGGGTCTACAACGTGAAGGAGGGCCCCTTCCTCCTCAAGCGGAACGGTGCAGAGATCGACCGTTTCGCCAACCTTACCGAGGTGAAGGGCGACAGTGTGGACGGGAATATCCTCTACGCCGGGAGCCGCCAGTATACCATCGCCGAGGACGCGCTGGTTTACGAGCTCCGCGACGGCGACTACTACCTCTCCTCTCTGGCCCTGGTCACCGGCGGCGGCTTTACCCTCACCGGCTGGTACGATAAGCCCGCGCGCGAGGGCGGACGCATCCGCGTCGTCCTGGCCGAGTAGTACGGCTGAGCGGACGGCGCGCCGTGCCCGCCGCAGGATCTGAAAAAAAGGATAAGGGATCGCCTCGCGGCGATCCCTTATCCTTTTTTCATGGTGATTTGTATCCGTTCCTGTCAAAAAAGCCAGCCTTCTCCGCCTCACCGGCAAGCCCCGACGGCGCGCGGCCTTCCGGGAACGCAGGCGGCGCTCACAGCGCCGCGGCTCTGTCCTTCAGGAAGCCCCGCAGCCACTCCCCGGTCTCGGGGTGAGCCAGAGAGAAATCGATGGTGGCCTCCAGGAACCCCTTGAGGTTCCCGGTGTCGTACCGCTTGCCCTCGAAGTCCACCGCCACCATGGCGTCTCTCCGGCACAGCTCCTTGAGCCCGTCGGTGAGCTGGATCTCCCCACCGTAGCCGGGGGCCAGATTTTCCAGAATATCGAAGATTGAGGGCTTCAGGACATACCGCCCCAGGATGGCGTAGTTGGAGAAGATCTCCTCGGGACGGGGCTTTTCCACCATGTCGGTGACCTTGAATACCCGCTCCTCCAGGGGCTCGATCTTCACGGAGGAGTACTTGCCGATGGCCTGGGCGCTCACCTCCTGGACCCCCACACAGGAGGCCCCGTACGCCTCCGCCCCGTCAATGAGCTGGCGGATCACCGGCTTGTCGGAGCGCATGATGTCGTCGCCCAGCAGCACGGCGAAGGGCTCGTCCCCCACAAACCGCTTGGCCCGCCAGATGGCATGTCCCAGCCCCTTGGTCTCCTTCTGCCGGACATAGAAAATGTTGGCCAGATCGGCCGCCCGCCGGACCTCCTCCAGCTCCCGCTCCTTGCCGGCGCGGGAGAGCCGCTCCTCCAGTTCGGGATAATAGTCAAAGTAATCGTCCATGGCGGATTTGGCCCGGTTGGTCACCACCAGGATGTCCTCGATCCCGGCGGCCACCGCCTCCTCGATGATATACTGGATCACCGGCTTGTCCACCAGGGGGAGCATCTCCTTGGGGACGGTCTTGGTGGCGGGCAGCATCCGGGTCCCCAGCCCGGCTGCGGGAATGACGGCTTTCCTGACCTTCATTGGTTCTCATGCCTCCTGACAACAGAATAGTTACCGGATCACGACAGGCGCTCCGGTGACATGCGCCCCTGAAAATACGGGATCTTGGGCAGTGCGATGAGGATGGGCAGGCCCAACCCGTAGCAGGCCACCAGCTCGCCCAGGCCCACGGTGAGCGCGTTCATGGCGAAAATGCCCCAGAAGCCGGGGCCGAAGCCCACCTCATACCACGCCAGCATGGCCCCGATGATGGCTCCGTTGCACAGCACGGGGGGCAGGGGCGCCAGCGCCCTATGCCGGATCCGGGATGTCCACAGGGCGGCCAGCAGGGTGGCGGCGGTGCCGCACACCACGTCGATGAGCCCGTAAGGGCTGAGCAGATTGGCCACCAGACACCCCACGGCCACGCCGGGCACCGCCGCCGGGAACAGGAAGGGCAGGACGGTGAACGCCTCGGACAGCCGGACCTGAATGGCCCCATAGGCGGGTAGGCACAGGGTGAGGGCGGCGTAGGCCGCCGCGATGACGGCGGCCAGGGTGAGCTGTTTGGTATCAAATTTGCGCATGAAAAAAAGACCTCCATTTTTTGTTTAGAGTACGCG
>NZ_JBCOAQ010000062.1:0-1003 GCF_040226735.1 Intestinimonas sp. RTP31139st1_F5_RTP31139_211217 | reverse complement strand
CCACGCACAGCGGCACAGGTCCCTTACCCCGGGGGCATGGCGCAAGCGCCCCCGGACGGCTCACTCTGTGCCGGTTGGACTGGGTGGGGAACCAGTCACAGCCATTATACCACGATTTTTTGTCCCTGTATACCCTGTATCCGCCCTTTACAGAACTTCTCCGGGCTCGTATAATAGGGCTTGATTCACACGCCCAATCGCCGGGCCTGCTCTCCGGGCGGCGGCGCCTCCGCCCTGCGCCCGGCCGGTGCGCACCGTCGCCCCGCGCCCCTCCGGAGGGGCGCGGAACGGCACGACGCGGGCGGGAAACGGATCGGAAAGGATTTGATCGCATGCGTATTCTCCTCATCGACGGACAGGGGGGCGGCATCGGGAGCCGCCTGGCCACCCTCCTGAGACCCCGGCTGCCCGAGGACTGCGAGCTCCTCTGCGCAGGCACCAACGTGCTGGCCACCAACGCCATGCTCAAGGCCGGCTGCACCCGGGGGGCCACGGGGGAGAACGCCATTCTCTATAACGCCGGACGGGCCGACCTGATCCTGGGCCCCATCGGTGTTATCCTGGCCAACGGCATCATGGGCGAGGTCTCCCCGGCGGCCGCCGCCGCCGTCTCCGGCGCCCAGGCGGTCAAGATCCTCATTCCCTCCGCCACCTGCGGCACCCGGATCGCCGGCGTGGAGGAGTGCCGCCTGGAGGATTATCTGAAGCGGGCCGTGGACCTGGCCCTGCGGGAGGTGGGGCTTTGAACCGCTCCTTTCCGGCCCTCGCCCGGCTTCACGCCCGCCGCTATCCGCTGATGGCCCCCCAGGACTTTGGGAAGCTGGCCTACCAGAGCGAGTTCGGCCCCGGGCACATGGTCTCCGACCCGGCCCTGGCCCTGGAGCGGCTGCTGACCGAGTGCCGCGGTCTGACCCCGGACTGCCTCCACCGCCCGCCGGAGCCCATCGGCGGCGGTCTGTGCCGCTTCCATTTGGAACCCGCCCACCTCTCGCAGGAGGGGCTC
>NZ_JBCOAQ010000061.1:0-9555 GCF_040226735.1 Intestinimonas sp. RTP31139st1_F5_RTP31139_211217 | reverse complement strand
CCCCCCGGCCCGCCTAATTGAGCACGGTCTTCAGGTACTGGCCGGTGTAGCTGGCCTCACACCGGGCCACCTCCTCCGGCGTGCCGGTGCAGACGATGGTGCCGCCGCCGTCGCCGCCCTCGGGGCCCAGGTCGATGACATAGTCCGCCGTCTTGATGACGTCCAGGTTGTGCTCAATGACCACGACGGAGTTCCCTGCGTCCACCAGGCGCTGGAGCACCTCGATGAGCTTGTGGACGTCGTAGGTGTGCAGGCCCGTGGTGGGCTCATCCAGGATATAGATGGTCCGGCCCGTGGCTCGCTTGGCCAGCTCCGTGGCCAGCTTCACCCGCTGGGCCTCGCCGCCGGAGAGCTCGGTGGAGGGCTGACCCAGCTTCACATAGGAGAGGCCCACGTCGTAAAGAGTCTGGAGCTTGTTGTAGATGCGGGGCAGATTTTCAAAGAAGGGCAGGGCTTCGTCCACGGTCATATCCAGCACCTCGTAGATGTTCTTGCCCTTATACTTGACTTCCAGGGTCTCCCGGTTGTAGCGCTTGCCCTTGCAGACCTCGCAGGGGACGTAGATGTCCGGGAGGAAGTGCATCTCGATCTTGATGAGGCCATCTCCGGAGCAGGCCTCGCACCGCCCGCCCCGCACGTTGAAGGAGAAGCGGCCCGGCCCGTAGCCCCGGGCCTTGGCGTCGGGGGTAGAGGCGAAGAGGTCCCGGATGTCGTTGAAGAGGCCGGTGTAGGTGGCGGGGTTGGAGCGGGGCGTACGGCCGATGGGGGACTGGTCGATGTCGATGACCTTGTCCAGATACTCCTCCCCCTCGATGGCATCGTGCCTGCCGGCGCGGACCTTCACCCGGTTGAGATCGGCCCCCAGCTTTTTGTAGAGGATCTCATTGACCAGGGAGGACTTGCCGGAGCCGGACACACCGGTGACGCAGGTGAAGGTCCCCAGGGGGATGGACACGTCCACGTGCCGCAGGTTGTTCTCCGCCGCCCCCCGGACGGTGAGAAATTTTCCGCTGCCCTTCCGGCGCTCCGCCGGGACGGGGATTTTCCGCCGCCCGGAGAGGTAGTCGCCGGTGATGGAGCCGGGGGTGTTCATGACCTCCTCGGCCGTGCCGCAGGCCACCACCTCGCCGCCGTGGACCCCGGCTCCGGGGCCGATATCCACGATATAGTCCGCTGCGCGCATGGTGTCCTCGTCGTGCTCCACCACCAGCAGGGTGTTGCCCAGGTCCCGCAGCCGCTTGAGGGTGGCCAGCAGCTTGTCGTTGTCCCGCTGATGGAGGCCGATGGAGGGCTCGTCCAGGATATAGAGGACCCCCATGAGGGAGGAGCCGATCTGGGTGGCCAGGCGGATGCGCTGGCTCTCGCCGCCGGAGAGGGTCCCGGCGGAGCGGCTGAGGGTCAGATACTGGAGGCCCACCGACTGGAGAAAGCCCAGGCGGCTCTTGATCTCCTTGAGGATGCGCTCGGCGATGAGCAGCTTCTGGGGAGAGAGCTCCAGCCCGCCTACGAAGTCCAGGGCCTGGGTCACCGACATCTGACAGAAGTCGTGGATGCTGATGCCGCCCACGGTGACGGCCAGGGCCTCTTTCCGCAGTCGCTTGCCGCCGCAGTCGGGGCAGGGGCGCTCGGACATGCAGTCCTCCAGCTCCCGGCGCATGGCGTCGGACTGGGTCTCCCGATAGCGGCGCTCCAGATTGTTGACCACGCCCTCAAAGGCCTGGTACAGGGTGCCCTGGCCCTGGGCGCGGTCGTAGGTGAGCTTCAGCTTCTCCCCTTTGGTGCCGTAGAGGATGACGTCCAGCACCTCGGGGGGCAGATCCTTCACCGGGGTGGTGAGCTTGAAGCCGTACTGCTTGGCCAGCGCCTCAAAATACATGCGGGAGATGGAGTCCCCCTTCACGTTGTTCCAGCCCGAGGCGGAGATGGCGCCCTCCAGAATGGAGAGACCGGGGTTGGGGATGATGAGGGCGGGGTCCACTTTGAGCTGGCTGCCCAGACCGGTACAGGTGGGACAGGCGCCGAAGGGGTTGTTGAAGGAGAACATGCGGGGGGCCAGCTCTTCGATGGAGATGCCGCAATCCTCGCAGGCGTAGTTCTGGGAGAAGAGAAGGTCCCGGTCCTCGCTTACGATATTGATGACCACCAGGCCGCCGGAGAGGCCGGCGGCGGTCTCCACCGAGTCGGTGAGGCGGCGGGCGACGTCCTCTTTGATGACCAGCCGGTCCACCACCACCTCGATGCTGTGCTTCCTGTTCTTGTCCAGCTTGATCTCCTCGGTGAGGTCGTAGATGGACCCGTCACACCGGACCCGGACGTAGCCGGACTTCCGGGCGTCCTCGAAGATCTTCTGATGCTCGCCCTTCTTGCCCCGGATGACGGGGGCCATGACCTGGATGCGGGTGGCCTCCGGCAGGGTCATCACCTGATCGATGATCTGGTCCACGGTCTGCTGCCGGATCTCCTTGCCGCACTTGGGGCAGTGGGGGGTGCCCACCCGGGCCCACAGCAGGCGGAGATAGTCATAGATCTCGGTGACGGTGCCCACGGTGGAGCGGGGGTTTTTGGAGGTGGTCTTCTGGTCGATGGAGATGGCGGGGGAGAGGCCGTCGATATAGTCCACGTCGGGCTTTTCCATCTGGCCCAGGAACATCCGGGCGTAAGAGGAGAGGGACTCCACGTACCGGCGCTGGCCCTCTGCGTAGATGGTGTCGAAGGCCAGGGAGGACTTGCCGGAGCCGGAGAGGCCCGTGAGCACCACCAGCTTGTCCCGGGGGATGGTGACGTCGATGTTTTTCAGGTTGTTGGCCCGGGCGCCTTTGACGGAGATGTGGTCTAGCATAGCTCTGTTGCTCCTTTATATCTTTCCACAGGGGAGAAAGTCGAGGTCAAACGATGGAAAAAACGCCGACCAAATAGCCGACCAGCGCGCCGCCGGTGCAGACGATCCAGCCCAGGCGGCGGCCGAACAGCTCCCAGTCGGAGGGCTCGGCCAGTTCCGGGTCCCGGATGAGGAATCCGAGATTCCAGCGGAAGAGCCGGTCGGCAAACAGAATGGAGAGGATGCCGACGGCGGCCAGACAGGTGGCCAGCCAATACAGGGATATGTCCCCCCGGTGCCTGAGGACGGGCGCCAGCACCAGAGGGAGAAGAAAGGAGACCGAAGGCTCGTGGGAGAAATCCATCTCCTGCCCGTCGGGACCATAGGCCTTGCCGCCGGCGTACCAGGAGAAGGAAAAAGAGGACACAGGCGCTCCGCTCTCATCGATCAGCACGGAAATGCCGCCGTCCAGCCAGCCGCCTCGGAATAGGATCTCATCCCCGCGGCGCACCTCCACACCGGTGAGCACATCGGCCATATCGTGGTCCCGGGGGACGGCGCCGGGGTCCTCGACGACGATATAGGGGCCATAGTCGCCGCCGTCGAAGCGGTATGTCACCCTGCCGTCGGGAGAGACCGCAAAGACGGCCTCCTTCCCATCCACCCGGCCGGCATAGAGCGTGGTTTCCCCCTGAACAGACCGGAGCAGCAGGGAGCCGCCGTATTCCACGCCGAGCCGGCCGTTGAGGATGAAGTAGAGCGCCGCAAAGAAAACCGGCATCGCGGCCAGCATCACCAGCAGGACCCTCTGAAACAGGGGGATGGCCCTCCATCTGGACATCACACACGCTCCTTTCAGATCGAGGATACGCCCCCGCCGGCGGGGGCGTCCAGGGGGTCCGTACGTTCGATCCGGAATATATTCAGGGTGTCCACATCCGGGCAGGCGAATACGGCGGTACCCGGTTCCTGGCCGGGGAGCGCGCCGCCGTAGCGCAGGATGTCCACATAGGGGAAGGCCACGTGCATGGCCATGGGGCACAGTTGTCCCCGTTCCGTGTCAAAGTCGAAGCTGTCCCCCACCTTGTGCCCCCTGTGGCAGCCGCAGGGACCCTTCCTGTCGATCAGTGTGATCCGGATTCTCGGCCTTTTCATGGATACGCCTCCTCGTGATAGCGGTCCTCCCGCCACTTGGCCGGGTTTTGGTCCATATATGCCCATATCCGCAGATAATCGGCCTCACTGCGGATGATGTGGTCGTGGAAGCCGCCCTGCCAGAGGTCGTTTTGCATGTCCTGATTTGTAAAGCGCTTGAGGGCGGTGATCATGCGCGCCCCACGATCCGGGACAATATAGGGGCCCTTCTCTTGGTACAGAAAGTGATAAAATAGCAGCCTTCCTGCCCATAGTCATAGTTTGGCAGCCTGTGAAGCCGGCCCATTTTATCACCTCTTTATATGCGGTGGTCCCAATCACAAAATAAAATTACTTCCATCTCAGCTCGATGATGCGGTCGCGGAGGACGGCGGCGTACTTGAACTCCAGCCGCTTGCTGGCCTCCCGCATCTCCTTTTCCAGCTTTTCCACGGCGGCGTCCCGCTCCTTTTTGGAGAGCTTGGTCTTGCGGCGCATGAGCTGCTCGGTCTCCTCCTCTTCGGCGGAGAGCTCGATGACGTCCCGAACGGATTTGATGATGGTCCTGGGCACGATGCCGCGGGCCCTGTTATAGGCGTCCTGCTTCTTCCGCCGCCGCTCGGTCTCGCCGATGGCCGCCATCATGGAGGGAGTCATCTTGTCGGCGTACATGACCACAAGGCCGTCGGCGTTCCGGGCGGCCCGCCCGATGGTCTGGATGAGGGAGGTCTCGCTGCGGAGGAAGCCCTCCTTGTCCGCGTCCAGAATGGCCACCAGGCTCACCTCCGGCAGGTCCAGGCCCTCCCGCAGGAGGTTGATGCCCACCAGCACGTCGTAGGTCCCCAGCCGCAGGTCCCGGATGATCTCCTGCCGCTCGATGGTGTCGATATCGTGGTGCATATACTGCACCTTGATGCCGGCGTTTTTCAGATAGGCGGTCAGGTCCTCCGCCATCTTTTTGGTGAGGGTGGTGACCAGCACCCGCTCCTTCCGGGCCGTCCGGTCGTTGATCTCGCCGATCAGATCGTCGATCTGGCCCTCCACGGGCCGCACGTCGATGCGGGGGTCCAGCAGTCCGGTGGGGCGGATGACCTGCTCCACGATCTGCCCCGCCCGGGTGCGCTCATACTCCCCCGGCGTGGCCGAGACGTACACCACCTGGTTGACCCGCTGCTCGAATTCCTCAAATTTCAGCGGCCGGTTGTCAAACGCGCAGGGGAGGCGGAAGCCGTAGTCCACCAGGGTGGTCTTGCGGGCCCGGTCCCCGTTGTACATGGCCCGGACCTGGGGCAGGGTGACATGGGACTCGTCGATGAACAGGAGAAAATCTTTGGGGAAGTAGTCCATCAGGGTCATGGGGGCGGAACCCACGGGCCGCCCGGCGATGACGCGGGAGTAGTTCTCGATGCCGGAGCAATAGCCCAGCTCCTGCATCATCTCAATGTCGTAGAGGGTGCGCTGCTTGATGCGCTGGGCCTCCACCAGCATGTTCCGGGACTCAAAGAAGGCCACCCGCTCCTCCAGCTCCCGGTAGATCTCCCCGATGGCCTTGTCCATCTTCTCCTTGGGGGTGATGTAGTGGCTGGCGGGGAAGATGGGCAGGTGCTCCAGCCGCCGGACCGGGGTGCCGGTGACCACATTGATCTCGCTGAGACGGTCGATCTCGTCGCCGAAGTACTCGATGCGGATGGCGGTATCCTTGAAATAGGCGGGCCAGACCTCTACCGTGTCCCCCCGCACCCGGAACATGTTCCTCTCAAAGGCGATGTCGTTGCGCTCGTAGCGGATCTCCACCAGGCGCCTGAGGAGCTCATCCCGGGGGAACTCGGCGCCCACCCGCAGGGGGACCATCATCTTGGCATAGTCGTCCGGCTCGCCCAGGCCGTAGATGCAGGAGACGGAGGAGACCACGATGACGTCCCGCCGCTCGATGAGGGAGGCGGTAGCGGAGAGACGCAGCCGGTCGATCTCATCGTTGGTGGCGGAGTCCTTCTCGATGAAGGTGTCGGTGTGGGGGATATAGGCCTCGGGCTGATAGTAGTCGTAGTAGCTGACGAAATATTCCACGGCGTTGTCCGGGAAGAATTCCTTGAATTCGGCGCAGAGCTGGGCGGCCAGCGTCTTGTTGTGGGCCAGCACCAGGGTGGGCTTCTGGACCTTCTCGATGACCTTGGCCATGGTGAAGGTCTTGCCGGAGCCGGTGACGCCCAGCAGGGCCTGCTCGCTCAGCCCGTTCTCGATGCCCGCGGCCAGGGCCGCGATGGCCTCGGGCTGGTCCCCGGCGGGCTCATAGGGGGAGACCACTTTAAAGTCAGGCATAGGTAAGACCTCCTCACAGGCGTAAGATTCCGAAGGGGCGGCCTGCCGCCGCCTCCAAAGAGGGCGGAAATCGTACATCCGTCCGATATTATATCAAAACAAATGTTCTATTGCAAGGGGAAAAGAACCCTCTCATTAAAAATCCGGCACCTCCGCCCCATACCCCTCAAACAGGCCGCTGTCCCGGAGGGAGACCATGTCGTCGTCGGCGAAGATGAGGTGGTCGGAGAGCTCCACCCCCACCTCCCGGAGAACGGCCCGGAGTCTGCGGGTGGTGGTCAGGTCGGCCTGGGATGGGAGGGCCAGGCCGGAGATGTGGTTGTGGGCCAGGATGGCGGTGGTGGCATTTTGAGCCAGGGCGGTCTCCACCACCTTGCGGGAGGTGATGTCGGCGGCGTTCACCGAGCCCTCGCCCAGCTTGTGCACGCCCAGCACCTTGCGCTTGGCGTCCATACACACCAGATAGACCATCTCGTTCCGGGCGCCCTGGCGAAAATAGGGGGCCAGGAATTCCCCGGCGGCCCGGGTGGAGTTGAGGACGGTGCCCAGGCTGGCCCGGTCCCGGTCGTACCGCCCCGCCAGCTTGGGCACCAGCTTGAGAAGGACGGCGGTGTGCTCCCCCACCCCGGGGACCTGCTGGAGGGATTCGGGCAGGGCGTCCATGACGCCGGCCAGGGAGCCGAACCGCTCCAGCAGGGCGTGGGAGAGCTCGTTCACGTCCCCCTGAGGGATGGCGTAGCACAGCAGAAGTTCCAGGAGCTGGTGGTCGTGAAAATCCTCCCCGTGGGAGAGAAACTGGGCCTTGAGCCGTTTGCGGTGTCCGTCATGGAGTCCCACGCCGCCGCCCCCTTTCTGAAAGGCCCCGCCCGCCGCCGGCGCTCAACGGGCCCCGTACTCCGCCAGGTAGGTCTCCATGCGGGCCTTTACGGCGTCGTCGATATAGACCTTGCCGTCCACCTCCCGGTTGTGGAGGAAGGCGATGATCTCCCGGACGGTGACGATGGGACAGACGGTGATGCCATAATCCTCCCGGAGCTCGTCCAGGGTGGAGCAGTCCCGGGTGCCCCGCTCCATGCGGTCCACGGAGACGAAGAGGGCCCGGATGGACACATCGGCCACCTGCTGGAAAAGGGCGATGGACTCCCGCACGGCGGTGCCGGCGGTGACCACGTCCTCCACAATGGCCACCCGGTCGCCGTCCTGGGGTTTGTAGCCCACCATGACGCCGCCTTCGCCGTGGTCCTTGGCCTCCTTGCGGTTGAAGCAGTAGGGGAGGTCCCGACCGTAGTTCCGGTAGAGGGAGGAGGCCGCCGCCACCGCCAGGGGGATGCCCTTGTAGGCGGGGCCGAAGAGGCAGTCCACCCCGTCGGGGAAGTGCTTCTGGATGCAGGCGGCGTAGTAGTCCCCCAGCTGGCTGGCCTGGGCGCCGGTCTTGTAGTTGCCGGTGTTGATGAAGTAGGGGGTCCTGCGTCCGGATTTGGTGGTGAAGTCGCCGAAGGTGAGCACGCCGGAGCGCACCATGAACGTGATGAACGCTTCCTTATAAGAGTGAGACATGAGCATTGGCCCCTTTCCAGTTTGTTTCGATTTCAGTCGAAATATTATATCACTATTGAAGGGGGCGCACAAGGAGGAAATGGGGTGGAAAAAGACGCGCGGAAAGGGGCCGGGCCGGGAATTTTTCTTGACAGACCACGGAAGGAGGCTTATACTAAAATATACAATTAAATATACGCTTCTGTTTTATGGAAACCGGTGTAATTCCGGTGCGGTGCCGCCACTGTAAGGGGGAGCCGCTGTGCAGTTAGGACACTGGACCCGAGGGGTCTGGGAAGTCGCACGGCGGCGGGGAACCCGAGCCAGGATACTTGGACAGAATGCCTTGCGTCGTAATCTGACGGACCATCAGAGGACGGAATTTTTTATGCCCGAGATTTCCTGTCGCTGCTGTGCCGACAGGAAATCTTTTTTTGCCTGTAAGCCGCTGCGGGACGCGGGAACGCGCCCTGTGGCCTTACATATTTTAAAACAGAGAAGGAGAACCGACATGAAACGAACCCTCGCCCTGTTCCTGGCGCTGACCCTCAGCCTTTCCCTCCTGGCCGGCTGCGGCGGCCAGGAGGCCCAGAGCACCCCCGCACCCATCGGGACCACAGCGCCCACCGCCACGCCCGACGCCGAAGAGCCCACCACGAAGGTGGTGGTGGACGGCCTGGGCCGTGAAGTGGAGATCCCCTGGCCTGTGGAGCGGGCCGTGGTGGCCAACCGCTACAACAGCGAGCTGATCCGCGCCTGCGGCGCCATTGACCGCGTCATCGCCGTGGACACCAATACCGCCCAGGACCGGGTCTATTGGAGCCAGTTCGACCCTGACAACGTGATCGGCAAGGGCCAGAGCGAGCTGAACTACGAGAAGATCGTGGATCTGGGGGCTCAGGTCCTCATCACCCCTAAGAACGGCACCTATGAGCAGGACCAGGAGATGCTGGAACCCTTCGGTATCAAGGTGCTGGTGGTCACCGGCTGGGACAACGCGGACCTGGTCAACCAGATCGAGGCCGTGGGACGGATCTTCGATGTGGAGGAGAAGGCGGCCGAGCTCAGGGCGTTCTATGAGGAGAACCAGCAGAAGCTGGACGCATGCCTGGCCAACGTGACCGAGAAAAAGACCGTCTACTGGGAGTACGGCGATCCCTACACCACCTGCATCCCCGGCACCTCCAACGACGGCTGGCACAACATGCTGGTCTCCGCCGGGGCCATCAACATTTTCGGCGACGAGAGCCTGGCGGGCAAGGACATCGACCCCGAGGCCATCCTGCTGGCCGACCCCGACCTCATCATCAAGACCAGCTCGGGCCCGGCCCTGAAGAATACCGGCGTGTATACGCCCCCCACCCAGGAGATGTATGAGGAGATGACCGCCGAGATGGTCAGCCGCCCCGGCTGGTCCGACCTGAAGGCCGTCCAGAACAAGAACCTCTACTGCACCACCGGCTTCTGTGCCGGCGGCCTGGGCAAGCTCATCGGCGCCCTGTACACCGCCACCTGGCTCTATCCGGACGAGTGCGCGGACATCGACCCCGACGCCGTGTTCGGCGAGTGGATGTCCATGCAGGAAGTCGGCCCCATCGAGGGCCACGTCTACCGCCTGCCCTGATATGTCCCTGCATGTGGAAACGCCCGGCCCCGCGCTGGGGGAGGAGATCAGGAGCTACCGGCGGCTCAAGGCGCTCTTTGCCGCGGCGGTGGCGGCGGCCACACTGGTGGCCTTCGTGGTGAGC
>NZ_JBCOAQ010000060.1:0-9655 GCF_040226735.1 Intestinimonas sp. RTP31139st1_F5_RTP31139_211217 | reverse complement strand
GGAGAGTGCCGGGCCGAAGTCCCCGTCGGTCTGTCCGACATTGATGCCGATGCCCGCGCTCACGGCGGAGGGCTCCCCGGTCTCGGCCTCCAGCTCCAGCTCGGTGAGGATGCCGCAGAGCTTCCGCCCGTCCAGGACCAGGTCATTGGTCCACTTGATCCCGGGGCGGAGCCCGCAGCAGGCCTCTACCGCGCGGCTGGCCGCCACCGCCACCCAGGCGGTGAGCGTACTGAGCTTGTCCAGGTCCAGCACCAGACGGGGCCGCAGGAGGATGGAGCAATAGAGCCCCTTGCCCTTCAGGGACTGAAAGGTGTTTCCCCGGCGGCCGCGGCCGCCGGTCTGCTCATCGGTGAGGACGGCCAGTCCCTCCGGCGCGCCGTTGGCCGCCCGGCGCTTGATCTCGTTGTTGGTGGAGTCCACCGTCTCCAGACAGGCCAGATTGCTCCCCACCAGGCGCCCCGCCAGGGCCTGAGAGAGCTCCCCCGCCCGCAGGGTGTCCGGCGCCGACTCCAGCCGATAGCCCCGGTTGGAGCCGGAGGAGATGGCATAGCCCTCCCGCCGGAGGGCGTCCACCGCCTTCCACACCGCCGCGCGGCTGACCCCCAGCTTCCGGCTCATGGCCTCACCGGAGAGATAGGCCCCGCCGCCGGAGCGAAGAAGCGTGAGAATTTCATCTTGTAGCATAGTCGAGCCCCCTTTTGTCCTCTCCATTTTCCGTGCGCGGAATGAGCCGCCCTGCGGCCGATCCGGCAGGGAGAAGGCGGACCTCCGCCTTGTGTATCAAGGATATTATATCCCCGGAAGGGAGGATACGTCAACCAAATGAAAAATAACAGTTTACAATCGGGGGAAAATGTGATATTGTAAACCTACAATAAAAAATTGGTTTACGATTGGAGAGAGTACACAATGAGAACCAACACCCGCATGTTGATCCTGGCCGCCCTTTTCTCTGCCCTGACAGCCATCGGGGCCTTCCTCAAGTTTCCTTTGGGGGCGATGTCCGTCACGCTGCAATTCCTGTTTACCGCCATGGCGGGCGTACTTCTGGGGGCCAGGTGGGGGGCGCTGTCCCAGGCGGCCTATGTGGTGCTGGGCCTGGTGGGCCTGCCCATTTTCACCATGGGGGGCGGACTGGGCTACGTCTTTCAGCCCAGCTTCGGATTTCTGCTGGGGCTGATCCCCTCCGCCTGGGTCATGGGAAAACTGACCGAGGGGGAGGCGAAGCTCCCGCGGGTGGTCCTGGCGTGTCTGGTCGGGCTGGGTGTGCTCTACCTGGTGGGGCTGCCGTATATGTATCTCATCCTGAACGTCTATCTGGGGAAGGGGCTGTCCGCCTGGACCGTGGCGCAGATCGGGATGCTGGTGTACCTCCCTGGAGACGCATTGAAGATTGCCGCCACCGCGGCCGTATACCGGCCTCTGCGGAAGGCGCTGGGGCCCACGGCGGGGACTGCCGCCGCGACGAACTAGGGATTTGAAAGCCGCGGATGGCGTCGCCCCTCGCGCTCCCCTGCCGCAGACCGCAAGGATCCCTAACATACAGGTTTTTCGGCAGCCCGTACTCATAGAAGGGGGGCGCCTCTGCATATCCGCGGCCCCTGTCCCATATACATGGTTACAGCAGAAAGCCATTGCTGGGAAAGGCGGGAGAAGGATGCAATACGAGGAGAAGAAGCTCCGGGCGGAGACTGCGCCCCATCATGTGATTCTGGAGGGGCGGGAATCTCTGTCCGTATCTGGGGTGGAGGAGGTGGAGAGCTTCGACGAGAACAGCATTGTCATGAGCACCTGCAAGGGGACCCTGGTGGTGCGGGGGGAGGACCTCCACATCGAAAAGCTGAGTCTGGACGGGGGAGACCTGAAGGTGGAGGGAAGCGTGGACTCCCTGACCTATGAGGACGACGGGGGCGAACGGGGCGGCTTCCTGGCCCGGCTGTTCCGATAGGTCCACGCGATGGGCGTCGACCTTCTGGACCAGGCCCTTACGTTCCTGGGCGCCGCCGGCCTGGGGACGGCGCTGGGCCTGGTATATGATCTGTTCCGCATCCTCCGGCGGCGGGTC
The DNA here is from genome assembly GCF_040226735.1 of Intestinimonas sp. RTP31139st1_F5_RTP31139_211217. Taxonomy (NCBI): domain Bacteria; kingdom Bacillati; phylum Bacillota; class Clostridia; order Eubacteriales; genus Intestinimonas; species Intestinimonas sp. RTP31139st1_F5_RTP31139_211217. Next base: position 7,590 of record NZ_JBCOAQ010000060.1, on the reverse strand, counting down.
CGGCTCCCCCTGCTGGGCTCCGCGCTGGATCTCCTCTTCTGGGCTCTGGTCACCGCGGGGCTCTTTCTCTATGCCATCGCCGCCGGGGGCGGGCAGTTGCGCATTTATATGGTGCTGGCCCTCTTCCTGGGGGCGGTCGTCTATTTTCTGGCGCTGAGCCGTCCGGCCCTCTTTCTGGCCGGTCTGGTGGCCGACGGGATCGCTTTTCTCTGGAAGCTCTGCACATTTCCCCTGGTCCTGCTGGGGCATGTCAGTAAAAAAATTGAAAAAGTTGCAAAGAAGCACTTCCATTATGGCCGAAGATGGTATAATATTAGACTGATACCCGAAGAGATGGAAGACTTGACCCGCCGGGCGGCGGGAGGAGGGGAGGGCGCACGCCGTGATCAGAACAAAAAAGGCCGGACTGCTCACAAAGGTGGTGGTTCTGGCTCTGCTCATCTACATGGCGACGGCCCTGCTGAACCTCCAGGGCCAGATCCAGGAGGCGCAGGCCCAGCGGGACACGCTGAGCCAGCAGGTGGCGGAGCAGACCCAGATCAACGCCGAACTGGCCGAGGACGTGGCAAATCCGGACGACCCCGACCGCATCGCCGACATCGCCCGGGATAAGCTGGGCCTTGTGGCGCCCGGAGAGAAAGTCTTTATCATCACCAACTAGGGCTTGCTTGAAATGGATCATCCGTCCGAACGCCGGGTCTTTTGTCCCCCGGCCGGGCGCCGATTTCCCCGGGGGTCCGCTGGGACCCCGGCGGGGGAACGCTTGCCGGGGGGCAAAGTGCTTCGGCGCCGGGCACACGGTCCATATTCAGACAAGCCCTAAAGAGATTCGGGCGAATATTCAAGGAGGATTTTGGGAGCAGTATGGAGTTTGGTGTAGGTTCTATTGTAGAAGGAAAAGTGACAGGCATCACAAAATTCGGCGCTTTTGTGTCACTGCCCGGCGGACGCTCGGGTCTGGTGCACATCTCTGAGATCGCCTATTCCTATGTGAACGATGTGAAAGACCATCTCACCGAGGGACAGGAGGTCAAGGTCAAGGTCATCGGAATCGATGAAAACAACCGCATCAATCTGTCCATCAAAAAGGCCATGGATCCCCCTCCCCGGCCGCCTCGCCCCGCGGGCGGCCAGGGCGGTTTTGCACCCCGGCCCAGCGGTCCCCGACAGGGCGGCTACGCGCCGCGGCAGGGCGGCGGGCGGTCCGGCGGATTTTCCAGGCAGCCCAGTGAGCCGGAGTCCTTTGAGGAACGGCTCAAGCATTTCATGCAGGCCTCCGACAGCAAGCTGTCGGAGATGAAGTACACAGAGAAGAGAAGCTCCCGCCGCGGCGGACGGAAATAAGAATGCAGAGGAAAATGCGCGGCTGAAGGACAAGCCGCGCATTTTTTCTGTGTGGGAGAGAAAGGCACAGCGGTATATCCGCCGCAAAAGAAAGCGGGCGCGCCCGATAAGGCGCGCCCAAAGGAAGGATCTTGCGTGGGAGAATGGCAGGAGTCCAGCCGGTAGGAGGGACAGGACTCTGTACAGACAGAGAGTAACATATATTACTAAAAATGTCAACTAAAATTTTGAAAGGCGGAGGAGACAATGTTGATTTTCAACGGTGTGGTGCACCCGGTGGACGCTCCGGTGATCCCCAATGGATATGTGGAGCTGGAGGGTGGCAAGATCAAAGGCGTCGGCCCTATAGAGGCGCTGCCGAAGGGCTGCGAGGGCCCTTCCCTGGACGTGAAGGGCGGGCACATCGTTCCCGGCTTTGTGGATGCCCACTGTCACCTGGGGCTGTTCGGCGACGCCCTGAAGTTTGAGGGCGACGATGGCAACGAGGCCACTAACCCCTGCACCCCCCATGTGCGGGCCATCGACGGGGTGAATCCTCTGGACCGCTGCTTCCAGGAGGCGCGGGAGGGGGGCGTCACCACGGTGCTCACCGGGCCGGGCAGCGCCAACCCCATCAGCGGACAGGGCATTGTGATCAAGACCCTGGGCGCCTGGGTGGATCAAATGGTGCTCAAGGCGCCGGCCACTATGAAAATGGCTCTGGGCGAGAATCCCAAAACGGTGTACAACGGGCGAAAGGAGACCCCCACCACCCGGATGGGGACCGCGTCTGTCATTCGCACGGAGCTGGCCCGGGCGCTGGAGTATATGGACCGTCAGGACAAGGCGGATACCGAGGCGGGCACCAATGCGCCCGGCTATGATCCCAGGTTGGAGGCGCTGATCCCCGTGCTGCGGGGAGAGCTGCCCGTCCATATCCACGCCCACCGGGCGGACGATATCGCCACGGCGGTGCGGATCTGCCGGGAGTACGGACTGCAATTCGTGGTGGTCCACGGCACCGAGGGCTACCGCGTCACCGAGCTGCTGGCCGCCGAGGGCGTAGGCGTTATCACCGGGCCCATTCTCACAGACCGCAGCAAGCCCGAGCTGGCGGGCCTCACCATTGAAAACCCCGCCCGCCTGGCAAAGGCGGGGGTGGAGATCGCCATCTGCACCGACCACCCCGTCACCCCGATCCAGTATCTGCCCCTGTGCGCGGCCATTGCCGTCCGGGGCGGCCTGGAGCCGGAAGAGGCGCTGCGGGCCATTACTCTGGGCGGCGCCCGATTGGCTGGTGTGGCTCACCGTGTGGGTTCCCTGACGCCCGGGAAGGACGCCGACGTGGTGGTGACCAGCGGCCACCCGCTGGAGTGGACGGGAAGTGTGGAGCATGTCTTTATCAACGGTATCCAGGTGAAGTGACCGCCGCTTTGGGCAATGGGACGGAGGAGCGGGGACAGAATTTGTATAAAGTTCATAAAATCCAGGTGACTTTCCGTAGAGATGCTGGTATAATAAAGGTACCGAAGGGCGGAATGGACTGCCCCCGGTTACCACAGTCCCCGTGAGGGGACGAAAGAAGGAGCTGAATCGAATGAAGTTCGTATTCACCGACAAGAAGGTCACTCTGCCCGCGTCCGTCCATGCCTATGCGGAAAAGAAGGTAGGCAAGCTGGACCGCTATTTCAAGACGGAAGGCGAGGCATCTGTCGTCTTCAGTGTGGAAAAGGACCGGAACGTCTGCGAAATTACGGTCCGCTCCGGCAGCATGATCCTCCGCGCTTCGGAGAGTACCTCCGATATGCGCGCATCCATTGACGCCTGTGTCTCCGGCATGGAGCGCCAGATCCGCAAGAACAAGGCCCGCCTGGAAAAGCGTCTGCGCACCGACGCCTTCGAGCGCACGGTGGACGCCGCCGAAGTCTCCGACTTCGCACCCGAGGAGGAGGAGTCCGAGTTCAGGATCGTGCGGACCAAGCGGTTCCCCATCAAGCATATGACGGTGGAAGAGGCGGTGCTCCAGATGAATCTGGTGGGACACACCTTCTTCGCCTTTAAGAACGCCGATGCCGACGGGGCCTTCTCCGTGGTCTATACCCGCAACGGCGGCGGCTACGGCCTCATTGAGGACGACGTCTGAATCCAGGCAGTACAAGGGCCCGCCCCGGAGCTATGCTCCGGGGCGGGCCTCATTGTTTTCTACGGTCGGACGATGTGTGTCTTACAGCCGGTAGGAAAGCTCGGCGGTCAGGGCCGTCCACAGCAGGGCGGGGGTGGCCGGACGGCGGGCGTGGGCGGTGTACGCCATGGCGGCCTGATCGCCGCCGGTCAGGCGCACCTCCAGGTCGGCCTCCGGGAGATAGACGGTCAACGCCTCCTGGCCGGCATGGGTGTAGTCCGCCGTCACCTCCAGACCGTCCAGGGTGCGGTAGGAAAGACGCCAGCGCCCCGCCTTCGGCACGGTAAGGGAGAGATCCGAGCCGTAATCTGGGAGGTAGGGGATCAGCACCGACGCATCTCCGGAGGAGCTGGTGTTCAGGGACAGGGGCCGGATGGGAGAGGCGGCCCTCTGGAAGAGCAGGACGGAGTCGGAGGGGGGCAGGGGCGAGAAGGTCTCATCCATCAGCACACCGCCCTGGAACCGGGTCCGGATCTCCCCCGCCAGACGGGCGGCATACTGCCCGTCCGCCCAGAATAACAGGCCCGCCGAGCCGGCGGCCAGCAGGGCCACAGCGGTCAGGGCACAGAAAATGCGTTTTCTGATAGTATGCACAGGAAATCCCTCTTTTCAAGCGTTCTGGGGAATCAGATCCTGGATCTTTTGATAGAGCGCGGGACCGGAGCCCAGGATCATATAGCAACCGGAATCGCCGTCCGCGGGACTGAGAAAGGCGCCGCGGGGGGTGATCCAGGCACACATGCCGCCGGCGGACACACAGATATCCCCGGTAAAGGGGCCGGGCAGGGCGGTGGGGAGGCGGACGCAGGCGCTGTCCGCCAGCGCGGAGGACAGTAGTCCGGAGGCGGGGAGCGCGAAAGCGCGCAGGGTGCCGTCGCCGGAGACCGTCAGGGCGCGCACATCCCCCCCCTCAGCGGAGAGTGGCAGCATGTCCCGCGTACTGCGGGGGGAGAACCACGCGAAAGCGGCGCACAGGATCAGGATCGCCGCCGCCGGAGCCCAGTGCAGCCGGGTATGGCGCGCCATGGACAGCGCCTCCTTTCTTCGCTTCTGGAAAAGGTTTCTACCTCTATAACGATGAAGAAGGGCGTTTTGTAACAGCTTTTATAGCGGTTTAAGAAAAACTTAAGAAATGAATGCTGCCGCAGAGACGCGGGAGGAAATATGTGGGCTTTCTGTGTTTCTTAGACGCTGGGAGAGCGGAAAAAGTTGCAGGCAAAAGAAAAAACGGCCGCCCTCATTTTGAGAAGCGGCGGCCTTTGTCCGCCACGGCAGAGGAAAAGACGGTAGCGGCGCTTTGTAACCTTTCACTCCGCTACTTTGTATTATGGATGAAAGGCTTTTCAACCGGGTTAAGGAGCATGCTATATGAAACCACCCCTCAAGATGCTGATTGAAAAATATCGGAACAATCTCTATACAGCGGCATTTAACGTATGTAAAAATGCGCAGGATGCCGAGGATGTTGTTCAGGATACCTTCCTTCAGTATTGGTCCCAGAAAAAAGAATTTGAGACGGAGCAGCATATCCGTGCGTGGCTGCTCCGCGTGGCGATCAACAAGGCGAAGAACAAGAACAATACTTTTTTCAGGCGAAACGCGCTCCCGCTGGAGGACTATATGGAAACCCTGGCCTTCCAGTCGGAGGAGTCGTCCGAATTGTTTGAGGCGGTGATGAAACTCCCGGAAAAGTATCGTATCGTGGTCCACTTGTTTTACTATGAAGATTATTCGGTAAAGGAAATCGCGGACATTCTGAAAATAACGCCGGGCAATGTGAAGGTCAGGTTGTCACGCGGAAGAATGTCGCTCCGCAACACATTGAAGGAGGCATGGGAAGATGACGAATAGGGAGAAATACAAGCAGGCGTTTTCGGCGATTCGTGCCTCTGATAATTTTTCTTTGGAGGCAGAAAAAATGGAAAGAACAGCAAAACAGCATCGGTTTAGAACAATGGCCGCCGTTGTTGCCGTCTGTGCAACGCTCGTGGGCGGCGCCGCGGCCGCATATGCCGCAGATGCGGGTGGAATTCAGCGCGCCGTTCAGGTCTGGATCCACGGAGACCAAACAGCGGCCACGATTCAATTTGACGGAAACGGAAGCTACAGCATGGAATATACCGACGGCGAGGGGAACGTGCGGCATCAGAGCGGCGGCGGCGTGGTATTTGCGCCTGACGGGACAGAGATCCCTGCGTCGGAGGAGGACCTTATGGCGCATCTCACGGCACCGGATGTGCGGTATGAGGAGGATGGGTCCGTGTGGCTCCACTGGTTTGACCAGAGCCTTGACATCACAGACAGATTTGAAGACGGTGTCTGCTATGTGAAGCTGGTGAATAATGGGGAACCCCTGTATATGACGGTAAAATATGAAAACGGGTATGCGACCAGCTCCCATAAGTATGTGAGCCCCTGGGAGTTCAACTGACGCAAAAGGATAGAACAGCGGACCTCCTGTCCAATGGTTGGGCAGGAGGTCCGCTCTGTCTGTCGAAAACCCTGTATGCTAGGGAGCGCTCATGGCCTGCGGTGGGGGAGCGCGAGCGGGCGACAGCCCGCCCCGCATGGAATCAAATGCCCCGGAAAGTCTGCGCCGGCGGGCGACTTTTTTGCTCGGCCGCATATGCAAAGCCGTCTCTTTATGCTATACTGATTCCAGAAAGAGACGAAAAAAAGAAAAGGAGTGCTGTACTTTGAAGGTATTTATCAGCGCCGATATCGAGGGTACCTGCGGGATCACCGACTGGGCGGAGACCGAGCGGTGTACCATGGACGACTACAAGCCCTTTCAGAAGCAGATGACCCGGGAGGTCAAGGCCGCCTGCAAGGGGGCCCTGGACGCGGGGGTCGGGGAGATCTTCCTCAAGGACGCCCACGACTCCGCCCGGAACATCGACGCCGCGGAGCTGCCCGAGTGCATCCGGATCCTCCGGGGCTGGACGGGAGACCCCCTGTCCATGATGTCCGGCTTGGACAGGGACGACTACGGCGCCGTCCTCTTCACCGGCTATCACGCCTGGGCCTCCTGCCCCGGCAATCCCCTCTCCCACACCATGAACCTACGCAACGAGCATGTGCTCCTCAACGGTGTGAGGGCCAGCGAGTTCCTCATCAACGCCTATACCGCCGGATATTACGGCGTGCCTGCGGTATTCCTCTCCGGCGACGAGGAGCTGTGCGCCTTTGCCCGTGAGTTTATCCCCGAGATCGTGACCGTGCCGGTCAACCGGGGCGTGGGCGGTGGCGTGATCTCCATCCACCCCGACGTGGCCGTGGAACGCATCCGGGCGGGAGCCAAGGAGGCGGTGCATCGGGCCGCCAAGTGCAAGGTGCCCATGCCGGAGCGGTTCGACAGCGAGATCCGATTCCGGGAGCACCGGACGGCCTACTCCAAGAGCTTTTACCCCGGGGCGCGGCTGGAAGATGGAAAGAGTGTGTGCTTCTCCACCGACGACTGGTATGAGATGCTGCGGTTCTACCACTTCGTGCTCAGTGACGGCTGAGGAGGGCGGATATGGAGCAGTCAAACGACCAGAGCCTGCGCCTGGCGGTGCTCATTGACGCGGACAACGCCTCCCGGACTGCCATGCGGGATGTGATGGCCGAGATTGCCGTCTACGGCACCCCCACCATCAAGCGCATCTACGGGGACTGGACCACCCCCAATATGGCCTCCTGGAAGCCGATCCTGCTGGAGAACGCCATCACCCCCATCCAGCAGTACAGCTATACCACCGGAAAGAACTCCACCGATTCGGCTATGATCATCGACGCCATGGACATCCTCTATACCGGACAGTGCGACGGTTTCGTACTGGTGTCCAGCGATTCCGACTTCACCCGTCTGGCCACCCGGCTGCGGGAGGCGGGCAAGAAGGTCATCGGCATGGGGGAGAAGAAGACGCCCAGTCCCTTCATCGTGGCCTGTGACAAGTTCATCTATATCGAGGTCATTCGGGCCGCTGCCAAGGACAAGGCGGCTAAGCCGGAGCCCGCGCCGGAACCGGAGGCGGTGTTCGGAGGCGATGAGCCGGGACTGCCCAAGAATGCCCAGCTGGTAGAGGCCGAAGAGGACCACCAGG
>NZ_JBCOAQ010000059.1:0-10038 GCF_040226735.1 Intestinimonas sp. RTP31139st1_F5_RTP31139_211217 | reverse complement strand
GCCCCACCTCGTCCTGGACCCCCACCTGCACGGGCTCGCCGGGGCGGATCATGGCGTCGAACACCACGCCCACGCACTGCCGCTCCCCGCTCTGGTACTGAGTCCTGGCCTGGGCAAAGAGCTCCCGGGGCTCCTGGCCCTCCTCCCGGACGCCGAACATCTCCGGCCCCTTCCGGTCCAGATAGTAGCCGTCGGTAAAGCCCTGCCGGGAAAAAGCGGCCTCCAACTGGGCCAGCTCCTCCGGCGTGGGTTCCCGGCTTTCCCGGATGGCCCGGGCATAGATCCCCGTGACCACAGAGACGTACTCCGGCCGCTTCATGCGGCCCTCGATCTTGAGGCACTTGACCCCCAGCTTTTTGAGCTCCTGGATGTGTCCGGCCAGGGACATATCCTTGAGGGAGAGGGGGTTGGCGTCGGCCCGTTCTCCCCAGCCGTACTTGAGACGGCATGGCTGGGCACACAGCCCCCGGTTGCCGGAGCGCCCGCCGATGACGGAGGAGAAGAAACACTGGCCGGAGTAACACATACACAGGGCTCCGTGGACGAAGGTCTCAATCTCAATGGGAGAGTTGAGACAAATGTGCTCAATGGCGTCCCGGCTGAGCTCCCTGGAGAGGACTACCCGGGCCATGCCCAGCTCCGCGCAGCGGCGGACGCCGTCCAGGCTGTGGACGGTCAGCTGTGTGGACCCGTGGACGGCAAGGCGGGGAGCCACCTGGCGGAGCATCCGCAGGACCCCCAGGTCCTGGATGAGCACCGCGTCCACCCCCGCCTCGGCGGCCTCGGCGGCCGTCCGGGCTGCGGCGGGGAGCTCCCGGTCGGAGACCAGGGTGTTCAGGGTGAGAAATACCTTGGCGCCCCGCACATGGCAGTAAGAAACCGCCGCCGCAAGCTCCTCCAGGGAGAAGTTCTTCGCATTGCGGCGGGCGTTAAAATCCCCGTATCCCAGATAGACCGCGTCGGCGCCGGCCTGGACCGCCGCGGTGACGGCCTCCGGCGAACCGGCGGGTGCGAGAAGTTCCAGCATGATCGACGACCTCCGGCGTGAGATGGACGGAAAACGCGGACCGCCCTCCAGGGTCCCGGCCCTGAAGTGGCGATCCGCGTCCCTTTGTTGCCTATTTCTTGTTCTGCAGCTTGAAGATCTCCCGCTTAGCCTCGGAGAGCTCCATCTTCATCTTGGTGGCCTCCTCCAGGTATTCCTTGAGCTGGCGGCGCAGGTTTTCCGACGCCTCCACCTCTTTGAAGTACTCGTCGGCGATGTTCAGCGCGCCCAGCACGGCGCCGTCCACCAGGGAGACCTTGGATTCGTCCAGCACCTCCTGGATCTTGGCGTCCACATGGGCGGCCACCTTTTCCATGTACCCGGCGTCCTCGGAAGCCACCAGGGTGTAGTTCTGCCCGGCGATTGAGACGGTAACTTTGTTTTTCACGGCGGTCCCTCCCAGCATTCATTCTGTCTTTGACATTATAACATAGGTTGGAGAGAAATAAAAATAAATTATCCTTTAATTCTCCCGGTTTTTACGGTAGAATAGACGGTACGAAATGTTGGAGAGGAGGTGGCGCCATGGCGGCCAGCGTATTGCTGCCGGGCGGTGTGATATCCATGACGGACGCGGCGGCAGACCGGCTGATTCGCGCAGGCAGCGGCGAGGCGGCGCTGCTGTATCTCTATCTTCTGCGCCGGGGCGGCGTTTTTGAGGCCGACGGAGTGCGCAAGGCCCTGGGTTGGACGGCGGAGCAGGTCCGCGGAGCCTATCAGGCCCTGGCGAACCTGGGCCTGGTGGACAAGGAGGCCGACCTCGCCCCCACACCCACCCCGCCGGAGCCGGACGGCCCTCCGGACTACACCGCAGCCGATATCGCCCGGGAGCTGGAGGGGAACAGCCCCTTCCCCGCACTGGTGCGGGAACTGGAGCGGCGGCTGGGCAGGGTGCTCTCCACCGCCGATCTCAAGCTGCTGTACACCATCTACGACTATCTGGCCCTGCCCGCGGAGGTGGTGCTCCTGCTCACCACATGGTGTATAGAGGAGACCGAACGGAAATATGGACCGGGCCGCAGACCCAGGATGTCCCAGATCAGGAAGGAGGCCTTTGTCTGGCACCGCCTGGGCGTGGATACTCCCGAGGCGGCGGATGCCCACGTGCGCACGCTCTCCGCGCTGCGGGACCGTGAAAAGTCCATTCTGCCCCGCCTGGGCATCGCGGGCCGCCTGCCGGTGGAGGCTGAGCGGAAATATATCTCCTCCTGGGTGGAGATGGGCTTCGACGACGACGCCATCGCCCTGGCCTACGAACGCACCGTGCTCAAAAAGGGATCCCTGGTCTGGCCCTATATGAACTCCATCCTGAAAAGCTGGCATCAGAAGGGCCTCCACACCCTCCAGCAGATCAAGGAGGGGGATTCCGCACGGAAGGGGTCCTACCCGGGCGGCGGGGCTGCGGCCGGCACAAAAAAAGACGAACAGAGCCGCATCGAGGAGGACCTGGACTGGATGGACCGGTATCTGGAGAAAACAAGAGGGGAGGCGCAATAAGTGCCCTACAGCGAGTCGGTACTGCACAGCGCAAACGCCCGTCTGGCCCTGCGCCGGGCCGCGGCGGAGCGGGCGCGTCAGGCGCGTCAGACAGAAATCTATACAAAGATCCCCCGTGTGGCGGAGATCGACCGGCTGCTCCGCCGTACCATGGCCCAGGTGATCGCCGCCGCCCTGAAGGACGGCGGCGACCCCACCGCCGCCATTGGAGCAGTCCGCAAGCGGAACACCGACCTCCAGGCGGAGCGGGACCGCCTGCTGGCGGCCAACGGATTCCCAGCCGACGCGCTGGACGAAAAGCCCTCCTGTGCAAAGTGCGGGGACACCGGCTGGGTGGGTGCAGCGATGTGCGACTGTCTCAAGCTGCTCTGCACCCAGGAGCAGATCAAGGAGCTCTCCCAGACCCTGGATTTCGGGGAGCAGACCTTCGAGCTTTTCGATTTTTCCTTTTACAGCGATCTGGACCCGGACGCCAAGGGGCGCACCACCCGCCAAAAGATGCGTGGGGTCTACGAGATCTGCTGGGACTATGCCCATCGATTCGGCCGTACCAGCATCAACAACCTGTTTTTGAGCGGCGGGACCGGTCTGGGAAAGACCTTTCTCTCCGCATGTATCGCCAGGACCGTCTCTGAAAGTGGCTTTTCCGTCGTCTACGACGCCGCCGGGACCATCTTTCAGCAATTTGAGATCCAGAAATTCTCCCGGGACGACCTGGATGCAAAGGAGGCCCGGGACGGCACCCGGCGGTATCTGGGCTGCGACCTACTCATTATGGACGACCTGGGGAGCGAGATGACCACGCCCTTTGTGCAGGCCGCCCTGTATCAGATCATCAACTCCAGGCTGACCGCCAACAAGCGCACGGTCATCAGCTCAAATTTGGGGATCGCGGAGGTTCGGACCAGGTACACGCCTCAAATTGCCTCCAGGTTGGAGGGGGAATACCAGTTTCTGCGCTTTTTCGGCCAGGACATTCGCCTCCAGCGGAAACAGCGGCTGTAAGGGACAGCAGAGCGGAGGCCGGCACATCCGGCCTCCGCTCTTATTGTAGAAAGAAAACCGCTGGCTGTGCCGGTGGTACCAAAAAGCTTTAGTATGCCGAGAAAAAATATCCTCCTTTGGTATAATGATGGAGATCTGCCAACCGCCATCATAAGCAAAGGAGGAATCAAGTCCGAATGAAACTTGATGTATCGAGTTTAGCACACACGAAGTGGAGGAATATACTCCGCCTGTTTGGCCGTGGGAAGTAAATGAGCAGCAGCCGATGGCTCACATTGATTTTTTAGTTGATAATTTGGAGGAAGCAGTTGCACACGCTATAGAGTGTGGCGCTACAAAATCAGAGATGCAGTATTTTGAGACATCCACTACATTATTTAACCCGGAAGGTCATCCTTTTTGTCTCAGCACTATGAAGCAATCATTTTAGAGGGCGCGCTGGGCTTATGTCGCCATGGCGCCATGGAAAGTACCGGTATTTACTGGCGGCCTATTTACGAAATCCTTGAAGATGCTTACTCCGGTGATATCATTTTGCTTGTCGTCAATGCCAGACACATGAAAAATGTTCCGGGTAAGAAAACTGACATGCGTGATTCTGAATGGATTGCTACTCTTTTGCGTGCGGAACTTCTCAATTTTCTTTGCGGTTATGGGAAACCTCTATCAGCATACCCATACCTATGCAAATATCCAAAGAGAAAAATGCTTTTTTATCAATTTTCTTCCAATAAGCTATTACGATAAGCTGATAGATACAATTAACCATAATGACTATGAAGCTGATAAATTTTCAGTAGGAAATTTTTCTCTTGTAAATGCCAAGACCATTCATGCACCAATGATACAGGAGGCATTTGTAAACATAGAGTGTACTTTAAAAGGAACACAAGATTTAAGCGGTGCAGGTATTACTTCCATGATTATCGGACAGGTACAGCATATTTCTGTTGAGGAAGAATATGCACAGGGATATGAAAAGCGATACAGAAAAGATGGTTTTATGATGTTAATTCCTGCCCCTCAAAATCTGAAAACAGGAGAACCTAATCAATCAGCGATTGCAACTATAAACATTGAAAAGTATGATTGATAAATTCCCATTCGCCGGTGAAATAGCAAAGTCATCCGGAGCATTCAACGGTCAAGATAAACGGCGCATTTTATGCGCCGCCGTCGACAGCCCCGCCCGCCTTTGCTAAAGGATAATCAAGGCGGGAAAGCCCTAAAATGGCTTCCCGCCCATTTCAATTTTAAGAAAAGAAATACCCCAAAATGAGAAAGAGTGCGGCCAAGCACTTTGAGGGATTGGCCGCCTTGTCCACCCGTACAGCGGGACTGAGGGTGACAGTCAAGACCGGGGGCAAGCCCGGGAAATCTGCGCGATTAGCAGACCATTCGATGAGCCTATTGGCTCTGCCCGGGTCATGCCCCAAGCGGTCCTGTGCAAACCACCGGCACGGCCGGTGGGTATGATTCATATGCGTCTGGCAATCTCCAGCGCGATCCTGAAATAGGCCTCTTTTGCGTCCTGGGGGAGCTTTCCCATCAGGCGGGGGTCCCAGAATGCTCCGTCCAGATTGTCCTCCGTATAGAGGAACTGGTGAAAGGCAACGCCCCGGAACCGGCATACCGCCGCAAGGGAGGCGCACTCCATGTCCACCGCGATGCAGCCCTCCTCCTTCCGCCGGGCCACGTTCCGGCGGGTCTCCCGGTAGAGGGCGTCGGTGGTCCAGGTCCTGCCCAGCGCAAAGGGGACGCCCAGTTCCCGGAGGATCTCCGCCGTCCGCGGCGCGGTGGGGAGGGATATATAGTCCTCGGCGGGGAGGTAGTGATAGCTCACCCCCTCGTCCCGATAGGCGGCCGTGGGGACGATCAGGTGTCCGTCGGGAAGTTCCCGGCACAGCGAGCCGCAGGAGCCAAAGAGGACGACCTTCCGGGCGCCCCGGGCGATGACCTCCTCCAGCATGGCCGCCGACACCGCCCCGCCCATCAGCGTCTGGTAGACGGCCAGCTCCGTCCCTTGGGCGGGGAGGCGGTAGACGGGCATCTGGAAGAATACCGGAATGCGGCACAGGAGCGCCGCCTCCGGCCGGGCCGCAACGGCCTCCATCAGAGAGGGTTGGAAGGTGATGACCACGGTCTCGGGAAACCCCGGGATCGGGCGGGTGGCGTCCTCCGGGTTCAATACCGCGTCGGGCGCGGGATCGTAAGCGTCAAACAGACTCATCTCTTGCCTCCTTGTCAAAAAACTGGCCTCCCGAAGTCGGGAGGCCAGTTCCTGTTTCCATTCGATCTTCCCGGCGCCCTTTCCTTCCCAGGCAAAATCCATTCACCTTGCGGCAAGGTTTTGATACAGGAGCAAAACCCTTGACCCGCCTTCGGCGGGGTGAGGAGGTCCTAAGGTCTCGGGAATCCTCCGCCGGTTTGTCCTTACTTCAGGCCCGCGGTGATGATGGCCATCTGGTAGACCTCCTCGGCGTCGCAGCCGCGGGAGAGGTCGTTGATGGGGGCGTTCAGGCCCTGGAGAATGGGGCCGTACGCGGCAAAGCCACCCAGCCTCTGGGCAATCTTATACCCGATATTGCCGGACTGGATCTCAGGGAAGATGAACACATTGGCCTGCCCGGCCACCGGAGAGCCCTTGCACTTGGTCTGGGCCACCACGGGAGAGAACGCGGCGTCAAACTGCAGCTCGCCGTCGATGGCCAGCTCAGGCGCGGCGGCCTTGGCCAGCTCAGTGGCGGTGCGGACCTTATCCACGTTCTCACCCTTGCCAGAGCCCTTGGTGGAATAGGAAAGCATGGCCACCTTGGGATCGATGTCGAAAATTCTGGCCGTGTGGGCGCACTCCACCGCGCACTCGGCCATCTCTTCGGCAGTGGGCTCGATATTGATGGCGCAGTCGCCCATGATATACTTCTCTTCGGTGCCGTCGGCCTTCTCACGGATCATCACGAAGCTGGAGGATACGCTCTTGTTGCCGGGCTTGGTCTTTACCAGCTGCAGCGCGGGCCGCACCGTGTCGGCGGTGGAGTAAGTCGCGCCGCCCAGCAGGGCGTCAGCCACGCCCATCTTCACCAGCATGGTCCCGAAATAGTTGCCCTTGAGCAGAGCGGCGTGGCACTCCTCCGGTGTCATCTTGCCCTTGCGGAGCTCCACCATCTTGTCCACCAGCTCGTCCATCCGGCGGTAGTTGGCGGGGTCGATGACACGGATGTCGGTGATATCAAAGCCGCCCTTTTCCGCGGCGGCCTGCACCTCCTCAGGGACGCCGATGAGGAGGGGCTCCAGGATGCCGTTCTTCTTCAGGCGGGAGACCGCCTCCAGAATGCGGGCGTCGGTCCCCTCGGTAAAGACCAGGGTCGTGGGATTCTTTTTGAGCTTTTCAATCAGGTTTTCAAACATAATTGGTACGCCTCCAATAAAATGTTTCGGTTTTGACTCAAGTAAGGGTATTATACACCCAATAACACCCTATCACAATGCCCAATTTGCCCAGATTCCGAAACTTTGGGCTTTACTTTTTGTATTTTGCACACTATACTATACATACTGTTTTTTGTGAGGTGTGAGGAGTATGTGTTCGGACTTTTCCCGTTCCCTGACGCTGCTGAGGAAGGAGAAGGGGATCTCCCAGCGGTCGGCGGCCAAAGATCTGGGCATCAGCCAGGCCCTGCTGTCCCACTATGAAAATGGAATCCGGGAGCCCGGCCTTGCCTTTGTGGTAAAGGCCTGCGATTATTACGGCGTCTCCGCCGACTATCTGCTCGGCCGCACCCTGAGCCGTGACGGCACCACCATCGTGGATGCCGAGAGCCTGTACGATTACAGTGCCGAAAAGGACAATGTCCTGCGCGGCAGTATCATGGCCACCCTATCCAAAAAGCTGCTGGTAAATTCAGTGGGCATTCTCTTCGATCTGCTGGGCAAAGTGGGCAGCAAGGAGGCCATCAAAGCCTGTTCGGATTATTTGGGCACTGCGCTCTATAAGATGTTCCGCTACCTCTATCGGGCGGACGGTACCAACAACGAGGACTTCTTCGCCGTGCCTGCACGGCAGTTTATCACCGGCACCGCCACCATCGATATGACCTGTGCCGAGGTGGCCTATGTGGACGCGCTGGCCGCCCGGGTGAAGGAGTCGGGCAGCCTTCCGCCCATCAACCACGATGTGCTGACGCAGACCTATCCGGGCGCCTACCAATCTCTCCTGCAGATCGTCCACAATACAGGCGAGCGGATCACCCGCCGCCTGATTGCCTATCGCACCGAAAGCAAGTAGGCGTGGATTTTCCTCACGGAGGTATCTATTCAGGACAGAGCAGAACAAAATTCGCAACTTTTCTATCATTGCACACATCGACCACGGAAAATCCTCTCCCCACAAGGGCTGACGCCCTTGCGGGGGCCCCATTGGATCGGACATCCTCGGCGGAAATCAATTCCGCCTGCGGCAAGCCCATCGGGCTTGTGCCCGCTGACGCGCCCCGCTTTGCGGGGGCCCGCGTGGATTTTCCTCACGGAGGTATCTATTCATGACAGAACAGAACAAAATTCGTAACTTTTCTATCATTGCACACATCGACCACGGAAAATCCACGCTGTCGGACCGGCTCATCGAGCTGTGCGACGCGGTGCCCGAGCGGGAGATGGAGAGCCAGCTCCTGGACAACATGGACCTGGAGCGGGAACGCGGCATCACCATCAAGGCCCGGGCGGTGCGTCTCCTCTACAAGGCGGACGACGGCGAAACCTATGAGCTCAATCTCATCGACACGCCGGGCCATGTGGACTTCAACTATGAGGTCTCCCGTTCTCTGGCCGCCTGTGAAGGGGCCATCCTGGTGGTGGACGCCGCCCAGGGCATTGAGGCGCAGACCCTGGCCAACACCTACCTGGCCCTGGAGCACGATCTGGAGATCCTGCCCGTGGTCAACAAAATAGACCTCCCCGCCGCCGAGCCCCAGAAGGTGAAGGAGGAGATCGAGACCGTCATCGGCATCCCGGCCCAGGACGCCCCGGAGATTTCCGCCAAGATGGGCCTCAACATTCCGGCTGTGTTGGAGGATATCGTGGCCCATGTCCCCGCCCCCAAGGGCGACCCCGGGGCCCTTCTGCGCGCCCTCATCTTCGACAGCCAGTACGACCCTTACCGGGGCGTCATCGTCTACTTCCGGGTCATGGAGGGGACCCTCCGCACCGGCATGCCGGTGAAGATGATGGCCTCCGGGGCCCGATATGAGGTGCTGGAGTGCGGCCACCTCCTGCCCATCGGCATGGAGCCCTGCAAGGAGCTCATCGCCGGGGAAGTGGGATACTTTACCGCCTCCATCAAGGACGTAAAGGACACCCGGGTGGGAGACACCATCACCGGGGCCGAACGGCCCGCCGCTGAGGCCCTGCCCGGCTACCGCCCCGCCCGCCCGATGGTCTATTGCGGCATCTATACCGAGGACGGTTCCAAGTACCCCGACCTGCGGGACGCCCTGGAGAAGCTCCAGCTCAACGACGCCGCACTCTCCTTTGAGCCTGAATCCTCCGCCGCCTTGGGGTTCGGCTTCCGCTGCGGCTTTTTGGGGATGCTCCACATGGAGATCATCCAGGAGCGGCTGGAGCGGGAGTTCGACCTGGATCTCATCACCACCCTCCCCTCCGTTATCTATGAGATCACCCGGACGGACGGTGAGGTGGTCCATGTGGACAACCCCCACAATTATCCCGATCCGGCCCTGATCGTCGAGGCCAGAGAACCCTATGCCAAGGTGACCATCCTCACCCCGCCGGAATTTGTGGGCAACATCATGCCCATGTGTCAGGAGCGCCGGGCTGAGTTCAAGGATATGCAGTATCTGGACACCAACCTGGTGGAGCTCCACTATTCCATGCCCCTCAATGAGATCATCTACGACTTTTTCGACACGCTCAAGGCCCGTACCAAGGGCTATGCCTCCCTGGACTATGAGGTGGACCAGTACCAGCCCAGCGAGCTGGTGAAGGTGGACCTGCTTCTCAACGGCGATCAGGTGGATGCGTTGAGCTTCATCGCCCATAAGGACAAGGCCTACGGCCGGGCCAGACGGCTTTGTGAGAAGCTCAAGGCGAATATCCCCCGCCAGCTTTTCGAGGTGCCCGTCCAGGCGGCCATCGGCGGCAAGGTCATCGCCCGGGAAACGGTGAAGGCCATGCGCAAGGACGTGCTGGCCAAATGCTACGGCGGCGACATCACCCGGAAGAAAAAGCTGCTGGAAAAGCAAAAAGAAGGCAAAAAGAGAATGCGGAGTCTGGGCACGGTGCAGATTCCCACGGAGGCGTTTATGGCGGTGCTCAAGCTGGACGAGGAGTAGCGGCAGCATTTTCTTTTTGCCTTCCGGGGCCCCGCAGCGCGGGGCGGCGCGGTACGCGCCGTACAAGGGCGTGACCCGGAGGACAAGCCCTTGGCGCAGGGGCAATTTACTTGCCCCGAGCAGATAACATCATCAGGGTTCCCG
>NZ_JBCOAQ010000058.1:0-10066 GCF_040226735.1 Intestinimonas sp. RTP31139st1_F5_RTP31139_211217 | reverse complement strand
CGGGCACATAGGGCGTCTGGGATTTCATGGTGCCCGCCCCGCAGAGTGCCGCGGTGATGATGAGTTTTTTGCCCATAGTAATTCCTCCTGAATCATATGTCGAATAAATATAGGAAAGTCGATTTACGCTGTCTTGCCGAAATGGGCGCCGGCGGCACAGCAGAGCAGACTGACCGCCATGCCGAGGAAGAGGGAGTCGAAGGGCAGGGACAGCAGACTGCCCAGCAGGACGGCCAGCGGGCCGCCGATGACGGAACAGAGCACCCACTTTTCAGAAATCGGCGCCTTGCAGAAGAGGGCGAAGGTCATGGGGACAAATACCACCGCGCCCCGCAGCCCCATGGAGAGGAAGCCAAAGTCGTTGATCACAGGGCCGGGGACCGATACGGCAATGAGCGCTGCGCAGAGCAGGACCACGATAATGGTGATGCGGGTGACCACCAGACCCGTCTTGGGGTCGTCCAGCCGGCGGGAGAGGCGCCTGAAGATGTCGTTGACCAGGATCGAAGCCACGCCCATGGAGAGACCGGAACCGCCGCCCACGATGGTGATGAAGAGGGTGCCCAGCACCACACCGCCCACCAAGGAGGGCAGATGATTTACCACAAACATGGGGAAAGCCTGAGAGGTGGAGGCCATCTCCGTAAGCCCCGGGGGGACGGCCTGCCCGAGGGCGGCCAGGGCCTGTACCTCCGCCGTGGTGATGTAGTGCGCCCGCATATAGAGCCCGATGAGGATGCAGGCGATACCGATGGGCGGGATGAGCAGCGCGGAGAGAAGGGCCCCCTTCCGGGCGGCGGAGTCGCTCCTGGCGGACCAGATGGCCTGGGCGTAGGTCTGGGTAGAGAGCACGCCCAGCAGGAGAGAGATGCCGGATCCCACGTCCTTGAGGGGACCCCGGGCCACCAGACTGAGAAAGCGGGTATGGAAGGCGTCCGCCCCACCGGACAGCCCGAGGACCGCGTCCATGCCGGGCGCCTGGCACAGGTCGGAGACCCGCCCCAGAAGGGGGGTGACGCCCCCGCTCAGCGACCAAACGGTGAGGCTGCCCACGATACAGGCCAGATAGAGCAGGAAGAGCTTGACCACGCCGCCCATGCCCGCGCCGGTCACGCCGCCGAAGACGACATAGAGCGTCATGATGGCCACGCTCACCAGGGCCGCAGCCCCCATGCCCATGGGGAAGATGGTGGTCAAAAGGGCGGTGGCGGAGATGACCTGGGCGATGACGCTGATGAAGATGCCCAGGGAGCAGAGGACGGAGCCCCAGTAGCCGGCGGCCTTCCCATAGCGCTGGGAGACGATGCCCAGCAGGGTGGTGGAGCCGCTGTGCCGCAGCGGCACGACGTAGCCCACCGCCAGAAGCAGGCAGCCGATCCCGGCGCCCAGTGTGAACCACCAGGCAGCGAGACCGTAACTGTAGGCGAGCTGGGCCGTGCCAACGGTGGCCTGCCCGCTGACCAGGGCGCCCATGATGGCGCCCGCCACCAGCCAGGGGCCGGAGCTCCCGCCGCGGTCAAAATCCGCGGCGCTCTTTACGCTCCTTCCCGAGTAGATACTGACGCCCACGATCACGGCCAGCGTGGCCAGGATGCCGATGACGTGCCAAATGGTGAGCGTCATGTCAGACCATGCTCCCGATCTGGGTGGGAACGATGAGTTCGGCATCCGTCTTTGCCAGGACCTCTTCCACAGTGACGCCGGGGGCCAGCTCCTCCAGGACCAGGCCGTCTTCCGTGCGGTGGAGCACACACAGTTCGGTGACGATGTAGTCCACCTCATGGGCCGCAGTGAGAGGCAGCGTGCATTTTTTCAGGATCTTGGGCGCGCCGCTCTTGTTGCAATGCTCCATGGTGATGATGACCAAATTGGCCCCGGCTACCAGATCCATGGCTCCGCCCATACCGGGCACCTTTTTTCCGGGGATCATCCAGTTGGCCAGGTTGCCCTCCTGGTCCACCTCCAGGGCCCCAAGCACCGTGGCGTCCACGTGGCCCCCACGGATCAGGCCGAAGGAAGTGGCGCTGTCGAAACAGACGCCCCCGGGCAGGATGGTCACCGGCTGTCCTCCGGCGTTTACCATGTCCTTGTCCACGTGCCCTTCCTCGGGCGTGGGACCCAGCCCAATGAAGCCGTTTTCCGACTGGAGCGTGATGTTGACGCCCTCCGGCAGATGGTTGGCCACCAGCGTGGGCATCCCGATCCCCAGGTTCACCAGGTCGCCGTCATGAAAGAAGCGGGCGGCCCGGGTGACGATCAATGTTCTAGCATCCATGCAATTGCCCTCCTTTCACAGCTTGACGACGAGGTCCACACAGACGCCGGGCGTCATGACCTCGTCCGGGTCAAGCTGTCCAACCTCCACCAGCTCCTCGACCTCGGCGATCACAAAATCCGCGGCCATCGCCATCAGGGGATTGAAGTTCCGGCCTGCCCGGCGATAGACCAGATTGCCGGAGGTGTCGGCCTTCCAGGCCTTTACCACGGCCACCTCGGCGTGAAGGGGCTTTTCCAGCAGGTAGTCGCGTCCGTCCACCTGGATGACCTGCTTGCCCTCGGCCACCACCGTGCCGATCCCCGTGGGGGTGAGCACGCCGCCCAGCCCGGTGCCGCCGCAGCGGATCCGTTCAGCCAGTGTTCCCTGTGGGACCAGCACCACCTCCAGCGTACCGTCGTTCATCTGCTCCGCCACCTTGGGGTTCAGGCCCACGTGGGAGGCGGTGAGACGGCGCACCCGATGCTGGCAAATCAGGGTCCCGATGCCGTCGGTATGGTCGTTGCCGGCGTCATTGGAGATGAGGTCGATGTCCGTGATCCCGGCTTCCGCCATTTTGACAATAAACTTGTTGGGAGAACCCACATTGGTAAAGCCGGAGAGCATGATGGTCTGCCCGTTTCTGATGTGGGTAAGGGCCTCTTCCACGCTGGCCGCTTTGGAACCGTGCATTGCGGTCACTCCTTTGCTAAAATGGAATATAAAAGATGAAATGGAATTTTATCTCTGACGAAAAGGGTAGAAATGAGGCGGCGGCGCAAAAACCAATTTGCGCGCCGCCTCATTTTTATAGAGGAACGGGGGGGATCAGCCGGCGGACTCGAAGTCCACGGTGCTGTAGAGCTCGTAGTACTCCCGGACCAGGGCCTCATACTCGTCGCCGGTCATATAGGCGGGGGCTTGGTTGGTATTGGTCATGATCTCCTGGAAGGCGGCGTCCTCAAAGGCCGTGGCGCAGGCGTCACGCAGGACCTCCACGATCTCGTCTGGGGTGTCGGCGGGGACGCACAGGCCCATGTAGGAGTCACACACGGCGTTATAGCCCATCTCCTGAAGGGTCTCCACCTCGGGAGCCACGTCCCAGCGCTGGCTGTGGGCGGAGGCCAGCAGGCGCATGTCACCGCTCTTCACATAGGCGGCGAAGGAGGCCATGTCGCCCAGCGCACAGGGGACGAAACCGCCCAGCACGTCGGCCACGCAGTCAGTGGTGGAGGGATACTGGACAAAGCTGAACTGGGCGCCGGTTTCCTCACCCAGATCCTTCATGGTCAGGGGCTGGGGATAGCCGGTGGCGCCGAAGCTGATGGGGGACTCTTTGGCGGCCTCGATCAGGTCATCCAGGGTCTGATAGGGGGAGTCCTTGGCCACTACGATGCCGTAGCCGTACTGGCCGAAGGCGCAGAGATACTTGAAGCTGTCGGGGGTATAGGTCACGTCCAACTGATAGGGGACCAGGGCCAGCGGAGCCAGGGTGGCCACGCCGATGGTGTAGCCGTCGGCCTTGCTGTTGGCCAGCTCAGTGACACCCAGGCTGCCGATGCCGCCGGGCAGGTTGGTGACGGTGATGTTGCCGCCCAGGGCCTTGGAGATGGCGTCGCCAAAGGCGCGGGCGCTCAGGTCGGTGCCGCCGCCGGCGGAGTAGTTGACGATCATGGTGATGACGCGATTGGGATAGCCCTCAGCGGCGCCGGAAGCGGCGGGCGCAGAGGACGCAGCGGGGGCGGCGGTATCCTTGGGGGCGGGCGTGCCGGCGGACTGGCTGCCGGAGCAGGCAAACAGGGGGAGGAGCATGGCGGCGCAGAGGAGCAGCGAGAGCAGTTTCGTACGAGTCTTCATAACATGTTGCCTCCTAATAAAAATATAGAAAGGGATTGTGCGCGTTGCTTACAGACCATCCTGCAAGTTCTTGTCCTTCCGCTTGCCGCGGACGATGAAGAACACGGAGAGGATGGTGGCCGCCCAAAAGAGCCAGCACAGGGGGGAGCTGAAGAAAATGCTCCAGTCGCCGCTGTTGAGGATGAGGGCCCGGCGGAAATTCTTCTCAAAGAGGGGCGAGAGAATGAATCCGATGAGCAGGGTGGCCATGGGGAACTTGAACTTGGAGAGGATGTAGCCGATGACGCCGAAGAAGAGCATGATCCACACGTCGTCCAGGTTGGAGTTGAGGGCATACACACCGATGACGCAGAACGCCAGCACACAGGGGAAGATGATGGTGGTCTCCATGCTGCAGATTTTGGTAAAGGCCCGATAGATGAGCAGCGTGATCCCCAAGAGGACTATGTTGCAGAGGATGAGGCCGGCATAGACGTTGTACACGGTCTCGGGGGACTCGGTGAAGATCAGGGGACCGGGGGTGAGGCCCTGGACCAGGAAGGCGCTGATGAGCAGGGCGGCGCCGGTGTCGCCGGGGACGCCCAGGGAGAGCAGGGGGATCATGTTGGCGCCGCAGACGGCGTTGTTGGCCGCCTCTGCCGCCGCCACGCCCTCGAGGGCGCCCTTTCCGAACTGCTCGGGGTGCTTGGCCGTCTTATGACCCACATCATAGCCGATGTAGCAGGCCAGGGAGGGCCCCAGGCCCGGCAGGGCGCCGATGGCGCAGCCCAGCGCAGAGGACCGCAGCCAGTGTGGCAGGCAGAGCTTGAAATCGCTTTTCAGGAACCGGGTGTCATCTTTGCAGGATGGCTCAGGGAGCTGGGCGCTGGTCTGACCGAGGGCCACGGTCTCCACCTGCTTGAGCACCTCGCTGAGCGCCAGCGCACCGATGAGCATGACCACCAGGTCGATGCCGCTGGAGAGCTTCAGGCTGCCGAAGGTGAGCCGTGGGATGGTATAGGAGGCGTCCATGCCCACACAGCCGAAGAAAAGGCCGATGCAGCCGCCCAGGAGCCCCTTGGTCAGGGACTTGCCCGCCGCCGAGGCAATGATGGTCAGGGAGAAGAGCATCAGCACCGCGTACTCAGCGGGGCCGAACTTCAGGGCGACCTTGGCAATGGGCTGGGCGATGATGACCAGGATGATGCTGGAGAAGAGGCAGCCAAAGCAGGAGCTGAACAGGGCTCCCTTAATGGCCTTGCGCGCCTTGCCCTGTTTTGCCAGGGCGTATCCGTCGGTCACGGTGGCCGCGGCGGAAACCGTGCCGGGGGTGCCGATGAGGATGGCCGACATAGAGCCGCCGAAGGTGCCGGCGTTATAGGCGGCCAGCAGCATGATGAGGGATTGGGTGGGGGTGAGATAATAGGTGAGCGGAATGACCAGGGCGATCGCCATGGTGGCGGAGAGACCGGGAATGGCGCCCAGAATCACACCGACGAGGACGCCGCCCACCAGGTAGAGCAGGTTTTCCGGCTGTAATACGGCTACGAATCCGTCAAAGAGCATACTTAATGCGTCCATACATTCTCCTCCTTTAAGGCATGTGCAGCTGAAGCCCGTAGGTGAAGCCGACGTAGATGATGATAGGCAGGAGCACCGACGGCAGAATGATCTTCAGCTTGTTGCGCTGCCCATAAAGAGTGATGAGCACGGCCAGGAAAACCATCGTGGCGGGAATATAGGGGATGAAGTGAAGGATAATGACATAAAGAATCACGATCCCCAGGGTCAAAAGGACCAGGCGGGTCTCCTTCTTGCCGAGGGAATAGGTCTCCTCATCCTCCTGCTTTGGGGCTTTCCCCTTGCGCCAGCCGCTGGCAAACAGCACGATGCCCAGCACGGTCATCAATCCCGCGATGATATTGGGGAAGAACCGGGGCTGGGGGTAGGCATTTTTGACGTAGGCGATCTGTGTCGGGATGATGACGGCCAGAAGGAGAACGCCCAGGACGGTAAATACCACACCCAGGATTTTTTCTGCCTTGCTTTCGTTCAGAACCATTCTTTTCCTCACGTCCTCTCTGTGATTGAATCGTATCGCGTTGGCGCCGGGAACCCTGCTGGCCCGGCGGACCGGGTATTCTGACACCTCCCTTATACACGCTTCCTGTTCCGGAAAAATGGATTGACAAAGATAAATTAAGCAAATGGCATGCCAAAATGGAGAATTGGCACATGGATTGCATAAATAAAAAAGAGAAAAGCCTTGGAAGGACGGAATTTCGGCAGGGCAAAAGGTTGAAAATTTGACAGGAGGAACAAAAATAACCGGGATTAAAACAAATTAAAGCGGATTATATGGCTGGATGCCGGCTGGGAAGAAATGATTTAATATCAATTAATGCGGATTAATCACGCCTTTTGACAGAAAGGAAAGCAGGATGGAAAGAGGATACCAAGAAAATTCCAAGCGGCTTCTATGTGTGACGGGGACAGAACAAATGTCCCGGCATTTGCTGTCCCACACCAGATCTGTTTTCGGGGACAGGCTCGGGGTAGCCTGTTTTACCCGAAATGTGGACGAGCCCTCTCTTTTCAAGGAGTACTGTGCGCGAAAGCCCGGGATCATCATCGGGCTGTCAGAGGAGTCGGTGGAATATGCGCGGGCCCGTTCAGAGGGAATCCCCATCATCAACGCCCGATTTTGCCTCCACGAGCCCCGAAACATCGATAAGCTCTTTCTCCTACCGCCGGGCAAGGAGGTCCTGGTCATCAACAAGACCAAGCTCCACACGGAGGAGACGATCCGGGCGCTGGAGGATATGGGCATCCGCCACATCCGGTATGTCCCCTATTACGAGGGCTGCGCCGAGGATGTTTCCGGGCTGGACACCGCCATTTCTCCCAGTGTGTTCAACTATGGACCCCAGCACATCACCAACCGGATCGACATCGGATTCCGGGGCATCACCATCGAGACATGCGCGGCCATCGCTGAGGCGCTGGACATGCCCAAGGATTATTTGAACAACTATATCAATATCCAGAGGAACGTACTGACGCAAACCTTCAAGCATCTCAGCGAAGAATACCTGCAGGCCCAGCACCTGAAAAACACGCTGCAGTCCATGATCGACAATCTGGATGAGGCCATCGTGGCGGTGGACCAGGAAAACCGGATCGTGGCGCTCAACGCTCTGGCCGTGGAGCTCTTTCAGCTCGACGGGGAGACGGCGCCCGGGAATCCCTTCGAGTGGCTTGTCAAGCACAGCTATTTGGAGCAGGACATCCTGGACACGCCGGAGGATTGGAAGACTGTTGTGAACATCGGAGAGCGCCAGTGCTATATGACCTTTGCGTCCGTGGAGCTCTCCGGTATCACCACCCGGATCGTACGCTTCCGGGATGTAAACCGTGCCCAAGCCAACGATTCCAACATGCGCCGGCTCCTCTACCAAAAGCATAAGGGACATGTGGCGAAGTACCATTTTGAAAACCTCTGTATGGCGGACAGCGCCATGCAGAAGGTGGTGGGCACGGCCAGGAGCCTGGCCGCCACGAATTACACCATCCTCATCACCGGCGAGAGCGGCACCGGAAAGGAGCTGCTGGCCTCCTCCATCCACAATGCGTCCGCACGGGCAAACTGCCCCTTCGTGGCCGCCAACTTTGCGGCCATTCCGGAAAATCTCATCGAGAGCGAACTATTCGGCTATGAGGAAGGGGCCTTCACCGGTGCGAAGAAGCACGGAAAGGCCGGGCTCTTCGAGCTGGCCCACACAGGGACCATTTTCCTGGATGAGATCGGCGACGCCTCCCTCTCCGTTCAGGCCCGGCTCCTCCGGGTGCTGGAGGAAAAGGAGGTCATGCGGGTGGGGGACACGAAGGTCACCCCCATCGACGTCCGGGTCATCGCCGCCACCAACAAGGACCTCCGGGAACTCATCCGGCAGGGACAGTTCCGGTCCGACCTCTACTTCCGCATCAATGTGTTCCAGCTCATGCTGCCGCCCCTGCGGGAGCGGACAGAGAGCATCTTCCCGCTGATCGGCAGCTTTTCCAGGGGGAAGATCGCGCGGGAGAGCTTTACAGAAAACGCGATACATATCATAGAGACCTACGACTGGCCGGGCAATCTCCGGGAACTGCGGAACATGGTGGATTACATCTCCATCATGCGCAGCCGGAAGAAAAAGATCGATGAGGATCAGCTCCCCATCGACATCACGGCGGCGGCCAGCCAGGGCTACCAGCCCTATTGTCCCTCTATGGAGCAGGTGATCAGCCGCTTCGGCCGCCCGCTGGTGCAGACGCTCCTGGAGCTGCTCGCCCAGAACAAAGATGGAGAGATCCGCTACAGCCGCTCGGATATTCTCCAGTACCTGCAGGCGCGGAAGCTGCGCTGCTCCACCACCATGCTGCGCGCCATCCTCTCCGAACTGGAAGGGCAGGGCATGGTCCTGGCGGGCAAGACCCGGCAGGGGACCCGGCTGTCCGCATCCGGGCAGCGGTATTTGGACGCCCTGCATGCGGAAGAGTGAGTCCCCCCTTGCGGGGTTCTCGATTGACAGAAATTGAAGGAGGAAAAATCATGAGTCAAACAGTGCGGGAAGTTGTTGTGGCGGCCTACGGGCGCACGGGGATCGCCAAGGCGCGAAAGGGGGGGCTGCACCTCACCCATCCGGTGGATTTTACCGGGCAGCTGCTGGCGGGCGTGGTCCGCAAGGTACCCCAGTTGGCTGTAAGTGAAATCGACGACGTGGTGCTGGGCTGCGCCCGGCCCCAGGAGATCCAGTGCTCCAACATCGGCCGCCTGTCGGCGCTGCGGGCGGGCTTCCCGGCCAGCGTACCGGGGCAGACAGTGTCCCGGCTGTGTTCCTCGGGCCTGCAGGCCATCGGGAGCGCGGCCAATTCCATCGCGGTGGGGGAGGCCGATGTGATCGTGGCCGGCGGCGTGGAGTTCCTCACCTCTATCGGAATGGGGACACCGGAACAGTACCAGTGTAAAGAGCTCAAGGAGATTGACGATGGGCCCTATCTCTCCATGGGCATAACAGCGGAAAATGTGGCGCGGCGCTACGGAGTGAGCCGGGCCGAGATGGAGGCCCTGGCGGTAGAGAGCCACCGGCGGGCCCATGCGGCGCAGGAGGCCGGCGTGTTCGACGCCGAGATCGTGCCGGTAAACGCGGTCCAGGAGGACGGAAGCACTGCGCTTTTCCGGCGGGACGAGGGAATACGGCCCGGCACCACGGCGGAAAAGCTGGCTGAGCTCAAGCCGTGCTTCCTGGAGGACGGGCTGGTGACGGCGGCCACGTCCTCCCAGGTCAGCGACGGCGCGGCCGCCGTGGTCCTGATGAGCCGGGAGAAGGCGGAGCAGCTCGGCGTGCGCCCCATCGCCCGGTTCCTGGGCTTCGCGGTGGCGGGGGTGGACCCCTCCTATATGGGGATCGGCCCCATCTACGCCGTACCCAAGATCATGGCCCGTACCGGACTCACGGTGGCGGATATGGATGTGATCGAGCTCAATGAGGCATTCGCGGCCCAGGCCATCCCCTGTATCCGGGAGTTGGGGATCGATACCCAGCGTCAGCTCAACCCCAACGGCGGAGCTATGGCGCTGGGACATCCGCTGGGCGCCACGGGGGGGATTCTCACCTGCAAGCTGCTCAATGAACTCACCCGGCGCCGCGGGCGCTACGGCCTCGTGACCATGTGTGTGGGCGGCGGTATGGGAGCAGCCGGGATCTATGAGATGCTGGACTGACGGACAAAAAACAAGGAGAGCGGGACAGCCTTAAGGCTGTCCCGCTCTCCTTGTTGGGAGGGAAATAAAGCAGAAGGATGGAAAAAAACACGGCTTGTGTCCGCGCTCAGGGAGGTTGGAGTCTTTAAACGTGCTTGGTGAGCCGGAGGATCTCCCGTGCGTCGGCGGCGGTGGCGATGGTGCGGCCGGCCAGCTCGCCCAGCTTGCAGGCC
>NZ_JBCOAQ010000057.1:0-10485 GCF_040226735.1 Intestinimonas sp. RTP31139st1_F5_RTP31139_211217 | reverse complement strand
ATCCCTTGCCCGTGGGGAGCCCCGCAAAAACAACCGCAGGGGTGGTGGACCGTAAGTTTCCGGTCCGAGAAAGAAATAGACAGCGCCTCCGCAGTCCCGGGACTGCGGAGGCGCTGTCTATTTCTATTCTTATGAGACGTTGATTTTTACTTTTTGGAGTAGTCGTAGAAGCCCTTGCCGGTCTTCCGGCCCCACTCGTGGGCCTCGTACTTGGCCTTTACGATGTCATAGCCGTGGGGCTTGACGCCGGTCTCCTTCCAGCGGCGGTCGCTGGCCATGTAGTTCAGGTCGATGCCGGTGAGGTCCAGCAGGCGGAAGGGGCCCATGGGGTGGTTCAGCCCCAGCTCCACGCCGGTGTCCAGATCCTCAGCCGTGCAGACGCCGTCTTCCACCAGGAAGAACGCCTCGTCCCGGATGGCGCGCAGGACGCGGTTGACCACAAAGCCCTCAATCTCCTTGTTGACCCTGATGGGCGTTTTGCCGTTGGCCACGGCGAAGTCCACAATAAAGTCCACGGTCTCGTCGGCAGTGTGCTCGCCGCGCACCACCTCCACCAGCTTCAGCACCAGGGCGGGGTTGAAATAGTGCATGTTGGCCAGGCGGCTGGGATTGGGCACACAGTCCTTGAAGAGGGAAGAGGGCATATAGCTGGAGTTAGAGGCCAGGACGGCATTCTCATCGACGATCGCGCCCACTTCTTTATAGAAGTTGGTCTTGATGTCCTTGTCCTCCAGGATGGCCTCGATGACGATCTGAGCGCCCTCCGCGGCCTCCTGCAGGGTGGGCACCAGATGGAACTTCGCCTTGGCGTCGGCCGCCTGCTCCGCGGTCAGCTTGCCCTTAGCCACGCGGCCTTCCAGATACTCCGCGCTCCACTTGTCCACCGCGGTCAGCACATCGGCAATGGCGTCCGTCAGATAGGTGTCAAAGCCGTGGATCGCCGCGTTCAGCGCGATCTGACGCCCCATCTGGCCGCCCCCAGCCACACATACTTTCTTCACATCAGAAACCTTCATCACATTTGCCTCCCTATTATTATAAAATTTGATCTTCGCTTTCCCTTTTACGGGTGCTGCTGGACCGCACCGCTCTTCAGCAGCGCCTTGATCTTCTCCCCACTGTAACCAAGTCTCTCCGACAGCACTTCCGGCGTGTCCGCCCCCAGCAGCGGCCCACGCTCCAGCTCCGGCACCCCCATCTCACGGGACTGCACCGCCGGACGGGGCATCACGCACTCCCCGCCATCCGGGAACTCCACCTTCGTCAAGTAGTGGTTCACCCACGCCTGCTCGCTGTCCACGATGTCCTTGAAGTGCCGCAGGCGGTCGTTTACGATGTCGCTCTCGTTCAAGGCCTTGTTCCAGTACGCGAAGTCCTCCCTGATGAACCGCTCCTCCAGCGCCCGGATCAGCTCGCCGCGGTGCTGGTCCGCCGCCTTCTTGTCCGCAAACCGGGGGTCCTCCGCCAGCTCCGGCACCCCAAGCACCTTGCACAGCGCCGGGAAGTACCGCTCATACTCCAATATCGACAGCATCAGCCACTCCCCGTCCTTGCACCGGTACGGCGCCGTGAGTGGAGGCGTCTCCTCCCGGTGCTTCGGAAACGGATCCCCATATCGCTGCTGCGCCCGCAGGTACATGAAGCTCATGATCCAGATCGCTCCCCCGAACAGGGATATCGTCACATAGTCTCCCTTCCCCGTCCGCTCACGCCCCAGCAGCGCTGCACAGATCCCCCCGAACAGCGCCGTTCCGCACGTCACGTCCCCGATCCCCGTCGGCGCCAGGATCGGGTAGCTCGTCCCCGTGTCGATCGACAGGTCGTTCAAGAATCCGCTGTTTCCCCAGTACGCCACCAGGTCGAATCCCGGCTTGTCCGTCTCCGGGCCCTCTTCTCCGAAGCCTGTCACCGACGCGTAGATCAGCTTGGGAAACCGCTCCTTCAGGCTCTCGTAGTCCAGCCCCAGCTTCCGGAGTGACTTCGCCCGCGTGTTCGTCAGGAAGATGTCCGCGTCCGACAGCAGATCATACAGCACCGCTTTCCCTTCCGCGCTCTTCAGATCCACCACCACGCTCTTCTTCCCCGCGTTCACCAGGTCGAACATCGGGTTTTCCTCCTCCGTCGACGTCACACGGTGCGTTGAGCCGTGGTACCGCCACGCATCGCCCTTCCCCGACTCCACCTTGATCACGTCCGCACCCCAGTCCCGCAGCAGACGCCCGCAGGACGGCGCCGCCACGAACGTCGACAGCTCAATTACCTTATACCCAGACAGGGGCTTTGTCCGCTGGCCCGCCATAAGAATCTCGCTCCTTTTATCCGATTTCAGCATTTAAAATTATAGTGCCTTCTGCCCAAAAAATCATTTCTTTTTCGAATGAAAATGTTCTATTTTTTGTTTTTCAGGGCCAGCATGATCTCCGCCGCCGCCGTCAGAGTCCGCTGGATCAGACGGCCTCGAAGATGCCTGCGGCACCCATGCCGCCGCCGATGCACATGGTCACCATACAGTACTTTCCGCCGATCCGATTCATTTCGCTGACGGCCTTGATGGTGAGAATCGCGCCGGTGGCGCCCAGGGGATGGCCCATGGCCATGGCGCCGCCGTTGGGGTTGACCTTCTTGGGGTCCATGCCCAGATCGCGGATGCAGGGGATGGCCTGAGCGGCAAATGCCTCATTGATCTCAATGACGTCCATCTGGTCGATGGTGAGACCCGCGCGCGCCAGCGCAATGGGCACGGCCATCTTGGGGCCAAGACCCATAACACAGGGATCCAGGCCGCGCACACCAAAGGAGACGAATTTGGCCAGAGGCTTGATGCCCAGCGCTTCCGCCTTCCGGGCGGTCATCAGGACCACCATGGCGGCGGCATCGCTCATCTGGGAGGACGTAGCGGCGGTCACGGTCCCGCCCTCTTTAAACACGGTCTTCAGCTTGGCCAGGTCCTCCATGGTGAGGCCCCGGCGGATGCCCTCGTCCTTGTCGAACACAAAGGGATTTCCGTCATCGTCCAGTGCCTCCACAGGGACGATCTGCTCCACAAACTTCCCGCTGTCCTGGGCCGCAGCGGCCTTCTGATGGCTCTCCAGCGCCATCCGGTCCTGCTCCTCCCGGGTGATGTGGCAGGCCTCCGCCACGTTCTCGGCGGTGATGCCCATGGGCATATAGGCGCCGGGCTCATTCTCCTTGATCCAGCGGCAGCGGACCTCGTCCTTGGTGCCCATGGGCAGCAGGGACATTGTCTCCACACCGCCGGCCACCATCACCTCGGCGTCGCCGCAGCGGATCATGTTGATGGCGGTATAGATGGTCTGCAGTCCGGAGGAACAGAAACGATTCACCGTCTGGGCGGGCACATCATAGGGCACGCCAGCGCGCAGGCAGATCAGGCGGCCGATGTTGTAGCCCTGGACCTCCTCGCATTTGGAGCAGCCAATGATGATATCGGAGATATCCTTGGGGTCCAACTGGGGGACCTTGTCGAGGACCTGGCGGAGGACCTGGCCGCCGAAATCCACGGGATGGGTGTTGCGCAGAGACCCCTTTTTCGCGCGGCCCACGGCACTGCGCCCAAAGGCGGCGATGACAACGTCCTGAGGCTGAAGATGGCTCATGAATCACTTACCCCTTTCTCTCATTCACACAAACACATAATTTATCTTGGTATTTACTTCTTTTTGATCAGGCTCGCGGTACCTACCATCACATTTCCACCGGCTTGATTGAGGACGGTGAGCGCACACTCCACATAGAGGCCGTTCTCCCGCTCCTCTGCTTTCGTAACCGTCCCCTGTGTGAGTACGGTGTCCCCCGGATGGGCCTGCCCGATGAACTTGACCTCAATCTCCCCGCTGGTGGCCCAGTCCATACCGAAGTTGAGCTCCATCATTTCGGAGGCATACGCCATGGTCAAGAAGCCGTGGGCCAGCGTGGTCTTGAAGGGGGAGTTGGCGCAGTAGACCGGGTCCACATGGACGGATCCGGTCGCGCCGCTCAGGACGCCGAACATATCGATCTTGTCCTGATTCAAGTGCTTGACCACGGGGATCAGAGAGGCCCCCGCCTCCACTGTCTGCAGCAGTGCGTATTTCATATCGCCCTCTCCCTCCTCACTTCCTGGCCCCGGGAACCAGATTGGTCATCACACCGGAGCACACCACCTCGCCATTCTGATTGGTAAAAGTGGTGGTGTAGGTGATCTGAAGCCTGCCCTTGGCGTCGGTCCCCTCGGCCACTTCCGTCCTGGCGGTGAGGGCATCTCCCGCCTGGATCGGCTTGAAGAAAGACATCTTCTGCTTGGTATGGACCCCGCCCTTGGGCACCTTGACCTGGGGGTCCTGGAACATCTGATATTGGGCGCAGAGGCTGGTGGGGGCGATGGTCGTCTCAAACCCGGCCTGCTGCGCATCCTTCTCGTTGAGATACATGGGCTCCAGGTTTTCCACGGCCTGGGCATACTGCGCGATGGCGTATTTGGTGATATTCCAAACCTTCTCGCTCATAGTTTCCTCCGTTCGCACTCCCGGTCAGACACCCTTGAACTGCGCGGGACGCTTCTCAATGAAGGCCAGCGTACCCTCCGCCTTGTCCGCCGTGGAGAAGGCGATGGCCTGGGAGTATCGCTCAAAGCACAGCCCGGAATACAGGTCGGTGTTGGCTCCCACGTTGATGGCCTGCTTGGCAAGCGTAATGGCTACGGGGCCCTTGGCCTTGATCTTTTTGGCCATCTCAATGGCGGCCTCCAGTACGGTGCCGTCCTCCACCACCTTTTCGATCAGGCCGATGCGCTCAGCCTCCTCGGCGGAGATGATATCGCCGGTAAAGATGAGTTCCTTGGCCTTGCCGATACCCACCAGGCGCTGCAGGCGCTGGGTGCCGCCGCCGCCGGGGATGATGCCCAGATTGACCTCCGGCTGGCCGAACTTGGACTTCTTGGTGGCGATACGGATATCGCAGGCCATGGCCAGCTCGCAGCCGCCGCCCAGGGCGTAGCCGTCCACCGCAGCGATGACGGGCTTTTTGTGCATGGTGATCTCATAGAGGATATCGTTGACTTCGCTGTTCATCTGCTCGCTGACCGTCCGGGCGTTGAGCGCCTTGATATCGGCACCGGAGGCAAAGGCCTTTCCGCCTGCGCCGGTGAGGATGATCACATGCGCGTCATCGTTGAAGCGGAGCTCCCGCATTCCAGCCCGGATCTCATCCCAGGTCACATAATCCAGCGCGTTGCGGACCTCCGGGCGGTTCAGGGTCAGGACGGCGATCCCGTCGTTGATCTCGATCTTGATGTTCTGGTAAGCCATGATCGTTTCTCCCCCTATTTTTGTTCAGATGATCTTGTGTTCCTTCAGCTGTGCGATCTGCGCCTCATCGCGCTCCAGAAGCTCCTCCAGGATCTCCTTGCTATCGTAACCGGCCGCACAGGCGCCACGCCGGTACTCCGCCGGTGTTTCGCTCATTTTAATGGGGTTGCCGATGACGGGGATATCGTCCAGCACGGTCTCGCGGGGACAGATGAGCATCTCACGGGCCGCCACCTGGGGATCGTTGAACACCTCTTCCGCCGTCTGTACAATGGCATTGGGGATCCCGCACTCGTCCAGCAGGGCGGCGGCTTCCTTGACCGTATACTGAGAGAGCCACTTGTTGATATCCGCGTCGAGCTGTTTGTCATGGTACTTCTTGCGCGCTGCCGCGCCGACCATGCCCTCCTGGCCGATATACTCCGGATGGCCGATGAGCACGGTGAGCTTTTCGAAATGGGCTTCTGCGGTGCCGGAGATCTGGAGCCACTTGCCGTCCTTGGCCTGATAGGTGCCCACGGGCGCGGAGAAGGGCCGCCCGTTGCCGGAGCGCACGGGCACCTCGCCGGACATCCGGTAGATGGCGGGATAGTTCTCCATGAGGACGAACATGGTGTCAAAGAGTGCGATATCGATGTACTGCCCCATCCCTGTGCGCTGGCGGTAGGCATAGGCGGCAAGGATACCAACAGCCAGATAGAGCCCGGCGATAAAATCGCTGAGCACCGGACCGCCCTTGGTGGGGGGGCCGTCCTGGAAGCCGGTCACATCCATGAACCCGGACAGCGCCTGGATGGACATATCCAGGGCCTGGCGGTGCACATTGGGACCGGTTTGGCCAAATCCGGACAGACTGGCCATGATAATGCCGGGATTGACCTCCTTGAGCTGTTCATAGCCCAGGTTCATCTTCTCCATGACGCCGGGCCGGAAATTATCCAGCACCACGTCG
The DNA here is from genome assembly GCF_040226735.1 of Intestinimonas sp. RTP31139st1_F5_RTP31139_211217. Lineage (NCBI taxonomy): Bacteria > Bacillati > Bacillota > Clostridia > Eubacteriales > Intestinimonas > Intestinimonas sp. RTP31139st1_F5_RTP31139_211217. The sequence continues at coordinate 4,227 of NZ_JBCOAQ010000057.1, read as the reverse complement.
GACCGGCGCACCAGATCCCGAAAGATCTCCTGCCCTTCGGGCGTCTTCAGGTTGAGGGTCAGGAAACGCTTGTTGCGGTTATAGGAGGCAAAGTACAGACTCATCTCTTTGTACATGGGGTCGTATTTACGGGCGATATCCCCCTTCCCCTCCCCGGGGAGTTCCACCTTGATCACATCCGCCCCCAGGTCGGCCAGCATCTGGCCGGCATAGGGCGCGGAGATGAACTGCGAGAGTTCGAGGACGCGAAGTCCCTCCAAACATTTTTTCACCAAAGGTTCACCTCTAACATTTGTTGCATGGCGGCTCAGCGCCCCGTATATTGGGGCTCTCTCTTCTCAAAGAAGGCCTGCATGCCCTCCTTCTGGTCGTGGCCGGAATAGAGCAGCGACATCAGCGGAAGCTGCATCTCAGAGGCCGCGCCGGGCTCATACTGGTTGCCCACCGTCAGCGCGCGCTTCGCCATGCGAACAGCCAGGGGAGACTTGGCCTTGATGCTCTCTGCCAGAGCGGCGGCGGTGGAGACGACCTCTTCCGGCGCGACGACTTTGTTGACGATCCCCAGCTCATACCCTCTCTGTGCGGTATACGCCTCGCCAAAGAGCACCATCTCCGCCGCCTGGTAGCGGCCCACGATCCGGGGCAGGACGGACGCTCCGCCAAAGATGCCCAAGTTGATCTCCGGTACGGCGAATTTTGCCCGCTCGGACGCTACGATGATATCGCAGGACAGTACGAGGACATTTCCGCCACCCAGAGCATGCCCGTTGACAGCCCCGATGACTGGCTTGCTGTTTTCCCGGATCAGGCGGTTGAGTACGTTGTACAGGTTGCCGTAATCCAGATAATCCAGCGCGGACATGACCGAGAGCTCCTTCAGATCCGCCCCACCCACGAATACCTTACCTGCTCCGGTAAGGATGGCCACGCGGACGGAGTCGTCCTTGTCGATCGCCTGAAACACATCGATGAGCTCCAGCAGCGTCTCCCGATTCAAGGCGTTGCGCTGCTCGGGGCGATTGATGGTCACCCAGGCGGTCCCCTGGTCGTTCTTATACTCCAGATACTGATAGCTCATAGCTCTTCTCTCCCTCATGTGTCAGCAAGTTTTTCCCCAATCTGATGCTCAGGCCAGGGCGGCCTTTTTCTTCTTCCGGGTGGCCACCTGCAGCAGCACGGCTACAATAAAAATTGCCAGACCGATGATATCGGTGATGGTCTCCGGAATGATCAGCGTGATGGCCGCCACGCCGAAGATGACCCGCTGCCAGATTGGTGTTTTTTCCAGGAAAAAGCCCTGCAGTGTAATGCTCATGCTGAGGATACCAACGACGGCGGTGAAGATGCACTGCAGAATCTCCAAGATATCGCCCTGCAGAACCAACGCCGGATTTAAAACGAACATGAACGGCAGGATAAATGCTGCGAGGCCCAATTTGAGGGCCTGAAGACTTGTCTTAACAAAGTCTGCCTTTGCAATACCGGCGCCCACCATGGAGGCCAGGGCCACAGGCGGGGTGATGGCGGAGATGATCCCAAAGTAGAAGATGAACAGGTGGGCGGCGATGGGTACCACGTCCATCTTGATGAGGGCGGGGGCGACCATGCTGGCCAGCACCACGTAGCAGGCCACAGTGGGCAGGCCCATGCCCATGATGACGCAGGCGATCATCGTCAGCACCATCAGGATCACCAGGTTGCCGCCGGATGCGGTGATGAGCAGGGAGGAGAGCTTGAGGGCCAGGCCGGTGAGGGTAATGGACCCCACAACGATGCCCACGGCGGCACAGGCCACAGAGGTCTCCAATGCACCGATGGCGCCCTCGCGTAAAGTGTCGATAATCTGATGAATGTTCATGCGGGTGTCCTTGTGGATCATACAGATCACAAAGGCTACTGCAATGGACCAAACAGCGGCCTTGGCAGGGGACCACTGGAGGCCGGCCAGCAGGACGATAAGGACCACAGGGGAGACCAGAGAGGGCCATCCCTTTTTCAGCACATCCCGGGTCCGGGGCAGCTCGGCCTTATTCATTCCAGTGAGCCCGGTCTTGGCCGCCTCAAAATCCACCACAAAGAAGACCGCCAGATAATAGAGGATCGCAGGGACAGCGGCGCAGGCGGCGACCGTCCAGTAGGGAATGCCCACGATCTCCGCGATCAGGAAGGCTGAGGCGCCCATAATGGGGGGCATGAACTGTCCGCCTGAAGAAGCAACCGCCTCTGTCGCACCAGCAAATTCGGCCCGATAGCCAATCTTCTTCATCAGGGGGATTGTAAAGGTGCCGGTGCCCACTACGTTTGCCACGGCGCTGCCGGAGATGGAGCCGAACAGTCCGCTGGCCACGACGGCCACCTTGGCCGGACCGCCGCGCACATGGCCCACCAGGGAGCAGGCCACATCGATGAAGACCTGTCCGCCCCCCGTCTTCTCCAGCAGCTTGGCGTAGAGGACAAAGAGGAAGATGAAGGTCACGCAGCAGTCGATGCAGGTGCCGAAGATGGACTCAGTAGTAAGGGCGGAAAAAGTAAAAATTTTAGAAAGACTGGCCCCGGGATGACGGATGGCGTCAGGCATATAGGGGCCCACATAGGCATAGATCAGGAATACAATACCAATTGTAATTAGACCAATACCGGTCAAGCGGCGGCAGCCTTCGATGACCAAAAGTAGAACAATTGCTCCTAAGATAACCTCAAACTGGGTATACATACCGATGTTCAGGCTTAAGGCCATAGCATGGGTATACATATAAACAGCAAAGACAACGGAGAGAATGATGCCAACAATTTGGTCAATATACAACTTCTCTGGATCCAGCTTCTTACTCGCAGGTTTGGTTAAGAATGTAAGAATCAGTGCGAAGGCCACGTGAATCGGACGTTGCTCCATAGGAGCCCAAACTCCGAAGAAACCAAGGTACAGTTGCCAAATACACCAAACCACAGCGACTACCGTAATAACGGGCTTCTTGTTACATTTAATTCCCATGCAGGAAACACCCCTCCTCTTAAAAGGTTCACAAGAAAACCGGGGGAGCGGCGGGCGGAGACGTCCAGCTCCGCGCCGCCCCCCTTGTTTTCATGGAGTCTTACTCCACTCCGTTTTCTGCAAAATACTTCACGGCGCCGGGATGCATCCGGTCAAGCTTCATGATGCCGCCGTCCAGATAGCGCTGGGTGGTCTCCAGAGTAATACCCGCGCCGGAGGGATGGGTCAGAGCGATCTCGTCCACATTTTCGATCAGGGTCTTGGTCATCTCGTACACGATATCCTCAGACAGGTTCTTGTTGGCGTAGAGAACTGTATAGATGGTGGGCGCCCAGCGCTCCTCGGTCTGCCCTCTATAGGTATCGGCGGGCACCGCCATCATGGTGTTGGCAGGGTAGAGCTCGTCGTGCTTGGCACGGGTCTCATCGCTGACGGTCAGGAACCGCACGCCCTTGGTGGAGGCCACGGAGTCCAGGGTGCCGTTATAGGGATACGCGGTGAGAATGATCACGTCGGCGTTGCCGTCGCCCAGCGCCTCAGCGGCCTGCGCGTAGGACATAACACGGTAGTCCACTTTCTCCGGATCAAAGGTGCCGGCGGCCGTGATCAGCTGCTTGATGGTGGTGAGGTTGGTGGCAGTGGAGGCGACCACCGTCTTCTCGGTGATATCCTCGACCGCGTAGTAGGGAGAGGAGTCCAGCGTCAGAATGCCGTAGATGTTGTCGTACATACCCAGCACCTGCATAATATCGCTCTGGGCATTGCCCGTATACTCGGCAGTACCGGCCCAGGCCCGCTCAAACATGCAGGCCATGCCAATGCCCACGGCGGCCTTGCCGCTCTGCAGCATGGCGGGAAGCTGCTGAAGCTGTGCAGGGGAGACGGCGACCATTTCCACATCGGTGAGGTTCTGGTTGAGAATATTCACCATGCCGGTGCCCAGAATCTCATAGACGCCGCCTGGGGTACCGGTGCCAAACAGGACCTGCTCACGCTGTCCGTTGTTCGCAGGCGCGGGGGTAGTCGCCGAAGCGTCATTCGTGTTGGCAGGAGCTGAAATATTGGAGCCGCTCCCTCCACCACAAGCGCTCAGAAAGATGGCCATCGTTGCAAACAGGCAAACAAGTTTCGTCCATTTTTTCATTGCGAGCCCTCCTACTCGTATAATAAGTTTCAAAGTTAATAGTTTCAGGTATCAGCAGGCTTTGAGGTGCCCGTGATACAATAGCTGTAGG
>NZ_JBCOAQ010000056.1:0-10498 GCF_040226735.1 Intestinimonas sp. RTP31139st1_F5_RTP31139_211217 | reverse complement strand
TTTCCTGCCCTGCGTTTGGCGCTCAGTTAATATACCAAACTCCTCCCCAATTGTCAACTCCTTTTTCCGTTTTTCTTCATTTTCTTTCTTCGACATACGAATGTCCGCAGGATTCGTGGTTGCGGTCCTGGTTTAATCGTGTTACTCTTAATTATAATATAGGAATGGGAAGGGGTTGTTTTTATGTTTCGATTTCGACGCCTGGCCGCCCTGGTGCTGACCGGCGCTCTGCTCTCTGGGCTGGGGACAGTCCAAGCGGCGGAACCCGCGCTTCTGCCGGAAAGCGCTGCGTTGTCCTCCGGAGATTCCGGGCCGCTCCCTGTGGATTTCGACTCACTCTCTTATGACACAGAGCATGTCCAGGCTTTTCTCTCGGACTGTGAGGATTTTCAGGCGCTGCTGGACTCCTCCGCCTCCATCACCACGATTTCGACCGCCTGTATGGCGCTTTATGTCGATTATCTCTCCCTTTACACCGAATACTCGGTCTGCTCTGTCCATTACTACCGGGATCCGGCGTCTTATGAGGCGGATTATCTGGCCTTCACCTTCCTCTTTACCCGTGCGGGCCAGGCCTACCAGGATGCCGTCCACGGCATGTTCCGCTCCGACTCCTTTACCGACGCCTATGCGGCCGCCGACGGCGACCTGGAGGAACTGGAGGAACTGCTGGATGACTACCTGGACGAGTCGATCACTGATGAGCAGCTCGACCTTATGGACCAGGAAAGTGCGCTGGTGGCCGGATACTGGAACGCGCTCACCGCGGAATACACCGCGACGCTCCCGGGCAGTGACAGGACCTGGACCCGTGAGGAGACCGAATCCGACCCCGACTTGAGCGATGAGGATTACTGGACCCTCCTCTCCGCGCTGGCACAAGCCAGGAACGCGGCGGCGGGTCCCTATCTGCTGGAGCTCTCCTCCCTGCGCCGGGAGATCGCCCGCTCCAGCGGCTACGACTCCGTTCTTGACTACTATTATGAAACGTATTACGGGCGCGATTACGGACGCGAGGAATCCGAGGCACTCTTCTCCTATGTGAAAGAGCATATCGTACCGGTCTATTCCGCCTATGCCGCCTATTATGCCGCAGTCTGTGCCGGGGAGGAGGCACTGAACCGCTATGACGGACAGGGGCAGGCCGGGAAGCTGGCGGCTGTGGGTCCGGTGATCGGACAGATCGCGCCTGAGCTGGGAGAACTCTTCGACTATATGGTGGAGAGCAATCTGTGTGACATCGAGCGCTCCGACACCAAGCTGGACGTGGGCTTCACCATTTCCCTGCCCTCCTACCGCTCCGCTTTCCTCTTTGACAGCCCCCAGGGCGGCTATTACGACATCAGCACGCTGATCCATGAGTTCGGCCACTTCTCCGCTTACTGCGCGGCCCCTTCCGTCAACTTCTCCTATGACACGGCGGAGACCCACTCGCAGGGTCTGGAGGCCCTCTCCCTGCGCTATGCCGACCAGCTTTTCGGCGAGGCGGGGGACGCCTTCCGGGGCGCCGACCTCTACGCCCTGCTCCATGCTGTGGTGGACGGCTGCCTCTACGGTGAGTTTCAGGTTGAGTTTTTCGACATGGAAGACCCCACGCTTCAGGATGTCAACCGCCTTTTCCGCACCCTTGCGCAGGAGTATGGCTATGTCTATGCGACGGACTCGGACGAGGCTTACGACTGGGTGGAGGTGAACCACACCTTTGAGTCCCCCTTCTACTATATCAGCTACGCCACCTCCGCCCTCTCTGCCCTGGACCTGTTCCTGACCTCCCAGGATGACTATCAGGGGGCTGTGGACACCTATCTGAATCTCATCCGTCTCTCGGATGAGAGCGGCTACCGTGAGACCATGGCGCGGGCCGGCTTCCCCGACGTGTTTCAGGAGGAGACTGTGTCCGGCGTTGGCGGGGAGCTGAGCGGCTACCTCTATACCGATCTCTACGGTCTCTATGACTTGGAGGACCACTGGGCGCTTCCGGAGATCGGCGCGCTGGTCTCCGCCGGACTCATAGGCGGCACGGGGGACGGGTTCCAGCCCTCGGTCCCTGTCAGCCGCGCCGCCCTGTGCACCATTCTCTACCGCGCGGAGGGCCAGCCCCAGCCTGATGCGGAGAGCAGCTTCTCCGATGTGGCTGCCGACGCCTGGTATGCCGATGCGGCGTCCTGGGCGGCGGAGAGCGGCATCACCACCGGCACGGGCGGCGGCTTCTCTCCCGACGTCCCCCTCACCCGCGAGAGCCTCGCCCTGCTGCTCTACCGGTATGCCGGAGAACCCTCCCACAGCGGCGGGCTCTCCTCCTTCTCCGATGCCGACACCGTCTCCCCCTGGGCCAGCCAGGCAGTGGCCTGGGCCGTGGAGCAAGGCATCCTGCTGGGCAGCGACGGGCGGTTGAATCCCACCGGCGGCGCTAGCCGTGCAGAGGCCGCCGTCATGCTTTTCCGCTTCTTCTCCCAGGCCGCCGGCGAAGCGGCAGCCTAGCCCTTACCTGTATATCCAGATTCTCACCGGAGGTAATCCACACCATGCCCATCAAAATTCCCGACTCCCTCCCCGCCCGCGCCACCCTGGAGGGGGAGAATATCTTCGTCATGACCGAATACCGGGCTCTGCACCAGGATATCCGGCCCCTGAAGGTGCTCATCCTCAACCTGATGCCCACCAAGATCGTCACCGAGACACAGATCCTGCGCAAGCTGTCCAACACGCCCCTCCAGGTCCAGGTAGAGCTGCTCCGGACTTCCAGTTATCGTTCCCAGCACATCGACGAGGACCACCTGGAGTCCTTTTACACCACCTTCGATCAGGTCCGCGGGCGGAAATACGACGGCATGATCATCACCGGCGCGCCGGTGGAAAACCTGGACTTCACCCAGGTGGAGTATTGGGACGAGCTGTGTGAGATCATGGAGTGGACCCGCAGTCATGTCCACTCCACCCTCCACATCTGCTGGGGCGCACAGGCGGGGCTCTACTTCCACTACGGCGTGGAGAAGCGTTCTCTGCCGGAAAAGCTCTTCGGCGTGTTCGACCACCGGGTACTTAAACCCAATTCCCCCCTGTTCCGCGGCTTTGACGACGTCTTCCAGGCCCCCCACTCCCGGTACACCGAGGTGTGGGAGAGCGATATCCGTTCCACGCCCGGTCTGGAGCTGCTGGCCGTCTCCGGAGACGCCGGGGTCTTTGCCGTGAAGAGTGAGGATTCCCGCCAGTTTTTCATCACCGGTCACCCGGAATACGACCCCGACACCTTGGCCCGGGAGTACTTCCGGGACCGGGAAAAAGGGTTGCAGATCCATGTGCCCTATAATTACTTTCCCGGCGACGATCCCTGCCGCCCCCCCATCGTCCGCTGGCGGAGCGCCGGGCAGCTTCTCTATACCAACTGGCTCAATTACTACGTCTATCAGACCACGCCTTACGATCTGAACAAGGTGTAACGTAGTCCCTTTGGCAAACTTCCAATCCCCCTTTGTATTCCCGGAGCAGAGGTTGCTTGACCAAAAGAAGTATTCATTTTTGGACGCTTCCGGGTATTTACTTGTAGTATTCATGCCATTATACACCGTTCATAACCGGGAACATAAAATTGAATTGGGACCCGGCAAAAAGGACCTTCACCAGCCCCTTTGGGGGTCGGCGGAGGTCCTTGGTCTGTCAGAGCCTGTCGGTCTGTTTCGAAGCCGCAGGCAACGCCCTTTTCTTTGCTGTCACAATTTGCGATGCGGGCTGTTTCTCCCATTTCTGCGGTCCAGGCAAGGGAAGGGAGATCGCCGCGGCTCCTTCCAGCGGGCAAAGGCGCGGGCCGGCTTTTTAGCCGGCCCGCGCCTTTGTCGAAAAGAGAGAGGAGGAAGAAGTGATGCGATCTATATAGAATCGGCTCTCGCCTGATGAGGAGAGTATACGCCCCCAAGGGAAGAATTTGGTGAATAGGCTGTGAACAGGACATAAAGCTTTTCTTAACAAGTTTGCCCGTTGCAATCTCTATTTCTTTATTATATGATAGGACCAGCGAGGAGATGGAGCATATGCATATCACCTATGAGACCGTCAAGCAGTCCGAGGAGATCCGGACTTATATCACCCAGGCGGACGCCTCCCTGCTGGCCCTGGGGTACACCGAGCACAGCTTTGCCCACGTGACCCGGTGCGCCGTGGTGGCGGGCGACCTGCTGCAGGAGCTGGGTTACGACGCCCACACGGTGGAGCTGTGCCGGATCGCCGCCTTTATGCACGACATCGGCAACGTGGTCAACCGCAACGACCACGCCCAGACCGGAGCGGTAATGGCCTTCCGGATCCTGGACAACATGGGCATGGAGCCCTCCGATGTGGCCGCCGTCATCACAGCCATCGGCCATCATGATGATTCCACCGCCTTTCCGGTGAACGCCATCGCCGCGGCCCTTCTGCTGGCGGACAAGACCGACGTGCGCCGCAGCCGGGTCCGTAACCGGGATACCATCAACTTCGACATCCATGACCGGGTGAATTACGCGGTGGAACAGTCCGACCTGCGGCTGGATCAGAAGGCCAAGACCGTCACCCTGACCCTTTCCATCAATACGGAGGTGTGCGCCGTGATGGACTACTTTGAGATCTTCCTCCAGCGCATGCTCCTGTGCAGAAAGGCGGCGGAATTCTTCGGCCTCACCTTCAAGCTGGACATCAACGGATTGACTTTACTGTAGTGCTGTGGTATGATTGCCGCTCGGCCAGAATTTTCCCGCGCCCGCCCCGGACAGCCGGGGCGGGTTTATGCCGTCTGCCGCCGCCGAAAGGAGCTGTTCGCCGCTTTGCACAATCAGATCACCGAGGGGGCCATCCTCAAGCCCCTCCTCTCATTTTTCTTTCCCATCCTGCTGGGCACCTTTTTCCAGCAGCTCTACAACACGGTGGACGCCATCATCGTGGGGAACTTTGTGGGTACCGCCGCCCTGGGCGCGGTAGGCGGCCCCACAGCGGTGCTCATCAACTTTCTGGTGAACCTCTTTGTGGGCCTCTCCTCCGGGGCCACAGTGGTCATCGCCCAGTATTACGGCGCCCGGCAGGGAGAAGACCTGCGGGAGGCCGTCCATACCGGCATCGCCCTGTCCCTGGCGGCGGGCGTGGTCATCACAGGCGTGGGCATCGCCCTTTCCGGCCCGGTCCTTCGCATGATGGGTACCCCTGAGGACGTGATGGGCTACGCGCTCACCTACCTGCGGGTCTACTTCTGCGGGACCATGGCCTCTTTCATCTACAATATGGGGTCCAGCATCCTCCGCGCCATCGGCGATACCAAGCGTCCCCTCTACTTTCTCATCGCCGCATGCCTCACCAACATCGTGCTGGACCTGTTCTTTGTGGTGGTGCTGGACATGGCCGTCTTCGGTGTGGGGCTGGCCACCGTATTGTCCCAGGTGGTGAGCGCCGTGCTGGTGGCCGTCTCCCTTCTCCAGCCGGGCACGGTCTACTGCGTAGACCTCCGCGCCATCCGTTTCCACCCCGACAAACTCAAAAGCATCCTGCGCATCGGGCTCCCGGCGGGCATTCAGTCCAATATGTACACCATCTCCAACATGGTGCTTCAGTCCTGCATCAACTCGTTCGGCACCGTCACCGTGGCCGCCTGGACCGCTTTCGGCAAGGTGGACGGCTTTTATTGGATGGTCTCCGGCGCCTTCGGCGTATCCATCACCACCTTTGTGAGCCAGAACTTCGGTGCCCGGAAGTACGACCGGCTCAAGAAGGGCGTGATGGTCTGCCTGGGCGTCACCTTCGGTGTGACGGCCCTCATCAGCCTCCTCTTCTGCGGCGCGGCCCCCATCCTGCTGCGTATGTTCACCTCCGACAGCGCGGTCATCGCCCTGGGCCGGCATGTCATGTGGTTCACCGTCCCCTTCTACGTCACCTTCGTCTGCATTGAGATCTTCTCCGGCGCGGTCCGGGGTACAGGCGACTCCCTCAAGCCCATGCTTCTTACCTGCAGCGGCGTGTGTGTGCTGCGGGTGCTGTGGGTGCTGCTGGTCCTCCCGCACCGCAACGTGCTGGAGACCGTGCTGGTGAGCTATCCCATCAGCTGGAGCGTCACCTCCATCCTCTATATCATCTATTACGCCCGGGGGAACTGGCTGCGCCGTGGGATCCAGAAGGCTGGCCATGAGATGCCGGAGGCGTTAAAACAGTAAGGACCGATATGGATACAGATACAGAGCGCGCGGCGGGAGGTCCCGCCGCGCGCTCTGTATTCCGCCTTCTCAGTCGGATACGAACTGACTGTCCATCTGCACCACCACGTCGTTCTCCAGCCGAAACCCCACAAAGGTCCCGCCCACGGGCCGTCCCCAGAAGAGCAGGTCGCGGGTGCCGTTCTGCTTCTCCTGCTCCGCTTCGTCCAGTTCCGGATACGCCGCGAGGACTGCAGCTCGGGTGGACCCGACCTCGATCCCCCGCCAATTGGGGATGCCCGGCGCGGTCACGGAGACGGCGTACGCCGTGGCAAGGTCCGCGGCCTCGTCCACGCTGTACCGGACCTCCACGCCGTCCCAAGTCCTGGTGAGAAAACGGCTGCCCTCATACCCGGAGTCCCCGGTCCAGTTCTCGCTGGAGAGGGGCGCGCCCAGGTCCGGCTCCCCCTGCTGGAAGAGGACATACCATGCTCCACCCAGCAGGAAGGCGCACTCCGCATCGGAAGGCCAGCCCTCGCCGCACAGGCTGTAGTAGTGGATAAAATAGGGCCGGAGGTCTCCGTCCTCAGACATGCGGAAATGCCACTCGATGGGCGCACCCCGGGCGGTGCCGTCCACAACCGCGGTATCCCAGCCGTAAGCGCCGCTGAAGCGCAGGGTGGCAAGGTCCGCGGTGAAGTCCCAGCCCAAGCGCTCCGCCGCGTCGGAGCGGATCCAGAGCCCATCGTTCCACTCCCGGAACGTCCCGTCGGATCGCTGCATCAGGCGCTCGGCCAGGTCCTGGGCGAACACCCGGCGGAGCTGAGAGAGGAGCTGGTCCTCCATGGGGAGGCCCTCCTGTTTTTCATATCCGGCCAGGCGGCGCCAGACGACGCCGTTTTCGTCGGAAACAGGAGCCCCCTCGATCTCAGCCCGATCCAGGAAGGGCGCTACAGCGGCGTCCGCGTCGGAAAGAAGGCGGAGGAACGAGAGCCGTCGACCGGCGTCCTCGTTGCCGGAAGCCCGCAGGTAGTCCGCCACAGCGTACTCCGGCGCGCCCGCGTCCGCCCCGACGGAGAAGCTCCCCAGCAGGCTCCGCGCTCCCCCCTCCAGCCGGACCACCAGAAAGGTGAAGGCGGCGTCAAACGCATGGCCCTCCGGGCCCTCCGGCCGCGCGCCCGGCTCCATGGTATAGGCCTCCAGAGTGGCGCCGGGCAGCACAGCCTCGGCGGAGAAGGCCAGCTTCAGGTCCACCGTTTCTCCCCCCGGCCCCGCCAGCTCCAACGCCATGGCGTATACCTCATCCGGAACGGGGAATGGATTTCTTTCTCCATCGCGGGCGGCGTCGCAGGCCACCAGTCCGCCCAGCGCGCCCACCAGCAGCACCGTACACAGCAGGAGCAGACGCCCCGACCGCCGGGGCGCGGCGAAGAGATTGCCCAGCCGGGCCCGGACCGCCCGGGGCCCGCCGTGGAATTCCGTGGAAAAATAGGTGTGTGGGCGCTTCATGACCCCTCTCCCCTTCTTTTTCGTCTCTTGTGTGGAAAGCCTCGCGACCCTTTGGTCGGAAGCGCGGCGGACGGCCGGCGTCCCGGTTTCCAGCAGGCCCCGGCCTTAATAGAAACCGAATGTGGAACCGTTCGACAGCCACTCCAGAATCCGCAGATAGTCCGTGACATAGCGGGAGATGGGGTACCACTCCTCCGATGTCACGGCCAGATAGTACCAGCCGTTTTCAGCGGGCGTTCCGGGCGGTGGCAGTCCCTCCAGCGCAAGGGGCCGCTCCCTCTCTCCCACGCGCTCCCGCGGATCGCCGGGCCCCGCCAGCAGCTCCACAAGACAGCCCGAACCTGGCGGAACGGACACCGGCTCCACACCGCCGTGGGTGGCTACATACCGCTCGTAGGCATAGCGGTAATAAACGGCCAGTCCCCGCTCCGTGCTGCGGAAGACCAGCGCCAGGTTGTCTCCATCTCCGGAGCCCGGGGTCTGCCAGGAGAGGTGGAGCCCATCGCTTGTGAAAAATCCCCCCTGCGGGTCATAGTGGTCTGTCCCGGCGACATAGTTGAGGAAGCGGTCTCCGCCTCCGGCCTCCCAGTTCTCAAAATAACCCATGGCCAGGGCGCGGAGGGCTTCCCGGGTCCCCGCCTCTTCCCGGGTAAAGTTACCCACGTAGGTGTACCTACCGCCTATGTCGTAGAGATAGACCGCGTAGGGCGCGTCGTCCTCCCACCCCGGCCGGTCCGCGAGGGTCACTGGACAGAGGTAGGCGCCCACCCCCTCATAGCCCCGCGCCGAGGCGTCCTCCGGGAAGTAGACGGCCGCAGCCAGCGTCATCTCCCCCATGGACCAGCCGTCGGGACCCGCGGCCAGGCGCCGCGCCCTCTGTACCAGTTCGGGGTAGAACCGCTCCTCCGGGTCGGCAAAGGACGCCGGGAAGCGGAAGGTGCCCCTGAAGTACGCCAGGAGCCCGCCCAAATCGTAATTGACCTCCATGACCTGCCGGTCCTCTTGGTCCTGGTAGTAATCGTTGACCACCGCCCAGCCCTTTTCCGTCTGCCGGACCGCGCGGAATCCCCATACCGGAGGAAAGGCTTCGGTGAGGACCTCTCCCCGGTAAAGGAACGAGATCTCCTCTCCCGGCGGAAGCCCACTGTATTGGGGGATGAGCTCCTCCCGGATCTGCCTTTGAAAGTCCAGCGCCGCCTCTGGGATCTCCACGCCTGCCAGGTAGATGGGGGGCCCTGGCTCACCGGGGAAGCAGAGAGACAGCACGCCGCCGGTCCAACTCTTCCGCCCCTGGGCCAGAAGGGTCCCGTCAGAACCGAAAATGTCATAGCACCAGCAGGCCAGGTCCTCATCCGAATAGGCATGGCTCACGTCCGAATAGGCATAGCTCACGTTCAGCCGCCCCCCATCCGTTCCCAGCGCCTGGGGCGCCAGAGACCTGAGGGCGTCGGCCCCGGCCAGTATCTCCGGGTCCATGCGGGCCGTGACGAATCCCCCCTCCGGCCCCAGGCCGGTCTCCCGCCACTGATACCAGAGGGGCGGCTCCCGCTGGTCCAGCCCTTCCGACGGCACCGGCTGCGCCCCGGTCATTCGGGCCGCAGTCCCGCCGCTCCAGACGTAGAGGCCATACCAGGCGTCCATGCCCTCCGCACCGTCCCTGTTCGCTCCTCCGAGATAGAAGGTGACCTCCCCGTCGGCATCGATGCGGAAGCCCCGGATCTCAAAGGTGTCCGGATCCAGCGGCAGGGAGAGCTCTCCGTCCGCCAGCAGCACCGCCACGGCCTCCCGCAGGTCCGCCTCCGTGGTCCCCGCCAGTTCCAGCGCCTGTTCCCGGGTCACCTCCCGCCGGTCCTTCTTGTCATAGACCCAGGAAAACAGCGTCCCATCGCTGCCATAGGTGGGATAGACGTTCTCCACCAGGGCGAGGTTCAGATAGCGGTCCGTGGTGGTGGGCCAGGCCGTCACCTCGCACCAGCTTGCGTCCCGGTAGGGATCGTCCACATAGGTCTGATAGACCGCTTTCCGCGCCAGCAGAGCGGCGTTGATGGCCTGGGCCGCTTCGCTCCGGTCCCCGGTGATTTGCGGGATCTCCAGAATGCTGCCCCTGTCGTCGTAATACTGGGTGTCCATGGCAATGGTGGCGGAGCTGCCACCATGGCAGGCCACCAGTCCGCCCAAGGCGCCCACCAGCAGCACCAGGCCCAGCAGGGGCAGCCGTCCCCGCCGCCGGGGAGCGGCGAAGAGATTGCTCAGCCGGGCCCGGAGGGCCCGGGTCCCGCCGTGGAATTCGGTGGAGAAATAGGTGTGGGGTGCCCTCATTCCGCCGCCTCCTTTCGCGTTTTCCTCTCCTGCCGGAGAGCGTCCACGATGGTCTGTCCATAGCGGCCCCGCTGTTCCCGGGAGAGCCCTTTCACCACGTCGTCGTCGCAGGCGCGCTCCATGTCCCCCTCAGCCGCGCGGAGCATGATCCACACCAGGGGGTTGAACCAGTGGACCAGGGCGGCGCACAGGAGGAGCAGCTTGTAGCCGATGTCTCTCCGCCGGAAGTGGGTGAGCTCATGGCGCAGGATGAACCACAGCGCCTCCCCGTCCACTCCGCCCGCCGGCAGGAGGATGGTGGGGCGCAGCAGGCCGGTCATCATGGGCCCCGCCACGCCGGGACATTCCACCAGCTCCCCCGGGGCCGCGATCCCCAGCTCCGCCCGCAGTGCCTCCAGCATGTCCACAGCCGCCGGGTCCGTCACCGGCCTTCCCCAGCGCCTTACATGGTCGCGGAAGCGCAGGTATCCGATCCCATGCCACAGCGCGGGAACGGCCGCCCCGGACAGCCAGAGCCAGGG
>NZ_JBCOAQ010000055.1:0-10706 GCF_040226735.1 Intestinimonas sp. RTP31139st1_F5_RTP31139_211217 | reverse complement strand
CCCCTCTCTCTGCTCCTCTTCCGCGCCTATCGGCTGCCGCCCAGGGAGCGGTTGCCGGTAGAGCGGGGCTGTGTGCTGCTCCCCACTTCTCCGGAGCCCGTTCCGATCCCATAAGGACCCGCCGGAAGGGTGCCCACCCCGGGAATATTCACCGTGGGGACGCTGATGCCCCCTCCGCTCTGTCCGGGACGCTGGCCGGGCAGATAGAAGGTCACGAATTTCACCGAGAAGATATCACAGACCACAAAGGTCTGGCTGTTCTCTTCATAGAGGGTCAAATAGCTGCGCCCCACATTGTACAGGATTCCCTCTTTCCGGGTCATGGCCTGGGTCCCCACCAGGAATTCGCACACCACGAAATTGCCCAGGTTGTCGGCCAGGATCTGCTGCATGGAGCCCCGCATGGCGTCGGTATTGAAGTCTTCTTCGGGAGGCGTCACCAGTCCGCCGTTTTCCTGGGCCCGGTTCAAGGCCATGTCACGCATCCCGTCGGGATAAAACTGATTCATAAAACCATTCTCCTCCATCATGAAAATTGGGGATCGCCGCCGGTCCTCCGCCGGCCCTTCCCCATGCTATGTATCCGCGTAAGCGTCGGTGGGGTTGTAAAAACAGTGGTTCCCAATGCGCACCACGAACTCCCCCACATTGGACGGGAAATTGGGCCGGCAGCTTGGGCTGAAGGGGTTGAAATACCACAGGGCAAAGCCCAGGTTGGTCAGACGGTTCCCGGCTATGGCCCACTCCGCAATGTCGTAGTGGATGTCCTCCACGGACATGTTGTAAATATTCTGGGCGTTGTATTTGCCTCGAATGGTCTCCCGGGCACAGTCAAACTGGCCCGTCTGGTAGATCACCTCTCTGATCGTCGCCAGCCTGCCGTACTCCCCGTAGTCCACATGGACCCGGTTCATCACCACGCAGGCCACGGCCTTCATCCCCTGTTCCCCCTCTCCCCCAGCTTCACACTGGACGATCCGTGCCAAAATCTCCAAATCTGTCATAACATTCCCCCCAAGGAAATCAAAACCTGTACACATCAGCAGGGCACGGCAGGCGGGCGTGGCTTTTCCGTTGGACAAGGCGATTGATGCCGCCATATTCCGCGTATGGCAAAGAAAATCAACGCGGTACGGCGGGAAGGCCCCGCCCCGATGCTGCGGAATGCTTGTCGGTACAGGTTCTCAGTCTGGTAGCGTGTCCTCCTCCTCCAGCGAGGCCTGGCACCGCTCCACAAAATCCAGGTCCTGATAGCGGAGCATGGCGGCCAGCAGCACAAATAAGGACGCCCACAGGTTGCTCCGTGCCGACCGCTTCGCCACACAGTCGCCGCCCTCTTCTGCCTCCTCCAGCGTACGCAAAGCCAGGCACAGGAAAAAGCCCAGCGCGCCGACGATGATGGCGGAGGCCTTGTGCCGGATGGGATAGATAGGGGGCAGTTGTCCGGCGGTCTCCGTCTCCCCCTGGATGGTGAGGCAGAGCCCCTTTCGCTGGAGGGACACCGACCAGAAGGAGAGCAGTGTGGCGGCAATGATCAGCAGTAAAAAAAACAGGGAATCGTCTACCACCCCAAGCTGTGCGCAGAGCGTCTTTTTCTGCTCCTCCTCCATCCTGCCGCCCTCCTCTTGAGAACTGCTTCATTCTATACAAATCCGCTGATCTTGGTGCGCTTTTTCTCTCGCTCGGGAAAGAAAAAAGAGGTCCGGGCCGCTTCTATGCGGTCCGGACCTCTTTTGTTCTCCGTCGTTTTCAGCCCTGGCTGTCCCGGGCCCCGCCGAACTCGGTGAGGGTCAGGTCCTTGTTCTTGTCCTGGACCCAGTGGATGGACCACTGGGATGCGAACAGGAGGAGCTGGTTCCCCTTGTAGTCCTCCACCAGCTTTACGTCGGTGCCCAGAATGAGCTGCTCTTCCTTTATGGGCTCGCCGGTGTCGTTTTCGATCCAGCGCAGATATTCGTAGGGCAGTCCCTCCATATAGAGCTCCACCCCGTACTCGTTTTTGAGCCGGTACTCCAGCACGTCGAACTGGAGGGTGCCCACCACGCCCACGATGACCTCCTCCATGCCGGTATAGGGGGTTTTGAAGATCTGAATGGCGCCCTCCTGGGCGATCTGCTCCATCCCCTTGAGAAACTGCTTGCGCTTCATGGTGTCCAGAGGTCGGACCCGCCGGAAGTGCTCAGGCGCAAAGGTGGGGATGGGGTCGAAGCGGAACTTCTTCCCCGGCGCGCACAGCGTGTCGCCGATGGAAAAGATCCCGGGGTCAAAGACGCCGATGATGTCTCCGGCGTAGGCCTCCTCAATGATCTCCCGCTCGGCGGCCATGAGCTGCTGGGGCCGGGAGAGCTTGATCTTCTTGCCGCCCTGGACGTGGTAGACCTCCCTATCCGCGTCAAAGCGCCCGGAGACCACCCGCATAAAGGCGATACGGTCCCGGTGGGCCTTGTTCATATTGGCTTGGATCTTGAAGACGAAGGCGGAGAACTCGTCGTCCATGGAGTCCACGATCACCTCCCCCGCCTGGCGGGGCAGGGGCGGCGTGGTCATGCGGAGGAAGTCCTCCAGAAATGGCTCCACGCCGAAATTGGTGAGGGCAGAGCCGAAGAACACGGGGGAGAGCTTTCCGTGGCGCACTCGCTCCATATCAAAGTCACAGGAGGCGCCGTCCAGCAGCTCGATGTCGTCCTGAAGCTGTGTGCGGAAGGCAGGGCCGATCAGGCCGTCCAGCTCCGGGTCGTCCAGGCCCACCTCTACCGCCGTGGCCTGCCTGGCGCCGCCGTTGGAGGTGAAGTGGATGATCTCCCGCTTGTTCCGGTCGTAGACGCCCTTGAAGTCCTTGCCGCAGCCGATGGGCCAGTTCACCGCATAGGTGTCGATCCCCAACTCCTTCTCGATCTCCTCGCAGAGCTCAAAGGGGTCCCGGGCCTCCCGGTCCATTTTGTTGATAAAGGTGAAGATGGGGATATCCCGCATCACACACACCTTGAAGAGCTTCCGGGTCTGGGCCTCCACGCCTTTGGCCGCGTCAATGACCATAACGGCCGAATCGGCGGCCATGAGGGTACGGTACGTGTCCTCAGAGAAGTCCTGGTGACCGGGGGTGTCCAAGATATTGATGCAGAAGCCCTCATACTGGAACTGCATGACCGAGGAGGTGACGGAGATGCCGCGCTGCTTTTCGATCTCCATCCAGTCGGAGGTGGCGGCGCGGCTGTTCTTTTTTCCCTTGACCACACCGGCCTGGGCGATGGCTCCGCCGTAGAGCAGGAACTTCTCGGTCAGGGTGGTCTTGCCGGCGTCGGGATGGGAGATGATGGCAAAGGTGCGGCGGCGTGAGATTTCGGATTCGTATTTGGACAAGGCAGCGGCCTCCTAGCGTTTTACAAGTCTTTTTATTGTAGCATACTCTCCCGCCGAATTGCAAGGAAAATGGACGTACCTCCGCCCAAAGCTCCACAAAACCCGCACCTTTTTTCACAGGCGGCGGCCAGGGAGGGCGGTCCGTCTCTCCGGCCCCATGGCCCCGGGCTTCTCTCAGGCGGGCCTTCTCTTCAAGAGGGCTCCCGTCCAGAGATGCCGCATTTGTTGCTCTTGATAGTCCGAATTTTCGGAACATTCTGCTGCTATTTTTCCGATATTTTGGACCATCTTTTTCTGGCGGCCGGGCCGCTGACGGCGCTTTTTCTTAGCGGGGCAGGGGCTGCGGCGTCCCGCCCTCTGGTTGGCATGAAATTTGCTTATTCTATAGGCGGTACCAAAAAGGAGGTCCGATCATATGATGGAAACCAAAAACGGCAGGCTCTTCTTCGATGGCTGTGACGTCACGGAGCTGGCCAAGAAATATGGAACCCCTCTGTACGTCTATTCCCAGACCGCCATAGAGCGCCGCTTCGACGAGCTGCGCCGGGACTTTCTGGACCGCTGGCCGGGAAGCCGGGTCGCCTATGCGGCCAAGGCCTTCTGTACCACCGGCATGTGCCGGCTGGTGGAGCGGGCCGGGATGTGCGTGGACGTGGTGTCCGGCGGCGAGCTCTACACCGCCCTGGCAGCCGGCTTCCCGCCCGAGCGTATCGAGTTCAACGGCAACAACAAGCTCCCCGGCGAGCTGGAGCTGGCCGTGGACCGGGGCGTGGGCCGGATCATCGTGGACGGGGCCCACGAGCTGGAGGCCATTGAAGCCCTCTGCGCCGCCAGAGGAAAGCGGATGAAGGTCCTCTACCGGGTGACTCCCGGCGTTAAGGCAGACAGCCATGACTACATCGTCACCGGCAAAAAGGACTCCAAGTTCGGCTTCCCCCCGGATGAGGATGTCATCTATCCCGCTGTGGAGCGGGCCGTCGCTGCGCCCCATGTGGACTTTCTGGGCTTTCACTTTCACATCGGCTCCCAGCTCTTCGACGCCTCCCCCTATCTCCAGGCGGTGGAGGCGGTGCTGGAGCTGGTCCGACAGGTCAGAGACCGCTTTGGCGTCCGCGTCTCAGAGCTCAACCTGGGGGGTGGATTCGGCATCACCTACACCACGGAGGAGCGCAGGCCCTACCGCTATTATCTGGACCCCATGCTGGAACGCATCGCCGCCTGCTTTGACGCGCTGGAGCTCCCCCGCCCCGCCGTGGTCATTGAGCCGGGCCGCAGCATCGTCGGGGACGCCGCTCTCTCCCTCTACACCGTGGGGGCCATCAAAGAGATCGCCGGCGTGCGCAAATATGTGGCGGTGGACGGCGGCATGACGGACAACATCCGTCCCGCCCTCTATCAGGCCGTCTATCGGGGCATCCTGGCCAACAAGGCGGACGCAGCGCCGGCCGAGACGGTCACCGTCTGCGGCAAGTGCTGTGAATCCGGGGATATCCTGCTCCGGGACGCGGCGCTCCCAGCAGCGGAAAGCGGCGACATTCTGGCCGTCCTCTCCACAGGCGCCTATGGCTATTCCATGGCCAGCAACTACAACAGCAACCCCATCCCCGCAGTGGTCCTGGTCAAGGACGGGCGGGATGAGCTGATGGTCCGGCGCCAGAGCTATGAGGATCTGATCCGGAATCAGATCATCCCGGCGTCGCTGAACAGTTGAGGGAGGCCGCAGCATGAGAACCCTGATCAAAAACGGCACCATTATCGATCCTGCCAACCATATTCATGCCAGGAACAACCTCCTCCTTCAGGACGGAAAGGTCCTGGCCACCGTGCAGGACGAGCCCGAGGCCGACGTTGTTCTGGACGCCGTCGGAAAATATGTCTGTCCTGGCTTCATCGACATCCACATGCACGAGGACCCCTATGATCCGGTCCGGGACCGCCTGATCCCCAGCATCATGACCTCCATGCTGAGGATGGGCGTCACCACCGCCATCGGCGGGAATTGCGGCATCAACACCGTCTCCCCGATCCGATACCTGGAGCTTATGGACCGGGACGGCGGGCCCGTCAACATGGGGCTGCTGGCTGGGCACACCTTTCTCCGGGAGCAGGCCGGACACCTGGACAAATATGCTCCTATCACCCCCGATGCGCTCCGCCGTCTCTCCGGACTGGCACAGGAGGCGCTGGAGGCGGGCTGCTTCGGCATCTCCTTCGGCATCCGCTATGTACCCGGCATCTCCATGGATGAGATGGTGGAGACGGCCCGCGGCTGCCGGAAGTCCGGCAAATTCATCGCTGCCCACGTCCGGGACGACGCGGCGTACATTTTCCGCGCGGTACAGGAACTGATCGACGTGGGACGGGCGCTGGATCTCCCGGTGCAGAATTCTCATGTGGGCAGCATGGGCGGCTTCGGTCAGATGGAGCGGCTGCTTGCCATGATGGACGCCTACCGGGCCAACGGTATGGATCTGTCCGGCGACTGTTATCCCTATTATGCCTTCAGCACCCGCATCGGAGAGACCACCTATGACGACGGTTTCCTGGAGCGGTATCAGACGGATTATTCCGTCATCGAGGTCTGCGAAGGCCCCTACAAGGGGCAGCGCTGCACGGAGGCCATTTTCCGGACGCTTCGCCGGGAGGCCCCCCGTACCATCACCGTCTGCCATGTGATGAAGCCGGAGGACGTGGACATGGCCCTCCTCCACCCCAACATCATGCTGGCCAGCGACGGCCTCATGGACAACGGCCAGGGACATCCCCGGGCAGCGGGCGCCTTTCCCCGTTTTGTGCGCAATTACGTCGGAAGCGGACGTCTCAGTCTGGACGAGGCAGTGTACAAAATGACCGCCATGCCCGCCGCCAAGCTGGGGCTCTCCCACAAAGGGAACCTCCGCAGCGGCGCCGATGCCGACGTGGTGGTGCTGGATCTGGACCGAATCGCGGACCGCGCTACCTTTGACCAGCCCAACGCCGGACCAGAGGGCTTTGACTACGTCCTCGTCGGAGGGGAGGTGGCTGTAGACCATGACCGGGTTGTCCGTTCTGACCTGGGCCGGGCATTGAGAAAGTGAGTTCTCCGAATTCATTAAATACTAGGAGGAGAGTCTTGTGGAATTTGGGTTTCTATCAATCTTGCCGCCGTTGTTGACTATTGTTTTAGCAATTATTACTAAAAATGTATTTATTTCTCTGTTTATTGGTGTATTCCTTGGCTTCTGCGTTATTGATGGTTTTCACATCATCTCTGCGCTTAATGCCACCCTTAATGGTTTTATCACCACATTCGAGAGCCACAGCAACACCATTGTTATTGCCTCCATTCTTATGATTGGCGCGTTAATCTATATCATTGAGCGCTCCGGCGGAATTGAAGGCTTTGTCGAAATTATGGTGCGAAAAAAAGGAGTTATCAGGTCTAAACGGGCCGCCAATATTTTTACTTGGCTAGTAGGCGTTCTAGTCTTTACCTCGGGCTCTCTTAGTTGTCTTGTTGTCGGCTCTGTTACTCGTCCAGTTAACGATGCCATGCGGGTCTCACATGAAAAATCAGCATTCTTGGTCCATGCCACTTCTACACCAGTTTGTGTGTTGCTCCCATTGAGCGGCTGGGGTGCCGCCATGATCGGTTACCTCACTTCCGGCGGCGTAGAGGAGTCCCGAGCAGCCACACTGTTGGTCCAATCCATACCATTAAACTTCTATTGTATGCTGGCTGTCCTCGGCTCTCTTTTACTCTGCCTGCTCCGCAAGGATTTTGGCCCTTTGAAAGCCGCTGAGCTGCGGGCTGACACCACTGGTGAATTGGATTCGCCCTCATCTGCTACTTCTTTAGACGAAGTGAGCGATGACAAAAGTTATTTGGATACCGACCGTCCTTTGGCCCGCAATATGCTCATTCCCATTGCTGTTCTCATCCTGGGCGTATTAGTTGTACTGACGGTCACTGGCAGTGGGAATCCTTTAGATGGTAACGGCATGAATGCCCTTCTGTGGGGCGTCTTCCTTGCTTTAGTTGCTTCCGGTATTCTGTGTATAACCCAAAAAATTTACAACCTATCACAGTTCATTGATGTGGCATTCAAAGGTGCGTCTGGCATGCTCTCCATCGCTATGATTTTAATTTTCGGCTTTACCATGGGAGGCGTGGTCTCCCAACTTGGCACCGGACTGTATCTTTGTTCCATCTTTGAGCAATTTCTTTCTCCCTCTCTCCTGCCCGTTCTTGTCTTTTTGATGGCCTGTCTTATTTCTTTTGCCACCGGTACTTCTATGGGTACTATGGCGATCACCTCGGTGATTTGCCTACCTATGGCTCTCCAGCTGGGCGTAGATATTCCTTTGGTGGCAGGTGCTGTATGGGGTGGTAGTATTTTCGGTGATCACTGCTCTCCCATTTCAGATACTACTATTATGACCTGTTCCACCACTGGGTGTAATATTATCGACCATATCAAAACACAGTTTCCTTATTGTCTCGCGTTTGCCGTTCTCTCTATTATCTTCTATCTATTTTTGGGCTTTATTATGTAATATCCTACCCCCTCCTTTCAGCGCTCCGCCCCGGCTGGTTGCCGGAGCGGAGCGTCTTTTTCCTCCGCACTTGTGCCGCGCCCTCCTTCGTCCTATAATGAAAGCACCTTAACACCGGAAAGGAGGCCCCCGATATGGAAAGCAAGCTGCTCGACACCATAACCGAAATCGTGGGTGAGGGCATCGTCTGCGTCAACGCGGGCGGGATCGTCACCCACTTCAACCGCAAGGCCAAGGAGATCACCGGCATCGTCCTGGAGGGTGGGCGCTCCCATCCCGCCGGCTCCATTCTCCCTGGAGACATTGTGCTCATCGCGGACAACATGCTGGGGGACGACGACGGCGGCATGACGCCGGAGGACCTCTCACACTTGAATATCCGCGACCCGGAGCTCCGCCCCGGAGACGTGGTGCTGGCCGCCGGCGTCTATCACAGCGGCGGGTCCAAGCCCCTCTACCGCCGCTGCGGACCATACGCCATGCCCCAGGAGCTGTGTCTCGAGGGCCGCTGCGGCGGCCTGGAGGTGCGCCTTTCGGTGAGCCGGTACGAAAAGCTGCTGACCATCTCCGTCGGGGGCGAGCCCTACCACCTCCGGTATCTCCGCTCCATGGCCCACCTGGTGGTGGTGGACGGCGGGACCGGGAAGGTAAAATTTTATCAGGAAAAGGGCTGTACCATCCGTCACGAGGATCTGAAAGGGCTCCTGGAGGGGGGGACTTTCCAGCCGAAAAATGACGGCACCACCGAGTTCAGCGTCATCGGCCGGGACTTCTTCGAGCTCTTTCAGCCCTGCGAGCTCACCCAGCGCATGGACCGCCTGCTCTCCGGCGGGGGCGGCGCCACGCTGGACGAGGAGCTCTACATCAACAAGCGTCTTATGCTCTGCTCCATTCTGCCGGTGCGGGAAGGAAATCATGTCCGCGGCGCCGTGCTCAAGCTTACCGACCTCTCCGAGCTGCACAAGCTGCTGGACCAGCGCAACGAGCTCATCACCAAGGTGGAGCAGGCCAGCCTCAACGTGGACAACCAGGCCATGCGGGTCCCGGCCAACGCCTTTCCCGACTTTGCAGGCAGCTCTCCCCCCATCCAGCGGGTCAAATATCTGGCCTTCAAGGCTGCCCAGGCCAGGTGCAACGTCATCATCACAGGGGAGAGCGGCACCGGCAAGTCCCAACTGGCCCGGGAGATTCACCGTCTCTCCCGGCCCGACGGCCCCTTCGTGGAGGTCAACTGCAGCTCCATCCCCAGGGACCTCTTTGAGAGCGAGCTCTTCGGCTATATGGGCGGAGCCTTTACCGGAGCCCTCTCCGGCGGAAAGCCGGGCTACTTTGAGCAGGCGGACGGCGGCACCATCTTCCTCGACGAGATCGGCGAGATCCCCATGAGCGCCCAGGTCAAGCTGCTCTACGCCATCCAGAACAAGCGGTTTTACCGCGTGGGCGCCACCAAGCCCACCAATGTGGACGTGCGTATCCTCTCCGCCACCAATCAGGACCTGTGGAAGGCCGTGCGCGAGGGCCGTTTCCGGGAGGATCTCTACTACCGGATCAACGTCTTTTCCCTGCGCATCCCGCCCCTGCGTGAGCGTATCTCGGACCTCTATCTCCTCAGCCGCAGTCTCACCGAGTCCGTCTGCGCCCAGTACGGCATCCCGCCCAAAAAGCTCTCCGGCTCGGCAGTGGAGAAGCTGCTCCAGCACACTTGGCCGGGCAATATCCGGGAGCTGGGCAACGTCATCGAGCGGGCGGTGGCGGTATGCGAGAGCAGCATCATCGGCCCTGAGGAGATCGAACTCTCCCCCGTGGGCGCGCGTCCGGCGGAAGCCGCCCCCGTCCTCTCCGGCCCGCTGAAAGCCCAGTTGGAGTACGCTGAGGAACAGGCGCTTCTCCGCGCCCTGGCGGCCGCAGAGGGCGACAAGCGCCGGGCCATGGAGCTGCTGGAGATGAAAAAGTCCAGCTTCTACGAACGTCTGCAACACTATGGGATCAAGTGACGTTTTTTCTCCTTCATATTGACATATGTCAAAAATAGGAGTATGATATTTTCGACATATGTCAGGAACAAGAGGTGACGGCATGTCCAGACCACAGAAGTGCAGACGGGTATGCACCCTGCCCCGGTGCGGCGGGTTCCGTCCCATGGAGGACGCCCCCTGGAGCGGGACTGTGACCCTGGGAGTGGATGAATACGAGGTGATCCGCCTCATCGACCTGGAGGGTCTGACCCAAGAGCAGTGTGCTGTGCAGATGGAGGTGGCCCGCACCACAGTGACCGGAATCTATCTCAGCGCCCGCCGCAAGCTGGCCCAGGCCCTGGTGGAGCGCAAGGCGCTGGCGGTGGAGGGGGGGCATTACCGCCTGTGCGACGGTGGAGAATGTCGCCGCCGGGGGCACGGATGCCCCAAAAAGCAGAAATTGGAGGCGTTTCATCGTGAAAATCGCAGTGACCTATGAGAACGGGACCGTGTTTCAGCACTTTGGCCACACGGAGCAGTTCAAGGTGTACCAGGTGGAAGACGGCAGGGTGACGGGGACGGAGATCCTGGACACCAACGGCAGCGGACACGGCGCGCTGGCGGGCTTTCTGCAGGATGCCGGCGTGGAGGCCCTGATCTGCGGCGGCCTGGGTATGGGCGCCCGGAACGCACTGGCACAGGCGGGCGTCACCCTGTACGCCGGGGTCACCGGCGACGCGGACGCTGCGGTCCAGGCCCTGCTGGCGAACCGCCTGGCCTACGGTACCGAGGCCAACTGCCGCCGTCATGACGGCGGCCATAATCACACGCACCCCGGAGACTGCGCGTCCCACG
>NZ_JBCOAQ010000054.1:0-11620 GCF_040226735.1 Intestinimonas sp. RTP31139st1_F5_RTP31139_211217 | reverse complement strand
GTGCCCCTCCCCGCCGGAGGCCGGCGCCTCCCCCGGGGGGCAGCCCCCAAAAAACCAAAATGAGGTGACAATGATGGTCCTCCCCATCCGCCCGCTGGGCGATTACTGGCAGCTTTTACAGAAACACGGCCTCCTCTCCTCGGACAAGCCCCTCCCGGCGGAGCTGCTCTCCCGCCCGGTGCACCTGGTCTCCTGCGACTCCCAGGCCGTGGAGCCGGGGACCCTCTTCATCGTCAAGGGGGCCCACTTCCGGGGGCGGTACCTGGCGGAGGCACTGGAAAAAGGGGCCTTCGTCTACCTCTCCGACCACGTGTGGGAGGAGGCGGGCGCGGCCCCCTGCCTGCTGGTGCGGGACGTGCGCAGGGCCATGGCGCTGCTGGCCGACTTCTACTACGACCATCCCAGCGGCAAGCTCAGCGTGGTGGGGATCACCGGCACCAAGGGCAAGTCCTCCACCACGTACTACCTCAAATATATCTTTGACGAGTACCTCTCCGCCAGGAAGAAGCGGCCCAGCGGCGTCATCTCCTCCATCGACACCTTTGACGGCGTGGAGCGGTTCGAATCCCACCTCACCACGCCGGAGCCCCTGGACCTGGAGCGCCATTTTGCCAACGCCGTGTCCTCCGGCCTGGAGTACCTCACCATGGAGGTCTCCAGCCAGGCCCTGAAGTACGACCGCATGGACGGCGTGGATCTCTCCGCCGCCGTCTTTCTCAATATCGGCTACGACCACATCTCCCCCATTGAGCACCCGGATTTTGAGGACTACTTCGCCTCCAAGCTGAAGATCTTCGCCCACTCCGACCTGGCGGTGGTGAACCTGGACGCCGACGAGGTGCCCCGGGTCCTCAACGCCGCTCGGGAGCACTGCTCCAGGGTCCTCACCTTCTCCGAGCAGGACCCGGCGGCCGCCGTGTTCGGCTCCCAGGTCCGCAAGCAGGGCCACGACATCCTCTTCCGGGTCAAGACCCCCCGCTTCAGCCGGGAGTTCCGGCTGACCATGCCGGGGCTCTTCAACGTGCAGAACGCCCTGGCCGCCATCGCGGTGTGCGAGGGCCTGGGCATCCCGGAGCAGTGCATCTACGTGGGCCTCATGAAGGCCCGGGTGCCCGGCCGCATGGAGGTCTATCAGAATGCCAACGGGCGCATCACCGCCATTGTGGATTACGCCCACAACCGCCTCTCCTTTGAGAAGCTCTTCCTCTCCGTGAAGGAGGAGTACCCGGGTCGGCGGGTGGTCATCGTCTTCGGTTGTCCGGGCAAAAAGGCCCTGGACCGCCGGAAGGACCTCAGCGAGATCGCCGCCCGGTACGCCGATCTGGTGGTCATCACCGAGGAGGACCCCGGCGAGGAGGACGTGCTGGATATTTCCCGGGAGATGGCCGCCCATGTGGAGAACGTGGGCTGCGACTACTCCATCGAGCCCGACCGGGGCGAGGCCATCCGCATGGCCGTCATGGGCAGCGAGACGCCCACCGTCATTCTCATCACCGGCAAGGGGGCGGAGACCCGCCAGAAGCGGGGCACCGCCTATATCGACTGCGTTTCCGATGTGGAGTACACCAAGCGGTACCTCCACGAATACGACGTGAGCCACCATCTGGACGGCATGGAAAAGGTACTGGGCCTTTTGGACACCCTGCCCCGTCTGGCCGAGAGCGCCGGCAGGACGGTGGTGCTCAAATACGGCGGCTCCGCCCTGGGCGAGAACGGCGCGGTGGACTCCATCCTCCGGGACGTGGCCGCCCTCCAGATGGCGGGAGTCCACGTGGTCCTGGTCCACGGCGGCGGCAGGAGCATCACCGGCTGGCTCTCCCGCATGGGGGAGGAGACCGTGTTCCGGGACGGCTACCGGGTCACGGACGACACCGCCATGGACGTGGCGGAGATGGTCCTCTCCGGCCAGGTCAACAAGCAGGTGGTATTGGCCCTGCGGAAGCTGGGGGTGAAGGCGGCCGGCGTCTCCGGAAAGGACGGCGGCATCCTGAAGGCCAGATGCAAGGACCCGGCCCTGGGCCACGTGGGGGAGATCGTCTCCGCCGACGCCGCCCTCATCCGGACGCTGCTCACCGGGGGCTATGTGCCCGTGATCTCCCCGGTTGCCGCGGGGGAAAGATGGGAAAGCTATAACTGCAACGCCGACGACGCGGCCTGCGCCGTGGCCGAGGCGCTGAAGGCGGACAAGCTGGTTTTCCTCACCGACGTGGACGGCATTCTGATGGACAGCCGCAACGCCAAGACGGCCATCTCCTCCCTCACCGCCTCGGAGGCCAGGGAGCTGCTGGACAGCGGCCTCATCCAGGGCGGCATGGTGCCCAAGCTGAGAAGCTGCGTCCGGGCCCTGGAGAACGGCGTGTCCAAGGTGGCTGTGCTGGACGGACGCATCGACCATGTGATGCTGCTGGACGCCGTGTCCGGCCAGACCATGGGCACCACGCTTCGCCGGGACGAGGCATGAATTTCCTGCGCTGCGGCGCGCCAGGACAACAGGCAGATCAGCGGCGCATGAGGCTTTCGCGCATGTGGGCCGACCCGGCCCGCAAAATCGATTTGTAAGACGAGGTATACATGGAAGAAGCATATAATACGCAGGTCCTCCCCAACGGGGTGCGCATCGTCACCGAGCACGTCCCCTCCGTCCGCTCCGCCTCCCTGGGCATCTGGGTGGGGACCGGTTCCCGTAGCGAGAAGCCGGGCGAGGGCGGGGCCGCCCACTTCATCGAGCACATGGTGTTCAAGGGCACCGAGCGGCGCACCGCCCGGCAGCTCGCCCAGGAGATGGACGCCATCGGCGGCCAGGTGAACGCCTACACCACCAAGGAGTGCACCTGTTTTTACGCCCGCAGCCTGGACGAGCATCTCAGCCGGGCCATGGATATGCTCTGCGACATGGTGTTCTGCTCCCGGTTCGACGAGCAGGACGTGCAGACTGAGCGGGGGGTCATCTTGGAGGAGATCGGGATGTACCAGGACAACCCGGAGGACCTGTGCTCCGAGCGGCTGATGGGGGCGGTGTACAAGGGGACGCCCCTGGCCCGGCCCATCCTGGGGACCCGCGCCAGCCTGGAGAAGATGACGGGGGCGTGGCTCAGGGAGTATATGCGCGACCACTACCTGCCGGGGGACATTGTGGTGTCCTTGGCGGGCAGCTTTCCGGAGCTGGTGGTGGAGGAGCTGAAGGCGCGCTTTCTGGCGCTGGAGGGGGGGAAGTCCCCCGCCCCCCGGCCCGCGGGCTACACCCCCGCCTTTACCCTGAAAAAAAAGGCCATCGAGCAGAACCACCTGACCCTGGCCTTTCCCGGCCTCCCATACGGGCATAAAAAGCGCTTTGTGCTCCAGCTCCTCTCCTCCATGCTGGGCGGTGGCATGTCCTCCCGGCTCTTTCAGGAGGTGCGGGAGCGGCGGGGGCTTTGCTACTCGGTGTATACCTACGGGGCGGGCCACGCCGAGACCGGCGTTTTCGCCATCTATACCGCCCTGGGCAAGGAGACCGAGGCCCAGGCCCTGGAGACCATCTGCCGTACCATCCGGGACTTTGCCGAGCGCGGCCCCGCCGCCGAAGCGCTGGACCGGGCCCGGGAGCTCTCCAAGGCCAATGTGCTCATGGGACTGGAGTCCACCCAGGCCCGCATGAGCGCCCTGGGCCGCGGGACCCTCCTCCAGGACCGCCCTCTCACCACCGACGAGGTCATCGAGGCCTATAACGCCGTCACGGCGGAGGACGTGCGGGCGCTGGCCCGGGAGCTGTTTGATTTCAGCCGGGTCTCCCTCTCTGCCGTGGGCCGGGTGGGGGACGAGGATTACTACCGGGGACTGATCGGAAATTGAAGAGAGGGGCCGTCACGCCCACGCCGTCTCCGCAAGCACGACCCACCTCTCAAAATGCCCGAGGGCCCCGGACGCGCGGCAGCGTGGCCGGGGCCCTCGGGCGTTGGTAGGGGGGAAGGAACGAAAGAGGGAAGTGGCTTCTCAGCGCCTGGGGGGCATGACGGTGGCCATACCCTTGATGACCATGTCGCCGTCTTGGTTGGTGCAGATAGTCTCCAGCCTGACGATGTTCTTTTCGGGAAGAAGCTCGCTGACCGTGCAGGTGGCGGTGACGGTGTCGCCGAAGCGGACGGGCTTGGTGAACTTGAGCTCCTGCCCCAGATAGATGGTGCCGGGGCCGGGAAGGCGCATGCCCAGCACCGCCGAGATGAGGCCGGCGGAGAGGATGCCGTGGGCGATCCGACCGCCGAAAGGGGTCTGGCTGGCCGACACCTCGTCGGTATGGGCGGGGTTAAGATCTCCGGTGATGCCGGCAAAGAGATAGACGTCGGACTCCCCGATGGTCTTCACCGTGCTGGCGGAGTCACCGATCTTCATTTCCTGAATGGTCATGTGTATACTCCTTCCTGTTTGGCCTGCGCCGAAGCCGTGGGATGGGGCCGGGCACAGAAAACTGCGGAATCTAGATCCCGATGAAGCCCCAGACCAGGGCCAGCAGCAGGGACCCTACCAGAGGGATGATGCAGGTGGTGATGCAGATGTCGATGTAGGACTCCTTGTGGGTGCAGTTGGACACCGCCAGCAGGGTGAGGACGGCGCCGTTGTGCGGCAGGGTGTCCAGGCCGCCGGAGGAGATGGAGGCGATGCGGTGGAGGAGCTCAGGGCTCATACCGATGGCGTTGGCCATCTCCAGATACTTGGGCCCCAGGGCCTCCAGGGCAATGGACATGCCGCCGGAGGCAGAGCCGGTGGCGCCGGCCAGCACGTTGACGGCCACGGCCTCGGAGAAGAGGATGGAGCCGGGCATGTTCAGAGCCAGGTTGGTCAGCACGGCGAAGCCGGGGACCGCCTTGACCACGGAGCCGAAGCCCACGGCGCAGGCGGTGTTCATGATGGCGCCCATGGAGCCGTTGGCGCCGTCATTGATGGCGGGCAGCAGGACCTTGGCCTGGTTCAGATTGAGCAGGCAGGCCACCAGGATGCCGCAGATCAGGGCGATGACAATGGCATAGTTGGAGGCCAACTCCACACCGGTGACGTTCAGCACCACCTTGGGGAAGGCGTTGAGCATCAGCACCACCACCACCAGGGGGACAAGGCCGGTGATCCAGTGCCAGGAGGGCAGGTTGCGGTCGCTGAAGTCGGTTTCCTTGTGCTTGGGATCGGGCACAAAGTGGAGGCCCTTCTTCCGGCACTGGGCCACACGCCACTCCAGATAGATGTAGGCGGGGACGAACATGACGATACAGGCCACCACGGACAGCAGGGGAGCGGCCATGGCAGTGGTACCGTAGTACTGAGTGGGGATCATGTTCTGGATCTGGGGGGTGCCGGGCACAGCAGTCATGGTGATGCCGAAAGCGCCGGTGGCGATGGCGCCGGGCAGCAGGGTGCGGGGCAGGTCGGCGGCCCGGTAGACAGCGTAGCCCATGGGGTAGATCACGAAGACCACTACAAAGAGGGAAATGCCGCCGTAGGTCATCAACAGGCAGGGGATGACCACCGCCAGCACGGCGAAACGGGAGCCGATCAGCTTCACCAGGGCGTCGGCCAGGCTCCGGGCGGAGCCGGTCATGTCCATGACCTTGCCGTAGACGGCGCCCAGGAAGAAGGCGGGGAACCACTGGAACACATAGTCGGCCATGCCCTTCATATAGTCGCCGACGTAGGCGCCCAGGATGCTGTAGCCGCCCAGTATGGCCACCACCACGGCGCACACCGGGGCGACCCAGATGATGGAGTAGCCCTTATAGGCCAGCAGCATCAGGAGCACCAGCCCCAAAACGATGCCCAACAAACTCATGAATTGTACCTCCTCAACACATTCTCTCTCCCGGAGGAGCAGGGGGATTTACTGGGCCAGGCCCATGGGGCCGGCCTGGAAGATGCGGCTGTCCATGGGCTTCACATCTCTGACGATGGGGGCGAAGTCCATTTGGTCCAGCACGTCCTTCTGCAGATCAATACCGGGGGCGATCTCCTTGAGCTCCACTCCCTCCGGGGTGAGCTCGAAGACAGCCCGCTCGGTGATGTAGAGCACCGGCTGGCCCTTCTCCACGGCGTACTCGCCGGAGAAGGTGACCTGCTCCACGTCCTTGAGGAACTTTTTGTCGCGGCCCTCCTGCAGGAGTTTCAGCTCACCGTCGGCCACATCAATCTTCAGGCCGCCGGCAGTGAAGGTGCCGCAGTACACCACCTTCTTGGCGTTCTGGGTGATGTTGATGAAGCCACCGCAGCCGGCGATCTTAGGGCCGAACTTGGAGACGTTGATATTGCCCTTCTCGTCGGCCTGGGCCAGGCCCAGGAAGGCCACGTCCAGCCCGCCGCCGTCGTAGAAGTCGAACTGATAGGGCTGATCCAGGATACAGTCGGGGTTGATGGTGACGCCAAAGTCCTTGCCGCCGGCGGGGATACCGCCGATGGTGCCGGCCTCGGTGGTGAGGACCATCCCCTGAAGGCCCTCCTCGGCGGCCACCGCCGCCACGCCCTCGGGCATACCAATGCCCAGATTGGTAATGGCGTTGGGCACCAGCTCCATAGCGGCCCGCCGGGCCACCACCTTCCGCTGATCCAGGGCCAGGGGCTTGAGAGAGCTCACCGGCACCCGCACCTCGCCGCAGTAGGCGGGGTTGTAGCCGGTACCAAAGGTCTGCATGTGGTTTTCCGGGGCGGCTGCAACGATGGCATCCACATAGATGCCGGGGAGCCGCACCAGACGGGTGTCCAGAGCGCCGTACTCCACCACGTCCTCCACCTGGACGATGACTCTGCCGCCGGAATTCTTGGCGGCTTGGGCGATGGCTAGGGTCTCGGCGCTGACGCCCTCCCGCTGGAAGGTACAGTTGCCCTGGGTATCGGCGTAGGTGGCACGGATCACGGCCACGTCGATGGGCAGGGCCTTGTAGAGGAGCCGGGTCTCCCCGCCGATCTCGATGCGCTCCACCAGGGGACCAGCCTCACGAGCCTTGTCGTTGAGCATGCCGCCCTCCAGCGCCGGGTCCACAAAGGTCTTCAGACCTACGTGGGTGATGAGCCCCGGCTTGCCGGCGGCGATGTCCCGGAAGAGCTGGGACAGCACCCCCTGGGGGTAGTTGTAGGCGGCCGCCTTGTTCTCCATGGCCAGCTTCTGGAGCCGGGGCACCAGGCCCCAATGGCCGCCAATGATCCGGCTGAGCAGCCCCTCCTCACCCAGATGGTTGAGGCCCCGCTCACCCGAGTCGCCCTGGCCGGCGGCGTAAATAGCGGTGAGCCCCTTGGGAGAGCAGGAGCTCAGGTAGAGCTCCTGGATGGTTTTGTTGACCTCTTCCGGCACCATGGCGCCGACAAAGCCGCCAAAGGCGACGGTGGCGCCGTCGTGGATATAGGTGCGGACGGCCTCCTCTGCGGACATGACCTTGGGCACGGAACACCACTTCCTTTCCTACTCTCAGCTGTCGTTCTCCTCTCGCGCCGTTGTGGCGGATCTGTGCACAGTTTTGGGAAAAATGGCCGTGGACGCCAGCCCCGCCCGGCGTAGCCAAGTATATCAGCAGGACCTGTCCGGTGTAAAATGCCGTTTTTGGCGGCAAGTATGCATAGAAATTATACTTTACACCAATTGAAAGAAAATATTTCTGATTTTTTGTATAAGTCGCCCAGAACTATGTCCGTCCCGCATCGGTCTATATCTCCATCGCATAGTTTTGTAGAGTTTCTTCAAAAAACCATTGCCGCCTTTGGCTGTTTTTTTCCTGGAAAATTTTCGCACTTTCTGGTAGGATAGGGGACATGACAACGTTGGCCCAGGGGGAAAACGAGTTCCCCCCGTTTTTATGGAAGAGATGCAGAGATATGGAGGGGTAGGTATGGAGATCCAGCAGCTGAAGTACTTTGTAGAGGTAGTCCGCCAGCAGAGCTTTACCAAGGCCGCCGCCCAGCTCTTCGTTACCCAGCCCATGCTCACCCGGTCCATCAAGCACCTGGAGGAGGAGCTCAACGTCCGGCTTCTCGAGCGCACCAGCAAGAGCTTCTGCCTCACCGATGCCGGGCGCATCCTCTACGAGCGGGTCCAGGACTTCCTCCTCCAGTATGACGACATCTTCCGCACCATGACCGACGTGCGTTCAGCGCGGGTGGGGGAGGTCCACATGAGTATCCCCGGGGTGCTGCTGGACGTCTACTTCCCGACCCTGCTCACCTGCTTCCACCGTCATTTCCCCGGCATCGACATTTCGGTGGTGGAGGAGGGCTCCAAGCTGGTGGCCTCCTCGGTGGGATCCGGCCGGGCCGACCTGGGTCTGGTCATGCTGCCGGTGGACGAACCCTACCGCTTTGAGAGCAAGACCCTCATCAGCAACGTCTGCTCCCTGGTGGTGAGCCGGCACCACCCCTTTGCCAAAATGAGCAGCGTCCATATCCGGGATCTGAAGGACGAGACCATCCTTACCTACAGCGAGACGGCCACCCTTCACGACACCTTTATCCGTATGTGCGGAGAGTGCGGCTTCGTCCCTCGCATCTCCTACAAGAGCCTCATGACCCGGTTCTGTCTGAAGATGGTTGGCATGCAGCAGTGTATTGCCGTCCTCCCCCTGCCCATCCTTCAGCCCGATCTGTGCGAGGAGCTGGTCACCGTCCCTCTGGAGCCGGTGATCCCCTGGGAGATCGCCATCATCCGCCGCCGGGAGGGCTACCGTTCTTTCGCCGCCAACCAGCTTTTCAGCCATATCTGCGACCACTTCGCCTCCCTGGATCACCAGGGCATGAACGCCGATCTCCGAGCCACCGCCATCTCCGTATAGGCCCAAATACATAAAAAGATCCCGTGGACAATGGGTCCACGGGATCTTTTCCGTCTCGTTTCCTTACACCCTGCCGGCGACCAGCGCCTCGGCCACGCCAGCCATGGGATTGGGCTGGTATTCCTCCACCCTGCCCTCGTCGCAGGCGGCGGCCAGCGCCGGGTCGACGGGGAGCCTGGCCAGGACCTTCAGGCCCAGCTCGGCGGCCACCCGGTCCGCCTTGCTCTCGCCGAAAAGGGCGTGCTCCCCGCCGCAGTCGGGACACTTGAAGTAGCTGTAGTTTTCCACCAGCCCCAGAATGGGGATGTTCATCATCTCCGCCATTTTCACCGCCTTGGTGACGATCATGGACACCAGGTCCTGGGGAGAGGTGACCACGATCACACCGTCCACGGGCAGGGACTGGAACACGGTGAGGGGCACGTCGCCGGTCCCGGGGGGCATGTCCACGAACATATAGTCCACATCGCCCCAGATCACATCGGTCCAGAACTGTTTCACCGTGCCGGCGATGACAGGCCCCCGCCAGATCACCGGGTCGGTCTCGTTCTCCGTGAGAAGGTTGAGGCTCATGAGCGCCACACCGCCTTTGCTGACCGCGGGATAGATGCCCAGCTCGCTGCCCACGGCGTGCTCATGGATGCCGAAGGCGGTGGGGACGGAGGGGCCGGTGATGTCGGCGTCCAGCACGGCCGTCTTTTTGCCCAGCCGGGCCATGGCGGCGGCCAGGGAGCAGGTGACGGTGGACTTGCCCACGCCCCCCTTGCCGCTTACCACGGCGATGACCTTGCCGACGCTGGAAAGCTCGTTGCAGGGGGCGTGCAGGTCCATGGGGGCGGTGCGCTCCCCGCAGCTCTCGCCGCAGGAGGAGCAGTCATGGGTACATTCGGACATGATCGTGATGTCTCCTTTTCATATCGAAGTTTGAGGAATTATGGGGTCAGCCCCAGACGGGATCGTTCCGCCCGCAGCCGCGTCAATAGGAATAGCTGCCGCCGCCGATGAATTCCCGGATCAGGGAGTCCTGGGGCACCAGGGCCGGGTCCAGGGGCTCAAAATAGTCAAATGACTTCACCAGCGCCTGGAGCTCTGCATACCGCTCGTTGTCCGAGGATACCTGGTCCACCGCCGCCCGCAGGGGCGCGGCGTAGTTGGCGAAGACCGGAACCTCGTACCGGAGGGAGGAGTCAATGACTACATTGGCCCGGTCCTTGAAGGGGGAGATGTGGAGCTTTTCGCCCCGGCGGACATTGTACCACATGGAGAGGGTCTCCACCAGGTCCGTGCCCCGGAAATTGTAGTCCCGGACGGCCCGGCGGGAGATGCGCATCCAGGTGCCCTTGAACCGCAGCGCCTCCCCCTCCAGAATGTTGGAGCGGGCGGAAATATAGAGCGTGGTGGCCTCAGGGTGGCGGCCGGCGATGTCGTCGTTGAGGGCGTGGATGCCCTCGAAGATGGCGATCTCGTTCTCACCCAGCTTCAGGGGGGTGCCCCGGCTGTCGTTGCGCATCTGGCGGGCAAACTCAAATTTGGGGACCACTACCCACTCCCCGTGGGAGAGCTTGGTGAAGGTGTCGTCCAGCAGGTCCATGTCCAGGAGCCTGGGAGACTCGTAGTCAATGTCCCCCTCGGCGTTCCGGGGCGCGGTACGCCGGTCCAGAGTCTTGAAGTAGTTGTCCATGGAGATGGTGTGGGTGTTCACGCCCCGGCGCTCCAGCTCCTGCTCCAGCTTCAGGGCCGTGGTGGTCTTCCCAGAGCCGGATGGGCCGGAGAGAAGCACGATAGGACTCTGCTTCATCCGCTCCAGGATGCGGTCGGCGGCAGATTCCAGCCGCGTCTGGTACACGCCGTCGCACTCGGCCACGAAGGCCGCCGGGTCGGTGCGCAGCTTGCGGTTGATCTCCTCTAGCTGATAGGCCATGTGATATCCTCCTTTTGGGCGACGATGGCGTCGATATGGTCGATATATTCCTTGGGATACTTGGGGTTGGAGAGGCGCACCAGACTTCCTGCGCCGGGATCGATGAGCTTGGTCACGCCGCCGGCCCCCAGGGAAAGGATGGTGTGGAGCTCCTCCATCATGCAGATGTTGTAGAGGCTCTCGCCGCCGGGACGGCACCAGCCCACATTTTCAAAGCCGCCGGACATATACTTCTGGCGGTAGAGATAATAGGGCGTATAGCCAGCCCCACGCAGCGTTTCCCAGGCGTAGTCCAGCATGGCCGACACCTCCCCCGGACTGGGGAGGCCGCCGCCTTCCGCCATGATGCGGGAACCCTTTTTGAGGGCCAGGGTGTGGACGGTGACGTTTTCCGGGGCCATCGCCACCACCTGGTCCAGGGAGCGGCGGAAGCCCTCCACCGTGTCCAGGGGGAGGCCGGCAATGAGGTCCATGTTGGCATAGGGGAAGCCCGCTTCCCGCACCAGGGCCCAGGCCCGGCGGATATCGTCTGCGGTATGGGCCCTGCCGATGGCCCGGAGGACGTGGTCCTCCATGGTCTGGGGGTTTACCGATACCCGGGTGCAGCCCCTTGTCCGGAGGACGGCCAGCTTTTCAGCCGTGATGGTGTCCGGCCGTCCCGCCTCCACGGTATACTCCACACACGCGGAGAGATCCACCGCCTCCTCCAACTCCCCCATCAGCCGGTCAAGCTGAGGGGCGGAAAGGGTGGTGGGGGTGCCGCCGCCGAAGTAGACCGAGCGCACCCGCCGCCCCCCGCGACGCAGCGCCGCACCGGCGGCCCGGACCTCCCGGCACAGGGCATCCAGATAGGGCTCGAGCATGTGCAGGGACCTCCCCGCGTCGGCGGAGATAAAGGAGCAGTAAGCACAGCGCGTGGGACAGAAGG
>NZ_JBCOAQ010000053.1:0-11851 GCF_040226735.1 Intestinimonas sp. RTP31139st1_F5_RTP31139_211217 | reverse complement strand
TCCTGGCGGCGATCCTGGCCCTGGCGGTGGGGGGCTGCGCCCTGGTGGGCGGCGCCGAGACCGTTCCGCCGGAGACCGCTCCGCCCCGGGAGACGCCGCCGGAGGCCGCCTCCGCCCTGCTGGAGGACGGAACTGGGTATGACCTCCCCAACGGTATGACTCTGGCCGTCCCCGGTGCTGTGTCGGAGGAGCTGCTGGTCTTCCCCGCCGGGGAGGCGGAGCTGGGGGAGGCGCCGTATCTGGTGTGGGTCTACGAGAAGAAGAGCTATGAGGACGGCATGACGGACTACGGCTCACCCGCGGGCTTTCTCTTCTGCATCCTGCGGTACGACCAGGTGGAGTACGAGCAAAACTACCTGGCCGTGAACGGCGGCGCCGGCGGCCTGGATTTCTTCGCCCGGGACGGGGCGTACTATTACGGCTGGGGCACCGCCACCGATGTGCAGTACTACCGCTCCGACGAAGGGGAGACCGACGCAGGCGGCCAGGGGTGGAAGGACTGGGAGGCACTGTTCGAGGCATTCCCGGCCATCCAGGCCGACTTCATCGCCCGCAACGGCCTGACGGCCTGCGACGGCGGGGCGGCGCTGGAGCGGGACTTCTTCTGGCCGGGGGAGCACCGCTATGTGAGCTACCACAACGCCGACTACACCCAATCCATGACCCTCACCCTCTCCCAGCCCGCCGTGCAGGGGGAGGGGGGCATCTGGTGTGTGGAGCGGTGGCAGGACAACAACTACGGCAGCCGCTATACGGTCCTGCCCTCCACCGACGTACCCGTGGCGGAGTACTACGCCGACCTCCAGGAGCAGACCGGCAGGGTCCACCCCATCCAAGGAGGGCAGGCGGACCTCCTGACCCCGGAGGGGGCGGCCCTGGACTGGCTACGGCAGGAGTATGCGGGAGAGGACATCTCCGCCGACAGCATCCGGCTGCTGGAGGGCGCGCCCGCCGGCGACGTGTGGGGGCGGCTCTCCCGGGTGCTGGCGCAGGAGGGGACGCTGGAGAGCTTCACCTGGGCCGGGGGAGCCGAGACCGGACTGCGGACCTATTCGGAGCCCGACTACTACCGGGATGAGGGACAGCAGTTGTCCTTATGGGGCGTGGCGGGGACCTGGCTGTATCTCTACGCCTGGGTGGAGGCCCAGCCCCCGGCGGCCCTGACCGGAGCGGCGGTCCGCTATACCGCCGGGAGCGGGGACGGCGTCCTCTTTCTGGCCGAGGGCGGGCTGGTCCGGGTGGACCTGGACGGGGAGACGCTGTGGGTACGCCCGGCCTATGACTACCAGAGCACCCCCTATGACCGGATGTACGATATCTGCCAGAAGTGGGCGGAGTATGCGCCGTTTTTGCAGGACATCTCCAGCAGCGCCCGCCCGTAGACGTCCCGCCTCCAGGGCGGCCCCTATACTGGACTGGAGGAGGGCCGCCGCGCTGCCCGAGTTTGACAGCTCAAAAGCCAAGAGGCCGGACGCAGATGCGTCCGGCCTCTTTCCATACAGTACATTCGCCCCAAGAGAGCAGCGGCGTTTTCAGTTGTTCATCTGCTTGCGGCGGGAGATGTTCATGGTGCCGTCCTGCATATCGCCCACCCACTCCAGGCTCTTGCCGGTGCCGTAGGCCACGCAGGAGATGGCGTCGTCGGCCACATGGGTCTCGATGCCGGTGTGGGACTCGATGAGCTTGTCGAAGCCCCAGACCAGGCTGCCGCCGCCGGTCATGACGATGCCGTTGGTGGAGATGTCGGCCACCAGCTCAGGGGGCGTGCGCTCCAGCACTCCGTGGATGGCCTCCAGGATGCGGGTGGAGACCTCCTCGAAGGCCTCGATCATCTCGGAGGAGGTGACGGTGAACACCCGGGGCAAGCCGGTCATGAGGCAGCGGCCCTTGACCTCGAAGGTCTGCTCCTCGGGCCGGGGGAAAACGCAGCCGATCTGCATCTTGATCTCTTCCGCAGTACGTTCGCCGATGAGCACGTTGTGCTTCCGGCGTATGTACTTGATGATGGCCTCGTCGAACTGGTCGCCCGCGATCTTGATGGAGGTGGATTCCACGATGCCGCCCAGGGAGATGACGGCGATATCGGTGGTGCCGCCGCCGATGTCCACGATCATGTGGCCGTCGGGTTTGGTGATGTCGATGCCCGCGCCGATGGCGGCGGCCAGAGGCTCCTCAATGAGAAAGACCCGCCGGGCGCCGGCCTGGATGCCCGCGTCCACCACGGCGCGCTCCTCCACCTCGGTGATGCCGGAGGGCACGCAGATGACCACCCGAGGCTTGAAGAGACGGAAGGAGGCGGCCTTTCGGATAAACTCCTTGAGCATCCGCTCGGTCATGTCGAAGTCGGAGATGACGCCCTCCCGCAGGGGGCGGATGGCCACGATGTTGCCGGGGGTACGGCCCAGCATCTGCTGCGCCTCGGTGCCCACCTTCAGCAGGGTGCCCTTGTCCTTGTCCATGGCCACCACGGAGGGCTCCCGCAGCACCACGCCCTTACCCTTGACGTATACGAGAATGGAAGCGGTACCCAAATCGATACCGATGTCTTTTGCGAACATACCAGCACCTCGAAATCTGTGAAGCTTTTCCTTTATTTTAGCCCAGAGACCCATAATGTATCCCCTTTGCTATCAGCATATGTACGGTTGATCCTATTTATTATATCGGGTGTTCCGACGCATTTCAACCTCAATTTCAAAAAGAAGGGGGAAAGGGGGCGGAAGGCCGCTCTTTTTGCGGTCCGGGGGTCCGGGCCAGGGTGGCGCAGAGCACGTCGGCGGCGCCCGCGGTGCGCAGGGTACGGGCGCACTCGGAGATGGTGGCGCCGGTGGTGATCACGTCGTCGATGAGGAGGACCCGCCGTCCGGCCACCAGCTCCGGGTCCGCGGCCTGATAGGCCCCCAGTACGTTGGCCCGGCGGGCTCCGGCTCCTCCGGCGAGGCCGGACTGGGCCTCGGCATCCCGGACCTTCCGCAGAGTCTCCACTGCCACGTCCCCCAGCTCCAGAGCGGTGGCGCAGGCCAGGAGCATGGCCTGGTCGTAACCCCGCTTTTTCAGCCGCTCCGGAGACAGCGGGACCCAGGTGATGAGATCGTACCGCCCGGACAAGTGATCCCGGACACACTGGGCCGTCAGCCGCCCGTAGACCTGGGCATAGCCGCTGCGGCCTTTGAATTTGAAGCGGTGAAAGGACGCGCGCACCGCGCCCTCGTACCACAGCGGGGAAGCGCACAGGGAGACGAACTCCGGCTTCTGCTCGGCGGCGGGGCCGGAGATCCAGGGCAGTTCCCGTTGACAGCGCTGGCACAGGCCGGACTCCCCACGGCGCAGCAGGGCGCGGCAGAAGGCGCACCGGGGCGGGAACAGCAGGTCCAGCAGGACCGACGCCCCGCCGCTCACGGCTTGTCCTCCAGATCGATGGGGCCGTGCTCCTTTTCAAAGGCGCGGATGCAGGCGGCAATGAGGTGCAGGACCTGACGGCTCATCGACCGCCCCTCATAGGCCGCGATATATTGCAGCTTGTCGTGGAGCTCTCCGTCCATACGGATGCTCAGATGCGTTCGGTTTTCCATATGCCTTGCCTCCGTTCATCAGGTAAGCAAAGCATATCTTTTGCAGTAAAAATTAGATTATTTTTAGTGCATTCTTACGGCTTGAAATTTGGGCAATCCTCCGGTGGGGAGGGGCACGCCCTCCGGGGGCCAAACCCATTTCTTTTTCCCTTTGAAAAAGAAACGGTTTTGGATACCAATTGGCCGCCCCCCGGAGGGGGGAACCCTCCGTCCCCCCTCCTAGGGGGACTGAACAGGTGGACCGGCCTCCGCGGCGGCCAGTCTGGCCCGCAGGCCGGAATACCGCCGCTGCTGCCGGTCGTTGCGGACCATCTGGACCACCTTTTCCTCATCCCCTACCAGGATGAAGAGTTCTTTGGCACGGGTGATGGCGGTATAGAGCACGCCCCGGGTAAGGAGCAGGGGGGCGCCGTCGCACACCGCCAGCACCACTGCCCGGTACTCGCTGCCCTGGGCCTTATGTACGGTCATGGCGTAGGCGGGCTCCAGTTCCCCCAGCATATCGGGGGCGTACTCCACCACCCGCCCGTCGAAGTCCACAGTAATCCGATCCCCCCTGGGGTCGATCTCCGTGATGCGGCCGATGTCCCCGTTGAAAACCCCCATACCGGCGCCCAGCCCCCCAGACTCCTTCCACATGAGGTCGTAGTTGTTCCGCACCTGCATCACCCGGTCCCCGGTGCGGAAGAGATAAGAGCCGAACCGCCGCTCCCCCTTGCCCTCTTCCGGGGGGTTGAGGGCGGCCTGGAGCATCTGGTTGAGGGAAAAGGTGCCGCTCTGGTGCCGGCGAGTGGGGGAGAGCACCTGGATCTGATCCGCCGGGATGCCCATTTTTTCGGGCAGCCGGGTCCTGACCAGCTCCACCACGGTCTCCGCCGTCCGCAGGGGGTCCCGCCGGCGGAGGAAGAAAAAGTCCCTGTACTGGTTCCGCAGGTCGGGCACCTCTCCCCGGTCCACCAGGTGAGCGTTCATGACGATGGCGCTTTGGGCGGCCTGGCGGAAGATCTCGGTGAGGCGCACCGTGGGCACCTGGCCGCTGCGCAGCAGATCGGAGAGCAGATTCCCCGGCCCCACGGAGGGAAGCTGATCCGGGTCCCCCACCAGGATGAGGCGGCAGTCCCCCCGCAGGGCGGCCAGCAGGGCCCGCATGAGGGGGATGTCCACCATGGAGGTCTCGTCCACGATGACGGCGTCCACGGCCAGGGGCTCGTCCTCGCCGTGGGCAAAGACCAGCTCCCCCGTGTGCTGGTCGAACTGGGTCTCCAGCAGGCGGTGGATGGTGGCCGCCTCGGTGCCGCAGGCTTCGCTGAGCCGCTTGGCCGCCCGGCCCGTGGGGGCGCACAGGGCGGTCTCCAGTCCCAGGTGGTCGAAGAGGGCGAGCACCCCCCGCAGGCAGGTGGTCTTGCCGGTGCCCGGCCCGCCGGTGAGCAGCATCACCTGCCGCCAGGCCGCCATGCCCACTGCCTCCCGCTGCTGGGGGGCGTACTGGATGCCCTGGGCGGCCTCGATGCGGTCGATGATGCCCGTGAGCCCCTCCGGAGGCAGCAGCTCCCGCTGGCAGAACTCGGTGAGGCGGAAGGCCACATAGGCCTCCGCCTCCTGCATTTGGGCCAGATAGCAGGCGTCCTCACCCGCCACGGTCTCCCGCACGATCTCTCCCCGCTCCGTCAGGGCGTCCAGGGCCTCGGTGAGGGGCAGACCGTCCTCCAGCCCCAGAAGCTGGCCGGTGGCCCACGCCAGCTTGCGGGCGGGGAGGAAGGTGTGCCCGTTCATCAGGTTGTGCCGGAGCTCGAAGAGGAGCCCGGCTTCCACCCGCTGGGGGTCCTCTCCCGCCGTGCCCAGGTCCAGGGCCAGCTGATCCGCTGTGGAAAAGGATACGCCCAGCTCCTCGTCCACCAGCCGGTAGGGGTTGTCCTGCAGCACGTCCAGGGCCTGATTTCCGTACCGGCGGTAGAGGGGCATGCCCAACTGGAGGGGGAGGCCGTGCTCCCCCAGAAAGGCCAGCAGCAGGCGCATGCCCATCTGGAGCCGGAAGGCGTCCCCGATCTGGAGGGCCCGCTTCCGGGTGATGCCCTTGATGCGGGTGAGGTACTCCGGGTGCTCCTCCAGCACGGTGAAGGTATCCGCGCCGAACTCCTCCACCAGCCGCCGTGCGGTGGAGGAGCCCACCCCCTTCACCGCGCCGGAGGACAGGTATTCCAGGATGGCCTTTTCCCCCACGGGGACCCGGCGCTCCACGATCTCAGCCTTGAACTGCTCTCCATAGGAGGCGTGGCGGCCCCAGCTTCCCTGGACGGAGAGCCCCTCGCCGGGGGCGGCGCCGGGCATGCAGCCCACCACCGTCACCGGTTCGCCCTCCCCCACGGTGAGGCGCAGCACGGTGTAGCCGTTTTCTTCATTGCGGAAAACCACCGAGTCCACCGTGCCCTCCAGGACCGTCAATTCCTTGTTCTCCTCCAAGGCGGAAAACTCCTTTTCATACCAAATACTCCGTCAGGGCGCCCATAGGGCACAGGATCACCCTGGGCTCCCGGCTCACCAGGGCGTTGGCGACGGCCCGGCCCAGAGGGTCCAGTCCGTCGTCGGCGATGACCACCGTGTAGCGCCTGAGCTCCCCGGCCCGGAGCCACAGCAGGGCCCGGACGGTCTGCTCCAGAGCGGCGCCGTCCCCCCGGGCGGGGACCACGGCATAGGCGGGGGCGTAAAAGTCCCTGGGGGCCAGGATGCGTCCAAAGGCCAGCCACCCCAGGGAAAAGAGGCCGAACACGGCCAGCAGGGACAGGAAGATCTCCAAAACAGCGTGTAGCAAAATGACCCACCTCCGCGCCATTCTATGCGCGGGGGCGGGTTTTCGTTAAAAAAGGGACGTGAAGCCGTAGGTGAGGCCCAGGATGAGGAACCCGGCGATGAGCACGCCCGCGAAGATGGAGGGCAGGGCCTTCCGCAGCGGCATGTCCAAAAAGGCGGCGGCCAGCGCGCCGGTCCAGGCTCCGGTGCCGGGCAGGGGCATCGCTACAAAAAGCATGAGCCCCAGATATTTGTATTTCGTCACCTTCCGGCCCTTCAGGTGGGCCTTGGCCTCCAGCCGGTCCACCAGATGGTCCAGCCTGGGCAGGCGGCGGCGCATCCATTGAAAAATGCGCCGGATATAGACGACGATGAAGGGGGCGGGCAGGATGTTCCCCACCACGGCGGACAGATAGGCGGCCCAATAGGGCAGCCCCAAGGCCACGCCGAAGGGGAGCCCGCCCCGCAGCTCCACCACCGGCACCATGGACACCAAGGTGGTAAAGACCATCTCGCCCAACTGATTGTTTTGCAGCCACTCTAACAGATCCAAAACGACGATCACCTCATGGGA
Organism: Intestinimonas sp. RTP31139st1_F5_RTP31139_211217; assembly: GCF_040226735.1. Taxonomy (NCBI): domain Bacteria; kingdom Bacillati; phylum Bacillota; class Clostridia; order Eubacteriales; genus Intestinimonas; species Intestinimonas sp. RTP31139st1_F5_RTP31139_211217. The sequence continues at coordinate 4,918 of NZ_JBCOAQ010000053.1, read as the reverse complement.
GATATTGTACCACATGGGTGAGAGAGGGAACCATAAAAATTTTGTGAAGTTTTGGCGAAAGGGAGGCGGCTGGCCGCCTTGCCGCTCAGGGGGAACCGAGATGGTATTTTTTTAGCTTGCTGTAAAGTCTGCTGCGGTCAATCCCCAGGAGCCGAGCAGCTTTGGTCTTGTTGCCCCCGGTCCGGTCCAGAGCCTGGAGAATCGATTCCAACTCTGCCTGCTGGGTGCGCTCCCGCAGGGAGGCCGGTTCCAGCTGGGTCTGCTCCCTCTGGCGGCTGGCACGGGCTGCGAGAAAGTCAACATGCCTGGTGGTCATCATTCCGCTCTTGCACCGCACAGCGGCACGCTCGATGACATGTTCCAGTTCCCTGACGTTGCCGGGCCATGGGTAGGCATCAAAAAGAGTCAGCACATCCTCTTCCAGGCCGGTAATGGCGTAGCCATTCTCCTCATTGACTTTTTCGAGAAAAAAGCTGCAAAGGGGTGGAATATCCTCCAGCCGCTCTCGCAGGGGTGGAATGTTCAGCTCCACTACATTGATACGGTAATACAAATCTTCCCGGAAACGCCCTTCTTGGACCATTTTTTCCAGGTTTTGATTTGTACAGCAGATGATTCTCACGTCGACCTCCACCGATTTGATACCCCCCACCCGTTCAATCTCCTTCTCCTGCAAAACGCGGAGCAGCTTGGACTGGAGGTCCAGGGGCATCTCGCCGATCTCGTCCAGCAGGAGGGTACCGTGATTGGCCAACTCAAATTTGCCGATTTTGCCACCCTTGGCCGCACCTGAAAACGCTCCGTCCGCATAGCCGAACAGTTCGGACTCCAAAAGCGTTCCTGGAATAGCTGCACAGTTGATTTTGACATAGCTTTGAAGTGAACGGCCGCTGGACTGGTGAATTGCCCTGGCAAAGACCTCCTTGCCCACGCCGGTCTCTCCCGTGATCAGAAAGGTCAGATTGGAGTCGGCATAGTCCGAAATCGTCTGCTTGACCTCCCGAATGGTACAGGACTTTCCAATGACCCGATCCAGCGGCTTTATACTGTTTCTGAGGGCCTCCAGTTCGGCCTTGTACTTCTGATTTTCCAGTCTGATGTGCTCGAGTTCCTCATAGAGGCGGGTCACCTCAAAGATGTTGCCCATTGTCGTAGCAGCCAAAACGCCGATACACTTGCCGTCCTTACGGACCGGGATGCGGTTGCAGACCAGCGTGATCTCGCGTTCTGTCACATGGTCGTAGAGGGTCATGATGGACCCCATTTCGGCCTGACCCGTCTTCAGAACGATGTTCAGCCGTGTATTGGGGATGACCTCCGAGACGGGGCGGCCGATGGCAGCGCGGGAGGTCGTGCCCAGCAGTCTGGCATAGCCCTCGTTCAGATAGACGATGCGCCCCTTCGCATCCGCAACCACAAAGTTTGGGAAGGACTCCAGCGCGCATTGCATCAGTTCATCCATGGTGAGCACCCTCCATTCTGACCCGGCGGCCTGTCTGGATTATAGCATGGCACGATGGGATTGGCAATCAAAACTGTGGTGAAAACACTACAGCGAATGTGGCAAAACCGCAACAAAGCGCGGTGGTTCCCTGCGGTGATCCTGCGGGCAAAGCCTTGCAAGCAAAGACCTTCTTGACTTGGCACGGTTCTTGCTGAGCGATAGAAGGGTGGATCCCAAAAATCAAAAAAGGAGCGATTATGGATATGATTCAAAACATCAGTGTTTTGGGCGCTGGGACCATGGGGCATGGCATTGCCAGCGTGTTCGCCATGCACGGGTACAGGGTAAACCTTTACGAGTCCTTTGACAAGGTGCGGGAAGGCGTGATGCAGCAGATCTGGTCCGAGCTGCAATTTATGGTGGAGGAGGGCTATATTCCCGGTACCAAAGTGGAGGAGACCCTCTCTAACATTACAATCTACCGGGAGCTGGGACCCGCTGTGGAGCATGCAGACTACGTTATTGAGGCTGTCCCGGAGAATATGCAGCTCAAACAGAATCTGTTTCAACAGCTGGACAACCTGTGCCCCAAGCACACCATATTCGCCAGCAACACGTCCAGCCTCCCTCTCCATGAGATGACCGCGCTCCTCTCGGAGGAGAGGAAGACCCGTACCATGGTGTGCCACTGGTATAATCCCGCCCATCTCATCCCCATTGCCGAGCTCTCCCACTTCGGAAATATGAGCGAAGAGGTGTTCGATGAGGTCTATGAGCTTTATCTCAGGGCAGAAAAACAGCCTGTCAAGGTCCTCAAGGATATCCCGGGACTCATTGCAAACCGAATGCTCCACGCTCTGGCGCGGGAGGTGTTCTCGCTCATCGAGATGGGGGCGGCTTCCCCAGAGGACATTGACAAGGCACTCAAGTTCGGACCCGGCTTCCGCAGTGCCACCACCGGCATGTTGGAGGTAGCGGATATGGGGGGACTGGACGTCTGGTGCACCGTGGAAAACACGCTTTTTAAGGAGCTTTCCAATTCGGACCGCGCCTGTGGGATGATGCAGGACAAGGTGGCAGCCGGGAAGCTGGGACTCAAGACGGGAGAGGGCTTCTTCTCTTACCCGGAGGAGATACGGGAGCAGGTGAAAAACGACTTCAACCGAAGGCTCATCATACAGCTGAAGGCGAGCCGAAATTATACCTGACAGGACACGTCCGGATCATTTTATAATTTTTATAAAAGAGAGGTATTGTATTATGTCTAAGCTGAAGAACAAGCGTATCATTACCGTTGCCACCACTGGCGCATGGCCGAAAAAAGAGAATAATCCCAATGTCCCCCTCCAGCCTGATGAGATTGCCGAGGAGATCTATCAGTGCTGGAAGATCGGCGCCTCCGTAGCCCATGTTCATGTCCGAGACGAGGCGGGCAACGACTCCATGAAGGTAGAGACCTTCCGTAAGGTCATCGACACGCTCCGCGGCGAACATCCCGACTGCGACATTGTCTTGAATCTGACTGCTGCGGGCGGCATCGCCAATTCTGAGGAGGACCGCATGGCGCCCTTCAAGACTTTGAAGCCCGAGATGGCAAGCTTTGACTGTGGGACGATGAACTGGATGCACATGGGGGTGTTCAACAACAATCCCCCCTTTCTGGAGAAGATGGGCTATGCCATGCAGGAGGCCGGCGTCAAGCCGGAGATTGAGGTCTTCGACCCCGGTATGATCTACGATGCGGGTTACTACGTCAAAAAGGGAATTTTGAAAGCGCCGCTCCACTTCCAGTTCTGTATGGGCTGTGCTGGAGGAATCGACGCCACGGCGGAGGACCTGCTGTTTATGCGTGCCACCTTAGAAAAGGTGGCCCCCGGCTCCACCTGGAGCGCCTTCGGTGTGGGTAAGGGCGCGATGGAGATCATGTATACCGCCATCGCAGCAGGCGGCCATATCCGCGTGGGGATGGAGGACAATGTGGTCTACAAAAAGGGAATCCTGGCGGAGAGCAATATGCAGCTGATCGCCCGTGCCCGTCGAGTCATTGAGGAGTTTGGCTATGAGGTGGCCACTTCCCAGGAGGCACGTGCCATTCTGAGCCTTTCATAAGCGGACAATCCACAGAAATATTTTCAATCGAGGAGGAGAGCAGTTATGTCCTTTGCCATCGGACTTGGCGGCATCGTGGTTGCCCTGGTGTTCCTGACTGCGGCGGTCTACAAGGGATGGAGTATTCTGTACAGCAGTATCATCAGCGTCATTATCATCGCGGTGACCAACGGCTTGAACCTGTACGAGGCGCTGACGGTAAACTATGTCAGCAGTTTTACATCCTACGCCGCTTCCTATTTCATTCTGTTCTGCGAGGGCGCTATGCTGGGCAAGCTGTATGATGCCAGCGGGGCCGCCTGGAAAATCGGCAAAACTGTGGTGGACAAGTGCGGAACCAAGTTTGCACTGATCGGTTATATTGCCGTGGCTGCCGTTCTGGAATACGGCGGTATCTCCACCTTTGTTATCTGTTTTGTTCTGCTTCCCCTGGCCAAGCCTATTTTCAAGGAGACCGGGACCCCCTGGTATATGTGGCCGGCCATCACGATTGTACCGATTATCGGGCCGGAATTGATGACTCCCGGTGGTCTACAGAGCCACAATATCATACCCACACAGATCCTTGGTACAGATCTAACAGCCGCACCGGTCATGGGTGTTGTATTTACCGTGGTATACTTTGCGATATGTGGTCTGTACTTTGTGTGGGAGCTCAAGCGCGCCAAAAATGTGGAGTGGAAGCGCAATTCCCTGCCTCCTGTGGATGAGGCAGACGCCGGCATGGACCGGGAGAACGCCCCCAATATCATCGCAGCCATCCTCCCTATCGTGGTCGGTGTGGTGCTTATCAACTTTGCAAAACTCCCTCCGATCTACGGCCTGGGCATCAGTGTCATCCTGTGTATTCTCCTTTTCTACCGCAGCATCCCTTCCGGCGAGCTGGTTCCCGCGCTGAATGAGGGCTTTTCCAATGGCGTTATGCCCCTTATTATGGTCACCGCTGTGGTGGGCATTGCCCAGGTCGTAGCGCAGACGGATGCCTTCGATGTGGTGAAAAATCAGCTTTTGACCTTCAGCAGCACCTCCAAAGTCGCCACCGCCGTGTCGGTCGTGGGTATCACTAATGTTATGGCCCTCATTTGCGGCTCCGCCTCCGGCGCCATCGCCATGACGCTGGATATGTTCAGCGAGGCTTGGCTGTCCGCAGGGCTGGACCCGGAGTGGATTCACCGTGTGGTTGTCACCGCCTCAGGCGGGTTTGATACCGTGCCCTGGAACTCATTTGTAGTGCTCATCCTCACAATGGGAAAGCTGGACCATAAGCGTTCCTATATGCCCATCTTCTGGGTTTCACTGATGGCGCCCATCTTGATAGCTCTGCTGGGCGTATTCTTCGTGTAAAATCCAATGGCGTAGAAAGGC
>NZ_JBCOAQ010000052.1:11114-12021 GCF_040226735.1 Intestinimonas sp. RTP31139st1_F5_RTP31139_211217 | reverse complement strand
CCCCTGGTGTCCCTTCTCTTCACCGCCACCGCCTGCCGGCACACCGGCACCCGGGCGGGTCTGGATGAGAGGCTGGAGTCCCTCCTCGCCCTGGACATCCCCGGATATCCCGCCTGGCTGCGGGACTATCGGGCCGAAGACTGCCCGGCCCTCCACCACAGCGAGGCATTCCGCAGCGCCTACCACCCCCACTATCGGGTGCTGGAGCGGGATTATGTGAACTTTCTCTTTGTGCTGCTGGCCATCTGGCCCCTGGCTCGGGGAGGCCGTCCCGCCGTGGTTGCCATCGACGGCCGGTGCGGCAGCGGAAAGACCAGCCTTGCCGCCCTCATCGCCGCGCTCTTCCCCTGCAATGTCTTTCATATGGACGACTTCTTTCTCCCCCCTGCCCTCCGCACACCGGAGCGGCTCTCCCAGCCCGGCGGTAATGTGGACCGGGAGCGGATGCTTGCGGAGGTCCTCCTCCCCCTGAGCCGGGGAGAGGACGTGACCTTCCGCCCCTTCGACTGCCATGCCGGACGGCTCCGGCCACCGGTGTCCGTCCCCTTCCGCCCCCTCACCGTCGTGGAGGGCAGCTATGCCCTGCATCCGGATCTGGCCCCGCAGTACGACCTGAAGCTCTTCCTCACCTGCTCCCGGGAGGAGCAGCGGCGGCGCCTGCTGGAGCGGGAGGGGCCGGAGGGCCTGATCCCCTTCCTGGAGAAATGGATCCCCCTGGAGGAGCGCTATTTCGACGCCCTCCGCCCGGAGGAGGAGAGCGATCTCACCGTGGACACCACCGGCTTTTTTCAGGACCCGGAATCCCTCTGAACCCCGCTGGTCCGAACGGGGAAGATTGCCGTCCGCCCCGGAACCGAGCGCATGAGGCCGCTTTTTTCGGTTGAGGAGAAGCAGCGCGACACACTCT
>NZ_JBCOAQ010000052.1:0-11104 GCF_040226735.1 Intestinimonas sp. RTP31139st1_F5_RTP31139_211217 | reverse complement strand
ACACTCTCGTGTGTCGCGCTGCTTCTCCTTTCAGTCCGGGGCTTGTTTGCGCACCGACTTTGAGTCCGGCGTGGAGGGATTTCGGACGGTGCGCCGCCGTAAGGAAGGCTGGGCCTCCTCCATCGCCCGGCTTGCCCAGCACACAGGTCAGAGCAGACCCCGGTAGATCTTTGCGTCCAAGTCCTGAAAGACATTGAAGATCACCCTTTTCACCGGGGACCGTGTTTCCAGGAACGCCTTTACTGCCCCCACCGCGATCTCCGCAGCATCTTTGTGCGGGAAGTGGAACTCTCCGGTAGAGACGCAGCAGAAGGCCACGCTTTTCAGGCCATGTTCCGCCGCCAGTTCCAGACAGGAGCGGTAGCAGGAGGCCAGGTCCGCCCGGTCCCGGGCCGTCGTCTGCCTGCCCACGACGGGGCCTACCGTGTGCAGGACATACCGGGCGGGCAGGTTGTAGCCCTCTGTCAGCTTGGCCCGGCCGGCAGGTTCCGGGTGGCCCTGGGCCTTCATAATGTGTCCGCATTCGTCCCGCAGTTGAAGCCCAGCCGCCGAATGGATGGCGTTGTCGATGCACCCGTGGCAGGGACAGAAGCAGCCCAGCAGGGCACTATTGCCTGCGTCCACGATGGCGTCCACCTTTAGGCGGGTGATGTCCCCCTGCCACAGCGCCAGCCTTTGGTCGCTTGGAGTCCCAGGGAGCCGGTCCCCATCCACCACGCCTTTTTCCTCCCGCTCCGTGGACAGCAGTTTGTCCTGCGGCCGAAGAAATGCGGGGTCCAGGGGCATGGGCGGCCGGAGATTCATCAGGCTCCGCAGCAGCCTTCGCTGTTCCGATACCGTGTGGGGAAACTGCGCTGCCTGCTCCCGGTACCGGGGCATCTCTTCCAGCAAAAACTGATTGAGTTCTTCGATTTGTTTCAGTCGGTCCATCCTGCGGTCCCTCCTTTCCCGGTGGTGCAGCCGATCGATACTTGCCTTTGCAAGGATCCGACTCATCCCCGGCTCTCCCTCTTCTCAGCCCAACTTCCGCCGTGGGTGTGCAAGCGGCTCCGTGCTGCCCCCCTATTGAGAGCCAGCAGCTCGGCAAGCGCCGCACCGACATCGCCGTCGATACAGACGGCGCGCCGTCCGATCTCCCCCGGGCACTCCGCCTGCCCCAGGTTGATGCAGGCGTAAACCGCATCGGGGTTCTTGGCGGTCAGCTGCCAGAAGGGATATTTGATGATGACCGGGGTGTTGTAGCCCACCCCCAGCTCCAGATAGAGGACCTTTCCCCGCCGGTGCCGCCGCAGGAAGTCCTCATACCGCTGAGCGGCCCGGTACCAGCCCTCGTCCTGGACAAACCTGTCGTCCGAGCGCAGGTTCATGGTCAGGGACCTGCCGCAGTTCGGGCAGCACGGAATCTGCTCAGATGGAATCTTCCCGGCTCTTTGCTCCCTGACCATCCGGCGGATGGCCTCCTCGTTGTCCCAGGTCTCCCGGCAGCAGGGCTGCGCACACTGGAACAGGCCGTAGTCCCCCTGGGTGTAAAAGAGCCGCTTCTTGTCAAAGCCCGCCTTCTGAAAGCAGTGGTCCACGTTGGTGGTCAGCACAAAATAGTCTTTGTCTTTGACCAGCGCAAGCAAATCCTGATAGACCGGCTTGGGGGCGTCCATGTAGCGGTTGATCAGGATATAGCGGCTCCAATAGGCCCAGTGCTCCTCCGGCGTGGGATAGGGGTAAAAGCCGCCGGCATACATATCGTGAAAGCCGTATTTCTGCCCAAAATCAGAAAAATACTTTCTGAACCGCGCTCCGTCATAGGCGAGCCCGGCCGAGGCGGACAGGCCGGCCCCGGCGCCGATCACCACAGCGTCGGCCCCCTCCAGGGCGCGGCGGAGCCGGAACACCGCTCCGGCCGCAGGATCCCTGTTTAAGATTGTCTGCTTGCTCCAAAGCATTCTCCATACTCCCTCCCTCACGAATGAAATACACAGTTTTTCCCCTCCGTCTGGACGCAGCGTCCGCAGGACACACAGCGCGGCTTTTTCTCCGGGTCCTCCTGCCATTGCCGGATGAGGGCCCCAGGAGGTCCGGACCGTTCAGGGAGGAAGCTGTCATCGTAAACGCCCAGCATCCGGGGGTTGGGATGCTCCTCCCGGCAGACATAGGCGCAGCTGGTCACAATGGCGCCCACGCCGCCCAGCGTGGGCGGTTCAAAAAGCGTTCTCATGGCAGTCGTCCCCTCTCGGCCTGACCGCTCCTGCCGGGCAGGCCTCGGCGCAGGCGCCGCAGTGCAGGCAGTTCTCTGGTCGGATGCGGAAGGGTGTCCCCGGGTCGATCGCCCCCTGGGGACAGGCGGTCCGGCAGCGTCCGCAGCCGATACAATCGGGGGTGATTCCATAGCCTTTTGCCCTTGGCCGGCTGTTTCCCACCGCCCAACTCTCCCGGAAGATGGATTTGACCCCTAAGTTGAAGTATTCGATGGAAAAATCTCGGATGCAAAATATTGCTCCAATATGCCGGGTGTCCCCGGGGTAGACGTTGGCCAGATAGGGCTGCTCGGAAAAGATCGTGTCCATCCAGCGGGTCCGCTCCGTCTCCGGAACAGCCTCCGCCCTTCCGGACAGACGGATCATCTCCTTGTATTTGGTGTATCCCATCACCTGGACCCGTCCGTCCCGCTCCAGCTCCCGGCAGAAGTCCTTGCCCCGGGCGGTGAAGAAATAGAGGGCCTCCGGCTCATAGTGAACGGCGCTGACGCACCGTACCTGGGGCGCGCCCCACCGATCCACGGTGGCGAAGGACAGCACCCCCACATAGCCCAGCTTCTCCAGACAAGTTTTAGCGTCCATGTCACCGCTCCTCCCCATCTATGATCAGGACCCTTCCCGCCCGACGCGCCTTGGGGGCCGGATAGTCCCCCGCGCAGTATCCCAGCAGGACGAAGCACCGGGCCTTCCACCCCTCCGGCACCCCCCATCCCTTCATGAGCTCCCGCCCAAGGCTGTTGTCAAAGGTCTCCTCTCCCCGTGCGACGATGCAGGAGGCAAGTCCCAGCCCGGTGGCGGCGAGTACCATATTTTCCGCACAGCAGAAGGCGTCCGGGATGCTGTAGAGAAAATTCTCCGGCGCGAATACAGCGCAGACGGCGGGGGCCCCGTAGAAGCCGCTTTTGATGGCTGGGTCGTCGATAATGGAGGGCTGCTCCGCCGACACATGGCCGCCCAGCAGCCTGGAGCGGTCCATGCAGGCGGCGTTGACCCGCCCCAGCCGCTCCACCAGCGTCCGGTCCCGGAGCCCCACCAGCATGGTGCGCTGTCCGCCTCCGGCATTGGGGGCCCAGCTTCCCGCCCGCAGCACCTGTTCCAGGGCTTGACGCGGGATTTGCCGGTCCTGATATTTGCGGATGGAGCGGCGGGTCCACATCAGATCAAAAATATCCATGATCAGACCTCTTTCCAGCACTGGGGGTCGGGGGCGTACATGCTGCCGTGGTATCCAGCGGCCACGGCGGGGCATCCCCGGCAGAACCGCCACAGCTCACACCCGGCACACTTCTCAAACTTGTCGTACCGGCGGTACTCCTCATAGGTGTCCCCAGTGAACAGGTCAAAGAGATCGTCGACAAGGGCATTGCCCACCCTGCTCTCCATCCGGCGGCAGGCGTACACCGCCCCGTCTGAGAGGATGGTCATATGGCAGTTGCCGCAGTTGCATCCGCCGTAGATCATGTCGTCCTTCGGGTAGTCCCCGGGATCAAAGAGCCCCTTCTCGTATTGGAACAGGATCCACAGGTGATCCTTGAGGCTGAAGGTGGTCTTGCAGCCCCGTGCCTCGTACTTCTGGAACCTCTCCCAACAGGCCTCCATCATGTCCCGATACTCCTGGGGGGAGCAGGTGACGTTCCGGTCGGCCATGGAGGGGCAGTACCGGGCGAAGGCGAAGATGTCCGCCTCGTGCTCCACCGCCACGTCCACCAGGGCGGGGATCTCGGCTACATTCCATTTGGACACGGTGGCCATGACGGCCACAGCGATACCAGCTCTCTTCAGCGGAGGAATGGCCGCCAGTGTCTCGTCATAGGAGCCGGGCCGGCGGATGCGGTCGTGAGTGTCCCGCAGGCCGTCCAGGGAGAGCTGATACTTTCGGCAGCCGTGCTCCGCCAGCCGTCGACACACCTCATCCGTCAGATGGAAGGGGTTGCCCAGGATGGCAAAGGGCAGGTCCCGCTCCTTCAGCAGCCCGGCCAGCTTCCAGAACTGAGGGTGGAGGATGGGGTCGCCGCCGGTGAGGTAGAAGTAGGGCAGCCGCCCCGCCTTCTCGCAGAAGGTCTGGCAGTTCTCAATGACCTTGACCATATCCGCCAGGGCCATCTCCTTGAATTTGGCGTGGGAGCCCAGGGCATAGATGTAGCAGTGCTTGCACCGCTGGTCGCAGGCTTCGGTAATGTGCCACTGAAAAGCAAAGTATTCCATCGTGTGTTCCTCCTGTTTGTGCGTGGGTGGTCTGGGGAGCGCGTTTCCCAAGCTGTGGACCGCTCCGCCGCTTGGGAAATGCGCCCCCGAAGGGGCGCGGGGGCCTTACTGCTTGTCGCCGGCGCCGCAGGCGCTGCCGCAGGCGGTGGGCTTGGGGTCGCCGGCGCCGCAGGCGCTGCCGCAAGCGGTGGGCTTGGGGTCACCGGCGCCGCAGGCGCTGCCGCAAGCGGTGGCAGCCTTGCTCTCAGCCTTGATGCCCCAGCCAAACAAATGCTTCAGTCCCATCAGTCGTTCCTCCTTTTATATTTGTTAGAAGTGAAATCGCGTCTCTCGACTTCCAGATATACGATAACATGCTGGATGTTCCAGGAAAAGTACGCACTTTTTTCTCACTTAGTCACCTTTTTGTAACCACTTGACCCCGCTCGCATCTAACATTTATAATTGGATATAACATCATCCAAATTACTTTTGCAGGAGGGCATGGAAATGCTGACAAAAGAAGAACTTCCGGCCTGCCCAGTGGCTACGACCGTTCAATTGATCGGGAACAAATGGAAACTGCTGATCTTACGAAATCTGCTGGACCGCCCCTGGCGGTTCAACGAGTTGAAAAAAGACCTGGACGGGATCAGTCAAAAGGTTTTGACGGACAGCTTGCGCTCTATGGAGTCGGACGGTATCATCACGCGCACCGTATATCCCGAAGTGCCCCCACGAGTGGAATACCGCCTGTCAGACTTGGGGGAAAGCATGCGGTCCATTCTGGAGTCTATGAAGGCATGGGGGATTTACTATCAGGAGTCTGTAAAAAACGATTCTCTCTAAGCTTACAGGCGATGAAGGGCGCATTTTCTCCGCTTGTCGGGGCATTTCCCGCTCCCTCGTCCTCCGCAGCTCCCTCCGTCCTTGCAGAGCGCTCACCGCTGGTGATGCACTGGAATTGGCAGCGGTAATCGGCCCCTTGGGCATTCGATAAGGTACGAAAACGGGACACTGTTTGAAACAGTGTCCCGTTTTTGCCGTCCATGCAAATCATTTGTTCTTTTCTGATCCGTCGCCGGCTCGGAGGCCCGGACGGCCCTTCCTGCTCATGGCGGGCCATCCTGCATTCCGCGGATCATCTGCCGCAACCGCCTCCAGATCCCCGTCGCAGAGCACGGGCGGGAAGGCGGCAGGCGCTCCGGCTCGAAATCCCACCAGCGCAGGGCCGGCAGCGGCCCACAATGATCAGCCGGTCGCCAAACTCCGGCCCGTGAAACAGCACGTTCCTGTGCGCAGGTGCGGCGGGGTCGTCAGGATCGCCATCCTGCTCCTGTCCCCCGGCGGGTCGTTTCTTTTCTCCTTGACAGGTAGTGCCAATTTGCGGTAGAATGGATCGACAGAAAGCCGTCAGGAAGGCGGCATGACCGTTCTCTCCCCCGCATATCAGAATGGAAAGCCACGAAGGCAGGGTCCCGCAGGAAGTGGGGCCGCTGTTTTCGTGGCTTTTTCAGGAAATGAAGGAGGACTCTTCCCCATGAAACAAAGCGCCACCAGAAAACTGGTCATGGCGGCCATGTGCGCGGCCCTGGGCGTGGTATTACCCCAGGCCTTCCACATGGTGCCCAATGCAGGCAGCGTACTGCTGCCCATGCACATCCCCGTCCTGCTGTGCGGCCTGGCCTGCGGCTGGCCCTACGGCTTGGCCTGCGGCATTCTGGCACCGCTGCTCTCCAGCCTGCTCACCGGTATGCCCCCTGCGGCCTACCTGCCCTCCATGCTCTGCGAGCTGGCGGCTTACGGCCTAGTGTCCGGCCTCATGAGCCAGTTCATCCGCCTCAGGAGCCGCACCGCCTCGGTGTACGTCCAGTTGGTCTCCGCCATGCTGGCGGGCCGCGTGGTGTACGGCGTGGTGAATGCGCTCATCTTCCGCGCCGGGTCCTACTCCTTCCAGATCTTCTTCACGGCGGCCTTCGTCACCGCTCTGCCCGGCATCATCCTCCAGCTTCTGGTCATCCCCCCCATTCTGGTCCTGCTCCAGAAGGCCCGGGTGCTGGAGCCTCAGCCCACCGCCGCGTAAGGGCGGCGGCACTCCGCATCCTTTTTCAAGCAGAAACAGGGCGTCCCGCAGGCGGGACGCCCTGTTTTGATCTCATCGCCCGTCCGGCGCAAGCTCCACGGTATAGCCCAGCGCCTGCAGGCCCCGCACTACGCCGGTCTCTCCTATCATATGGGCCGCGCCCACCACCAGGATGCCGGTGCGGGGACCTTCCGCGCTCAGATAGCGGTCGGCGTATTCGATCATGCCGGGGTCCCGGCGGAGCAGCAGGCGCTCGTCGAGCTCGTCGGCGGCGCGCAGTACCTCGTCCTTGCCGTAGGCGGCGGCAAAGGAGGCCGCGTCCCCGCTCTTCCACCACTCCACCCAGCGGGAGATATCCTCTACGCCGGAGGAGACGGTATCGCCGCGCTGCGCGGCCCGGAAGCCGGACAGAGCCCCCGAGAGATATCCGGCCTGGTAGGGACCGGACAGGCTGTCAAACAGCTCACCCTGGTAAACATAGCTCTCCACCGCGTCCACAGTCACGCCGCTGCTGACCGCTTTATTATATATGTAGGTATCCACCGCCAGAGGGTCCTCCAGGCTGTCCTCTCCCATGAGAAGGGTGACGCTGTTCACAAGATTGGCATAGGCCCAGGGCTTATATCGGTCCACCGCCGCCTCGTCCATGGTGTAGGGCTGCGGAAGCGCCGCCCCCACGGCCACCGCCTCCTGGAAGAGCGCACCGCTCACATGGTCCCGCAGGGCTTCCCCCTCGGGGTAATCCTGCATGGCCAGGAATGCCTGCGTGTCCTCCTTGTCTCCAAAGTCCACCTCGAAGATGGCGTCGTCCGCACCGGCGATGATCTCCCGCAGCCGCCCGGAGAGGGGATAGATATTGTCCCGGTCCACGTGGATGGTGCCCAGAAGATAGAGGGTGTTCCCATTGCCCTCGGCCCTCCAGAGAAAGCCCTGGGCGCCCGCGCCGCGGCGGTCGTAAAGATGCAGCACCAGCCGCTGCGCCATGACCAGCGCCTCCTGAAGCGTGCAGGGGCTCTCCAGCGCCAGGTCCCGTGCCTCTCCCCTGCCCAGCAGCACCCCCATCTCCACCAGGCAGTCCACCGCGTCCGCATCCGCTTCCACCTCCGGGAAATCCCAGACCGCCGCCTGCCGGTAGAGGGCGTTGACGACTCCGCCCCTGGTGGTGTCGATCGCCGGCGGAGGCGCCGGCGCACGGGCGGGGGCCTTCAGCAGCGCCAGACGGTCGGACACTATGGACCCGATCCGCTCCAGCTGTTCGTCCGTGATCTCCTCCAGAACGCTGTCGGTCCCGTCCGCCTCCCACAGCCCCAGTGCCAACGCCTCATACATGGCCTCGCACGCCCAAGGGGAGACGGGAGGCGTCTCCGGCTGCGCCGCCCTTGCGGGTAGCGGGGCAAGCATGCTCAAAGCCAGCAGCAGCGCCGGCAGTCTTTTCTTCATGGGGCCCTCCTTGACGCCCTTCCTCCCTGGGCCGGGACGGCCCGCTCTCCGCGGGAGGCGCCGTTATCCCCCATTGTAACGGCGGGTCCGGCTGCTGTCAAAGGAAATGAAAAAGAGTGGAGGAAACATTCGGTATTTGCCTTACGGTCGGCGGCGAAAGTGCGAAGCTTTCCGAGCTTGAAAAGGTTTGACTTTTCTATGGGCGGAGCGTATACTTTTGATACAGAATGAAGAGCTAGGAGGAGGTTTTTTGGAAAATTATACGACTTACAAGCCGGAATGGGCCCCCAGCGACGCCGGCAAGGAGTTTGCCTGTCAGGTCATGAGCGGAATCGATGAGGTCGGGCATCCCTCCGAGCCCGGTCCGGCCCGGTTCGTCCGCAAGCAATATACGGTGGACGACTATGTGGAGGGAGTCCTCCGCGGAGACCGCATGATGCTCGCCAAGGCCATTACCCTCATTGAATCCAACGCTCCCAAGCACTTCGCTCTGGGCCAGGAGATTCTCCAGCGCCTTCTTCCCCACACGGGGAATTCCGTCCGGGTGGGCATTACCGGCGTACCTGGCGCGGGGAAGAGCACCTTCATTGAGGCGCTGGGCAACTACCTGTGCAATCTGGGCAAAAAGGTGGCCGTGCTGGCGGTGGACCCCTCCAGCTCTGTCAGCAAGGGCAGCATCCTCGGTGACAAGACCCGAATGGAGACCCTCTCCAAGCGTTCGGACGCTTTCATCCGCCCCTCCCCCTCCGGCGGGACCCTGGGCGGAGTGAACCGCAAGAGCCGGGAGACCATGCTCCTGTGTGAGGCGGCCGGTTTCGACACCATCCTGGTGGAGACGGTGGGTGTGGGACAGAGCGAGACCGCCGTGCGCTCCATGGTGGACTTTTTCCTGGTGGTGGTACTGACCGGGGCCGGCGACGACCTCCAGGGCATCAAAAAGGGCGTCATCGAGACCGCCGACGCCATTCTGGTCAACAAGGCCGACGGCGCCAACAAGCAGAAGGCCCTGGTGACCCGCTCGGAATATGAGCAGGTGCTCCACTATCTGCGCCCCGTGGTGGAGGGCTGGGCCCCGAAGGCGTACACCTGCTCCGCCCTGAACGGCGAGGGCATCGCGGAGATCTGGGACGGGGTGATGACCTTCATGGACATCAGGGAAAAGCGCGGCAGCCTCCAGAGCCGCCGCCAGCAGCAGACGCTGGACTGGGTCTGGCAGATGACCGAGGAGCAGCTTCGCAGCGAGATCCTCAACAACCCCGCCGTGATCGCGCGCACGGCGGAGGTCCGGGAGGAGATCGTCCACAATCGTCTTTCCGCCACCCAGGCGGCCCAGGCGCTTCTGGACACCATTCGGGTGGAGGTGCGCAAATCGTGAGCCGGGCCCTGCCCGCAGACAGCAACAGGAGGATAAGACAACATGAGCACGCTCTATCCTTATAAGGGGCATTTCCCCCTGGTCGATCCGAACACCTTTCTCGCCCCCGGCGCCAGAGTCATCGGCGACGTCACCCTGGCCGAGGGCGTGAGCATCTGGTACAACGTGGTGGTACGGGGCGACGTCAACCACATCGCCATCGGCAAGTGGAGCAACATCCAGGACAACACCACCGTACATGCCGACAGCGGGCGCAGCGGCCTGAACGCCCGAAGCGGCATCCCCACCATCATCGGCGACAACGTAACCGTGGGCCACAACTGCATCCTTCACGCCTGCACCATCGAGGACTGCTGCCTCATCGGGATGGGCGCCGTCATCCTGGACGGGGCCTATATCGGGCGGGGCTCTGTGATCGGGGCCGGGGCCCTGGTGCTCAAGGGCACGGTGATCCCCCCCTTCTCCGTGGTGGTGGGCTCTCCCGCCAAGGTCATCAAGACGCTGGATGAGGGCAGTCTGGCCGAGCGTCTGGACCACACCCAGCACTACTACCAGCTGGCCAGGGAAAACAAAGCGTCTCTGGGGCTGTGACGCGCCCGCGCTTTCTGCGTGGGGAAGACGGCTCCCGCCTGGGGCGCTGCGCCCCGCCCGGCGACGACCATAACCCGTAAGGCCGGAGGATCACCGATATGAAGCATGTGATGAAGATCTCCACCGTGGCCTTTCACGCCATCTGGGGAAAGAAAGAGCTCAACCTCCAGCGCATGCTGGACTATATCGAGCTGGCCGCCGGCGAGGGCTCCAACCTGGTGGTCTTTCCGGAGATGGCGTTGACCGGTTACGACGACAAGAAAGAGCAGCCCAAGGCGGAAAAAATGCAGGTTCTGCAGGCGGAGACTGTACCGGGGCCTTCCTCCCAGCGCATTGCCGAAGCGGCACGGAAATTCGGTCTCTATGTGGCCTTCGGTCTGCCGGAGCGGGATCGCTGGGCCCCCGGAGCGGTCTATAATTCCGCCTGTGTCTGCGGTCCGGAGGGGATCCTGGGCGTATACCGCAAGATCCATCTGGCCTACCCCGAGCCCCACTGGGCCATCCGCGGCAGGGACCCCTTCCTGTTCCAGACGCCCTGGGGCCCCATAGGGGTGGGGATCTGTTATGATTCCTACTGTTTTCCGGAGCTGATGCGCTACTACGCCGCCAAGGGCTGCCGGGCCTATCTGAACCTCTCCGCCCACGCCAAATGCCACGGCACAGCACTGGGGAATGCCTCGCTGGTCTCAGCCAGCATCGTAGACCACATCTATGTGGTCACCTCGAATCTGGCGGGGAAGGATCTTTTCAATGTCTTCTGGGGCGGCGCCAGCATCATCGGCCCCAGTATGAATTTCTGGGAGGCCGAGTACTACGCGGGATATCCCTTCACCGATCCCAGAGCCATCCAGAACCGGATGTATACGGCCACGGTGGACCTGTCCCTGGCCAATCTGCAGATTTTCGGAAAAAATCCCACACTGGGCGGCGCTTCCGACTTCAGGCCCGCCCTGTACAAGGCCTGGATGGAGGAGCTGCTGGAGGACCCGCGCTACCAGGAGGAGCGGAAGTAGTTTCCGCCGAAAACCTTCGCTCTCATCCGCAGAGCGGGCGGCGATCCCTTTCCCTTGGGGAGCGCCGCAAAAACAAACGCAGGGGTGGTGGACCGTAAGTTTCCGGTCCGAGCAAGAAATAGACAGCGCCTCCGCAGTCCCGGGACTGCGGAGGCGCTGTCTATTT
>NZ_JBCOAQ010000051.1:0-12285 GCF_040226735.1 Intestinimonas sp. RTP31139st1_F5_RTP31139_211217 | reverse complement strand
ATAGGTCACATCATCACAGTCGGACGTGACCAGGGCCAGGGACTTCTCGCCAGGCAGAAGGCCCAGCTCCTTGGCCAGATCGGCGGCCACATTGGGAATGATCTTGGTCGCCAGGACGCTTGCTCTTACAGGATCCCGCTTCATATTTGTTTCCTCCTCATCGTAACGACCCGGGCTCTGTTTGAAAACCGGGGAAGGGTCATACGGACGGTGGTTTTCCCCCGCCCAAGCATGTCGTTTTCGATCGACACCCTGTCGAACCTGAACATAGAGCTCTCCCTGGCCAGCAGACCGCTCACTGCTCCGGACTGGCCCCGGGCAGTGCGGTGAAAAGCTCCGCGATTTTCAAAAGAGGCATCCGCTTCTCCTCCGCCACCCTCCGCAGAAAGTCCAGCGCATCCCCCGCATTGAGCTTCTCCCGCTCCATGACGGCACATTTGGCCCGCTCCAGCGTCCGGTGCTCACTGATCTGCCGTTCGACTTCGGCACAGTCCTGCCGGATGCGCTCCATGGCTCTGTTCCGCGCCAGAGCTGCGGCCAACCCCGGCAGTAGCTGTTTTTCCGTCACCGGCTTTACCAGATAACCTCCCGCTCCCAGATCTCTGGCTGCGGACACCAGCCTTTCGTCCGACCGCCCTGTCACAAAGAAGACCAGCTCCGCCAAATGCTCCTTTCGCAGGTAGGCGGCCGCCGAAAGGCCATCCAGATAGCGCAGGGGGATATCCAGAAAGACCGTCTCCGGCCGAAGCGCCTCACAGAGCTGGACCAGCTCCACGCCGTCGTTGGCTTCTCCGGCGACCGTATATCCGCCCCGCTCCAAAATCCCCCGCAGTCTCCCGCGGTCCTCCGCGCTGCTGTCTGCCAGGACAACATAGTTTCCCTTTGCCTGCATATTCCACCACACATCCCCCAAGGGGCCTTTCAACAACAAAAAAAGCGCACTCAAACACCGGACGGGTGCTCAAGACGCTTCCGCACATCTCGCATAACAGGCAGATCCGCTCTTTCGCGTGACCCGCTTGACGTTATTTGAATTATACACAAACCTTGGGCTCTTGTCAATGTTTCTTAGGCCTTTTGCCGGGAATTTTCCCAGTGGAAGAGGGACGCACCCGCGTGCGCCCCTCCCCCAACGGACTTTCTTTTCTAAAGAACGCCCAGAGCCCGGCTTTGGATCTCCAACCGCTTGTCCCGCTCCGCACGGTTCGCCGCAGAGAGCTCATGTACCAGCCATTCCGGAGCGATCCTTTCCACCAGCGCCCGTACGGCGGGGGTGGTCCATGGGCGATGGGTATCGATGCTCAGGATATGCTGATAACTCTGGCAGAACTGCTCCGCATAGTCCACCGGCCAGGGGTCCGGCAGGCTGCCTGTGTGGGCCTTTACATAGGCGCCGCTGAGGCTCTGGTGGAGGTGGATTCCCCGGACCATGCTCCCCAGCCCGCCGTGCTCCTCCAGCATTCGGCTGACCCAGTCCGCCCCTTCCTCCTGTGTCCTGAGCTCCAGGTTCGCATTCATCAAATGGCCGGTATCCAGCATAATGCCCTTATTCTCATACTGAATGCCATCCAGCAGGCGCCTGGTAAGCGCCGGCATTGTGAAGGTGAAGCCCGGCCACCACTGGTTCTCCACTAGGAAGGCCAGTGTAAGATTTCGGCCCGAAAGCAGCGTGTTGATGACCTCCAGCGCCGCGTCGACGACCTCCTGATGGTTGTGCTCCCAACGATAGGTATAGCCCTCCTCCACGGACACATCCGAGACGTGGAAGACCACATACTCGGCCCCCCACTGCACCGCACGGTCGAGATCCTCGGAATAGAGCTTCAACAGGGTGTCCGGCCCCTCCGGTCCGCCGTAAAAGGAGGTCCATGCGGTCGCGCTCCCAAACTTGCGGGTCAGCGCCCTCCGGTCCGCCCGCCAGAAATCCAGCCAGTCCGGGAAGAAGGTCAGATGGTATCCCACATGGAGATGCTCCGGGATGTTCTCCGGCAGGTCTTCCCCGCCCCAGATCACCTCCAGCCCGTCGCAATCAAAGTGTCGGCAAGCTGCCTCCAAGCTCCTGGTCGATGGATACTCCGCCAGCGTTCCAGCGGTCATCGGCATACTGATCAACTTTTTCAACCAAACGCCTCCTTTCTCTCACATGAACTGAAAAAAAGCCGTGGGACACCCCCTACGTCGGAGCGCCCCACGGTCTTCCCACAGGTGGATATTCCTGGTATGGGCGGGCCCCGCAGTGGCAGCTACGGGCCCGCGTCCTTCTTCGGATCGCCATACCAGTCCAAAGGGAGGTGAAGAAGCCACCTGACACGTCACATAAGGAGTGAGCGCCGACAACAAAAAAGCCGTATCCTCTAACAAGGATACAGCAATAGCCCTGTGGAAGTGACACAGGGGCTGCACCCTCCTAAGCGCGAGGAGGTTTCTCGTGCGCCATACACAGGCAGGTATTCTGACTTAGGTGTCAAACGCGCTCCCCGCCTTCCCAGAGTTCTCACTCCAGTGACATCTTGGGGGTCCGCTTCACCAATACAGCAACGGCTTTGTGCGGGATTCTCACCCGACTTCCCTTTTGAGCAAATGGGATCAGCACCTGCGTACCACTTATGATTCAGTTGTCAGCTTGGCTGATTTTATTATAATCTCCTCTTCAACCCCTGTCAAGGGGAAAAGGAAAAATCTGAAAGACAATATCCCCCCGCCGCCCAATGGGCGGCGGGGGGATGGGAAGGAGGTCCCGCTTCCTTACTGCCAGTCGGCAGGGAACACGGTATAGGCGTATTTGGCGTGATCGGGGGTGCTGAAATGGATATGGCTACCCTTGGGGATGTAGATGACGTCTCCGGCATCTCCGCCTACCACACGCCCGTCGATCTTGATCTCCAGACGGCCTTCCAGCACGATGTCCCACTCGTCATAGGTCAGGGTCCACTCGAAGTCGGCTCCGTCGGTGAGCTCCATGATGCCGCAACCCATGCGGGGCGCCTCTTCCAGAGTGGCCACATCCTTGAGCTTGACGTCGTTCCGCCCCTCAAAGGGCTCCAGCTTCACGGTGGAGGTCTTGACGCTGAGTACGCCGCTGGGATCCACGTGCTTCTCAAAGCCACAGCCGCAGGAGGACGCGGCGGCCGTCTCCGAGAGGACCTTTTCCACGATGCTGCGGATGAGTTCTTCACTTACATTCATAGCGATTCCTTACCTTTCCAGGCGGTCTTGTTGTCAGAACTTTACGTTCTCGATCTTAGCCAGCAGTTTGGGGGCCAGAATATTGGCCACGATAATGGCGGTAACACCAGCCACCAGCTTGCCCACGATCACAGGGAAGATCATGTCGGGGTTGTTGCCGGCGGTAAAGCCCAGGTGATCGCCGAACACAAAGGCGGCAGACACGGCGAAGGCCACGTTCAGCAGCTTGCCCTTCGGGTTCATCTCGCCCATGATGTTGAACATGGCGATGTTGTTGGCCAGGTTGGCCACCATGCCGGCAGAGCCCTGCTCGTTCATGCCCAGAGCGGCACCGATCTTCTCCAGGGGCTTGCCGAAGGTACGGGTGATCCACTCCACCATGGGGAACGCGCCGATGAGGACGATGGCGATCTGACCGCAGGTCAGCAGGCCGCTGTCCAGGCCACGGGAGCCGTCGGCGGGGTTCTCCACCATGATGTGGAACACAGGGAACATGATACCGGTGATTTGCTCGAACACCGCGATGGCGGTGAGGGCGGTGATCACGATGGTAACGCCGGTGCCGAACTTGTTAAAGCCGTTGATCATGGGGCCGGGGGCGAACCACAGGCCGAGGACGATCAGGGCCGCGATGATGATTACGGGGATCAGGTTCTGGATGATGGTGATGAAGTTGAGGTGATACTCTGGGGCCAGGGTATTCATCATCAGGCCGCCGACAATACAGCCGATGGGCACGGTGATGAGACCGGCCAGGACGCCGGCACCCAGATAGCCACGGTCTTCCTTCTTGATGATGCCCAGAGCCACGGGGATGGTAAACACGATGGTGGGGCCCATCATGGTGCCCAGAATCAGGCCGGCAAAGTTTCCAATGGCTACGTCGCCCTCGGCCAGCTGCATGGCCAGAGGATAACCGCCCATGTCACAGGCCAGCAGGGTGGTGGCGAACATGGCGGGGCTGGCTCCGAAGATGCCGTAAATGGGCTTCAGGATGGGGCCCAGCAGCATAGACAGCACCGGGGCGGCCGCCACAACGCCGGCCATGGACATGGCCAGAGGGCCCATGGCGTTGAAGCCTTCCTCAAACTTTTCGCCGTAACCCAGCTTGTTGCCGCAGATCTTATCGATGGCGCCCACGAGCATGAAGATCATCATGATCATCATGATCACGGAGTTGATGGAAATACCGGAGATCCATGCGGAAATACTCTCGGTAAAGACACTGGGGTCGGCAGCAGCAATCAGTTCACTAAAATCCATATTATGCTCCTTCTCCTTCTCTTGATGAATCGGTTTCGGAGGGCTGCCCCTCCGTTTTGCTTACAGCAGGGACTGGAACAGCTTAGGCGACGGCCTGGGGATGACCGTGGTGCCCACCAGGAGCTCCGCCTCCCGCTCCGCCGCGGCCACAGCCGCCCGGACCGCACCCACATCACCGGTCAGGGTCACATAGCCCTTGCCGCCGATGGCGTAGCCGATGCGGACCTCAATGAGGGTGATATTGGCCGCCTTGGCAGCCACATCGGCGGCCGTAATGGCGGAGGCCACAGAGTAAAACTCCAGAACGCCCACGGCGCCCGGCTTTTCTACCTGCGTGGTCATGCTGATGGCCTGAATGACCTGAGGGTGCACGTTGGGGAGGGTCAGGGTGTCCACCACGCACTCTCCGCCCCGCTTGATTCCCTCAGCCATGGAGGCTTTTACGTCGCCAGTGTCGCCGGCGATCAGGATCATGTACTTGCCAGGGCAGACGGTGGAGGAGCGGATGAGGTCCACCTGGGCCGCCTTCACCATGTAATCGCAGGTTTCGATGCCCCTGGCGATGCTGTTGAGTTCCACCATGCCGATGGCAAGTCTGCTGGCGTTTCCCATGCTTCTCACTCCTTCCGACCGCGGATGCGGGCGCCTTTTTCGGTGATCTCCTCCACCACGCCGGAAATGCTGGCGTGGATATTCGCAGACAGGCCTTCCGCCGCCTGCGCCAACAATTCGCCTTTCTCCACATGGTCGCCCGCTGCCTTTACCGGGATTGCGGGCTTCCCAATGTGCTGTGAGAAGGGGACGAACACTGTCTCTGGGTGCAGTTCCTTACACGTATGGGCGTGGAGACCGTAATATTGGCTGAGGCCCAGACGAGCCACCAGCCGGTCCGTGGGCGTGTGCCGCTGATCCACAAACTCTCTTGCCTGCGGCTCCATGTTCCGCGGGACCTGGATACCACGGGAGCGGAGCTGCCCTTTGATGTACTGGTTCACTTTTCTCGGAGAGAGCCCCATGGGGCAGGCGAACATCTCACAAACGCCGCAGTCGCAGCAGTTTGCCGCATCTCCAAACGCCCGGAGATATTCCTCGTTGTCCTCCATCCTCTCCTCACGCCAGAGATTCCGCATCACCAGATTGGGGCGGATCTGGTGACCAATGAGGTAGCGGGGGCAGAGGTCGGTGCACATGCGGCACTGAATGCAGGCGCTTCTGGTCTGATGCCGGATGGCTGCCATAGGGAGTGCCGCCCGGCGGAACAAATAGTGGTCCTTGGGAAGGACAATGATATTGCCAGTAGTCTTGGTGACCACAGCCGCCTCAATGGCCGCCTGGTCCTCCAGAACCTTGCCCATCATGGGTCCGCCCAGGATCAAAGAATACGCGCCGATGGTCGGCTCTGCCGCCGCCACACACTCGGTAATGGCGGTGCCCACGGGAACGTGGAGCATGATGGGAGCCTTTACCTCGCCCACCACGGAGAGGAACTTATCGGTAACGTTTTTACCCTGCAGGGCGTCGAAGATATTGAGCAGGGTGCCCACGTTGTCCACTACGCATCCCACGTCCAGTGGGAGGCCCCGCTCCGGGACCGAGCGGCCCGTGACCTGCTGGACCATGGTCTGCTCGTCGCCTGCGGGATAGAAGGTCCCCATCTCAAATATCTCCACTTGGGCGCCCATGCGCCCGATGGCATCGGAAAGTGCGGCAATCTCAGCCCTATACTTTCCTTTCAATGCGATCACCGCCCGTTCGGCCCCCAGATGGGTGGCCACGGCGGCCACTGCGGCGATGATCTCGTCCGCATAGGTGCGGCACAGATATTTATCTGTCTCGATGAGAGGCTCGCACTCTGCGGCGTTGACCACAAAGCATTCGGCCTTGGCGTTCAGCTTGACGTGGGTGGGAAACCCAGCGCCGCCTGCGCCGACGATACCGGCTGCCTTGACTGCTTCGGTCAGATTCATGCTTTCACCGCCTTAATCCCTTACCTTAGTCCAAAATGCTGGAGTCGATCTCCTGGTCGTCCACGATACCCACCACAGTGGCGTCAACGGGGACCGCCATGTCCCCGGCCGCGCTCCGGGCCGAGCTTCCGCCGACGATGATGACCGTCTCGCCCACACCGGCGCCGATGATATCGGCGGCCACGATGGGCGTCTTGTCTTTGGAGCCGTCCAGGATATTGATGGGCTGCACGATGAGCAGCTTATAGCCGGCCAGCTTTTCCTCTTTGCGGGTAGCCCAGATGTTGCCGATGACTTTTGCGACTTTCATATGCTGTCCCCCTGTTTGACTGTTGGGCGGCCAGGCCCGGGAGAGCGCAGGGCGCTCTCCCGATCCCCGGCGTCATCACGCCTCGTCCTTGACGATGCTCATGCCGCGGTCTTTGGCGGCGTCCTTTGCAAGGGCGGTGATGATACATTTCTCGCTGATGCGGATACAGGTGACCCCGGCCATATTGGCCTCAATCAGATCCTTTTCGGTGAGTACCCGCTTGTCGATGCGCAGTTCCTTTTGCTCTGCGCACATCGGCGCCGAGCAGGCGCACTCCGGCACCGCAGGCGCTGCCGCCGGAACGGGGGCGGGTTCCGCCGCGCCGAGAATGACCTGTTCCAGGCTGGCCTGCGCACAGACGACCACGCCGGAGGCCACCAACAGATCCAGCTTCTGCTGCATCATATGATAGTAGGCAGCGGGTGCCGTCTCCTTGTACTGGTACAACTCCACCTCTTCGGTGGGAACGTAGACCTTTTTACCTGAGAGGATGGCTTGGGAGGCAAGACGGGTATATGCGCTGTCACAGGTGCCCGACGCCAGCTTACAAAGGGCGTCGCAGGTCAGGTTGAAGAGGATCACGGCCTCAAAGTTGTTCAAATCCACTTCATAGTGGTGCATGAGCGCGCAATCCGTGCTGTAGTGGGCTTTCAGGGCCTCGCTTTCCAGCATGGCATGGCAGGCTGTACCGTGATCCTGGGTGAGGATCAGCAGTCCTGGCTTGTCGCCGCAGTCACCGCACTCCCCACAATCGGCGCTGCCGCCTTCCGCTTCTGAAATCTTCTCGGCTACGCGCCGCAAGATCTCATCCACGATAGCATTATGATCCATGCCTTCCCCTCCTTTCTAAAAACATTCAGATTTTGCAGTTCATGGCGATACCCGCAGGCGTCACCAGGAACGGGTTTGCCGGCTTGATGGTCCTGATCCCCGTCTCTTTTTCGAAGATCTTTTCGATCCCCGTCAGACAACAGGTGCCGCCGCACAGATAGATGGCGTCGGTGTGTTCCTTATCGATATAGCGGTTCACAATGGACGCCATCTTCTCGACGACCGCCTTTACCACCGGCAGAATCTCCTTGTGGCGGGAATAATCCTGCTTGATGGCCTCGGCCTCCTGGAAGGGGACGTGGAAATTTCCCGCCAGTACCAAGGTGAGATGGGTGCCTCCGGTGGGCTCATCCTCAATCTGGACCACCTTACCGTCCTTCAGGATGGCAAGGCCGGTGGTCCCGCCGCCGATGTCCACCACCACGCCATCCTCGATCTGGTAGATCGAGTTGGCGGCGGAGGGCTCATCCAGGACGTTCGTGACCTCGAATCCGGCCCCCTCGGCCACATACTGGTGGGTCTTGACGCTGGACTCGGTGCCCGCAGGCATCGCGATGGCGCAGTTCATCAGCTCCGTGCCCAGGCGCTCCTCCAGCTTGGCCTTGAGTTCCTTGACGATGCGGAGCGCCCCGGAATAATCCACTACCACGCCGTCCCGCAGGACCTGAGCCGCCTGCTTCTCACAGGCGATCGGATTGTTCTCCTCATCCAGGACGACCATAACGATATAGGCCGTGCCAAGGTCCAGGCCCACCTTCAGCTTACTGCCGACAGGCTGGAAGGTCTTGGTCTCCGACTCCTCCACACGGGCCATATATGCGTTTACGCGGTCCAGATCCATCATGCTCTCGGCGCTCCTTTAATTGGGTTTTGAATTCAATTCTGATACTGCCCGGCCAGATAGCGGCACATCATGATGTGCATGGCGCTGGACATCCGGTTAAGCTCCTCGATGATATCGCCCCGGGTATATTTGGCGCCATCGTGGAAGGCCTCCGCCGCAGCCACCTCGGTCTCGCGTACCGCCGTGCGCAACTGATTGAGCAGTGCAAAGTCCTTACCCATGGTGTAATCGGGCAGCACCATGGCCTTGACCCCGAAGAAGCGCTTCGGGTCATGGGACTGTTCCCGCAGCTCCGCATGGGTGAGGCCGATCATCTTCTCCATCGTGAAGGGCTCATCCAGCACATCGCAGCGCATCATTTCCCGCAGGATGTTCAGCACGTCGTCCAGATCGTCGATCAGGGCCTGGCTGCCGCCGTGCTCGTGGATCTCCACCTGCGCGAGCACAAACAGGCTCTGCAGGGAGTCCAGCTTGCCCCGGAAGAGAATGCGGGGATGGTTTTTCACCACCAGTACATTCCCCACCAGATGGGTCATATGTTCCGGCTTCTCCATATAGAAGGCGCCGGTCTCATAGTCCACAAACTTGGGCTTGACCGCCTGGGGCTGGGGCGCGGGCGCCGATGTGGGCGCGGCCATCGTCACCTCGGGCATAGGTGGCACCTCGGTGGCGACGATGCGGGTCTTCTCCTGCTGTCCCGCCTTTACGATCTTGATTTTCCTGGACTGCAGATACTCCCGCGCAGCCGGGGTGAGGATCTTTCCCTCCGGAATGACATAGCACTCGGGCTCTGTGGCCCGCAGCTCACACCGCAGGGCATCCTCTGTGATACATTTCAAGCGCTTCACCCCCTCCGTCGGTTGGTTTATTTACAGCTTACGCTGTTTTACTTATCCAGGGAGGGGAGGATATACTCCACTTCCTCATGGGGACGGGGAATCACATGGACAGAGATCAGCTCGCCCACACGTTCGGCCGCGGCCGCGCCGGCGTCGGTGGCCGCCTTGACAGCTCCCACGTCCCCGCGGACCATCACGGTCACCAGACCGCCGCCCACGTGGACCTTGCCGATGAGGGTAACGTTGGCGGCCTTGACCATGGCGTCGGCCGCTTCGATAGAGGCCACGAGACCCTTGGTCTCGATCATGCCCAGAGCTTGCATTGTTGCCATATTCAGCACTCTCCTAAACTAGTCTCCTCCCCGCAGTCCGGGCGGGCCCCCGGGACCGGACTGCCGGTCCCGGGGCGCTTCCCCGCCGCGGGAGGGGATGGGAAAAATGGTTACTGCTTATCCAGGGAGGGGAGAATGTACTCCACTTCCTCGTGGGGACGGGGGATGACATGGACGGAAATGAGCTCGCCCACGCGCTCGGCCGCGGCTGCACCCGCGTCGGTGGCCGCCTTGACGGCGCCCACGTCCCCGCGGACCATCACGGTCACCAGACCGCCGCCCACATGGACCTTGCCGATGAGGGTGACGTTGGCGGCCTTGACCATGGCGTCGGCCGCCTCGATGGAAGAGACGAGACCCTTGGTCTCGATCATGCCCAGTGCCTGCTGAGTTGCCATATTAGTTTCCTCCTAAAAATATCTCGTACTTATGCGTTCTGGAGACGGGCCATGATGGCACGGACGATATCCTCCACGTCCGCCGTGCTCAAATCTCCGCCCCGGACGCGGCAGATGCCGTCAGAGCAGTCGGGCACACTGGCACGGATGTCCTCCAGTTCTTTGAGCCCATAGGCCACCTTGCGGGTATTGAGGAGCTGCATGGGCCCCACGTTCTCGGAAGTGGCGGAGCCGCCCACAGCGCCGCAGCCCAGGGTCAGCGCGGGCATGAGGCCGGTGGTGCCGCCGATGCCGCCAAGGGCGCTGGGGGTATTCACCATGATGCGGGAGGCGGGGACTCGCTTGGCAAAATAGTCCACCATCTCGTCGTTCTTGGTGTGCATGGAGAAGGTGTGGCCCGCGCCTTCATAGCGAAGGATGGTGCAGACCTTCTCGCATACGTCCTTGTAGTCGGTGCCCGTGTAGAAGGCCAGGATGGGGGCCAGCTTCTCATTGGAATAGGGATGTCCGCGGCCCACGCCGTCCTCAGCGGCCACCAGCACACGGGCGGTGGCGGGAACATCGGTGAGTCCCGCCAGCCTGGCAATGGTCTCCACGCTGCGGCCCACGATCTCGGGGTTCATGGTCCCGTTGGCGCGAAGGATGTATCTGCCCAGCTTTTCCCGCTCAGACTCATTGAGGAAGTAAGCGCCCTGCTTTTCCATCTCGGCCCGGACAGCGGGCACCATATCCTCGTCGCAGATAATGGACTGTTCGGAGGCGCAGATGGTGCCGTTGTCAAAGGTCTTGGAGTCCATAATGCGCTTGACCGCCAAGGGAAGATCACAGGTCTTCTCCAGATAGGCGGGCCCGTTGCCGGGGCCTACACCGATGGCGGGAGTGCCGGAGGAATAGGCCGCGCGCACCATAGCGGAGCCGCCGGTGGCCAGGATCATGGCCACATCACGGTGGCGCATCAGATTGTCGGTGGCCTCCATGGTGGGAATGGTGATACAGGACACCAGGTTCTCATTGCCGCCGGCCTCGGAGATGGCCTGACGGATCACCTTCACGGTCTCGGAGATGCACCGTAAGGCCGTGGGATGGGGGGAGAACACGATGGCGTTGCCCGCCTTGATGGCGATCTCCGCCTTATAAAGGGCAGTGGAAGTAGGATTGGTGGACGGGACCAGACCGGCGATGACGCCCACGGGAACGGCGATGGTGCGGACCTTCTTCTCCTCGTCCCGCTCCAACTCGCCGACGGTCTTCATGTCCTTGACGTACTCATAGACGCCCCAGCTGCCGAAGATGTTCTTGATGATCTTATCCTCGACCTTGCCGAACCCGGTGTCCTCATGAGCCATCTCCGCCAGGCGCCGGGCGTTGCGTACACCGGCGTCGGCAATGGCGCGGACAATGTGGTCCACCTGGGACTGGGACATATTGGCCAGTTCCTTTTGGGCCTCCTTTGCCGCCTCCACCAGCTCACGGACCTCCTGCATGGACAGCAGGTCTTTGTCGTAAAGCTGCATATAATCAACTCTCCTCTTCAGGGGGATGGGTCCGCGCGGCCTCAGCCGCGCATTCAGCGGATCTTATTGTCCCCGAAATTCTCGAATGGCCGCCACAAGCTCTTCTTTTTTTGCAAACCGGATCTCTTTGCGGGTCATATTGGTGATCCCTACGTTCCGAGCCGCCGCCCGGAGCTTCACCACCGGCATCGCCTCCAGCACCTCGTCCGTCAGGTCCGAGAGCTTCAGTTCCGCCGCTCCAGGCTCCGTCTCTTTCTTTACGGGCGCCGACTTCTCAGGAGCGCGATCCGCCTCCGGCTTGGCCGCAGGCGCCGCGCCGGGAGACCGTTTGACCTCCGGCTGCTTGGGGGGCTTGGGAGTGGGCGTGATCGGCGCGGGCGTCGACAGGATGCCCTCGAGCTCTTCGTGAGGTCTCGGGATGACGTGGATGGACACCAGTTCGCCAACCCGCTCCGCTGCGGCTGCTCCGGCATCGACGGCCGCCTTCACGGCGCCCACGTCGCCCCGGACCATGACGGTCACCAGGCCGCCGCCCACGTGCTCCTTGCACGTCAGGGTGACATTAGCCGCCTTGACCATGGCGTCGGCCGCCTCGATCGAGGCCACCAAGCCACGGGTTTCGATCATACCCAAAGCCTTCATTCAGTACCTCCATCTTTGGACCGCCGCAAAGCGGTCCTATCTTTTGAACATCAGGCGATGGGGTTTACTCGATGGGATTGTCGGCCACGAACTCCACCGCGGCGGCGAAGGCGTCGCAGGCGGACTTACAGGCGGACTGGCTGCCGGTCAGCAGGCCCC
>NZ_JBCOAQ010000050.1:0-12428 GCF_040226735.1 Intestinimonas sp. RTP31139st1_F5_RTP31139_211217 | reverse complement strand
GTCCTGGCCCTGGACCGGGACGGTTCGGAAGCGGAGGAGGTCTATGCCGCCCTTCCCTGGCTGCGGGACGGGATCTTCGCCGCAGTCCGGCTGTGTGCCCGTCTGGGCCAGACGGGGGAACGGCTCTCCACGCTGGCGGGGCGGGTCCCCAACTTTGTGGTTCTCCGCCGGGAGGTGCCCCTCCGGCGGAGCCGGGGAGAGGTCATGCAGGACCTGGCTGAGGCTGCGGGGGCGCAGAACGGAGAGGGGGTGCGCATCCAGGACCGGGGAGGCGTGGTGTGGCTGGCGCCCCTCAGCCGCCGGGCTGCGCTCCGGGTAGCGGTGGAGGCCGCCACACTGGAGGATGCCGAGGCGCTGTGCAGAGAGTATGCCGACCGGGTGCGCGAGCTGGACCGACAGGGATAGGCGGGAAGGAATGCCCCCACTCCGCCCTCACAAAGGGCCGGAGAGGAAAATTTTTGTATACTTTTATATCTCATTGTGGTATACTAAAGTGTCATCTCATATGGCTTTATGTGCTAGGCACTGATATATAAGGCAAAATTGGACATGGAGCGGAGCATGGCGGACCGCCATCCCGCTTTCCGGCGAGGCAGGGCCGGAAAGCGCGGAGGGGAAACGTCTGTGCTTTGCTGCGCTCCGATGTCTACATACCATCCATTTTGGTACAGTAAAATAAGGAGTGTAAGATTACTTTTATGGCAGAAAAACTGAAGATCATTTCTCTTGGCGGTCTCAACGAGATCGGCAAGAACCTCACCGTATACGAGTACGGCGGGGACATCATCGTGGTGGACGTGGGCATGGGCTTCCCGGACGACGACATGTACGGCATCGACGTGGTTATCCCCGACTTTACCTATCTCATCAAAAACCAGGACAAGATTCGGGGCATCTTCCTCACCCACGGCCACGAGGACCACATCGGCTCCATCCCCTATCTCCTGCGGAGCGTCAACGCCCCCATCTACGCCACCCGCATGACGGCGGGGCTGGTGAAGCTGAAGCTGGAGGAGCACCGCCTGCTGGACAAGACCAAGCTCATCACCTGTGAGGCCGGTGAGGTGGTAAAGGCTGGAAAGTTCAGTGTGGAGTTTATCCATGTGAACCATTCCATCGCCGACGCGGTGGCCTTCGCCATCAAAACACCGGTGGGCACCTGTATCCACACCGGCGACTTCAAGATCGATTCCACCCCCATCCAGGGCGGCATGATCGATCTGGCCCGTCTGGGCGAGCTGGGGAAGAAGGGCGTACTGGCCCTCCTGTGCGACTCCACCAACGTGGAGCGGCCCGGCTATACCAAAAGCGAGCGGTGCGTAGGCGCCTCTTTCGACGCGCTGTTCCGCAACTGCGAGTCCCGCATCATCGTTACCACCTTCGCCTCCAATGTGGACCGCATCCAGCAGGTCATATCCGTCGCGGCAAAGTACGGCCGCAAGGTGGCCGTTACAGGCCGCAGTATGGAGAATGCCCTGCGGGTCTCCACCGAGTTGGGCTATATGAACGTCCCGGAGGGGACGCTGGTGGACCTTAACCATATCAAGGGACTTCCCAAGAACAAAATCTGCATCATCACCACCGGCAGCCAGGGCGAGACCATGTCTGCCCTCACCCGGATCGCCTTCTCCACCCACAGGCAGGTGGACATCCAGGCGGGAGACCGGGTCATCATCTCCGCCTCCGCCATCCCTGGAAATGAAAATTCCATCGGCAACGTGGTCAACGAACTCTACCGCAAGGGGGCCGAAGTGGTCAACGAGCGGGTGGGGGAGCTCCATGTCTCCGGCCACGCCTGCCAGGATGAGCTGAGGATCATCCATGCGCTGATCAAACCCAAGTTCTTTATCCCGCTCCACGGTGAGCAGCGGCACCTGAAAGTCCACGCCAAGCTGGCCCAGGAGATGGGCATGGACCCCCGCCACATCGTCATCAGCGATATCGGAAAGGTCATTGAGCTGACCTCCAACTCCATCAAGCTCAACGGCACGGTCCCCGCCGGAAAGGTCTTTGTGGACGGATACGGCGTGGGCGATGTGGGCAGTGTGGTGCTCCGGGATCGGAAGCATCTGGCCGAGGACGGCATGATCGTGGTGGTCACCTCTATGTCCGGCGAAAACGGAGCCGTGGTCTCCGGCCCGGACATCATCACCCGTGGCTTTGTGTACGTGAAAGAGTCCGAGGGGCTGATGGAGGAGCTCAGGCGTGTGGCCATGGAGGCGCTGGAGCGGTGCGAGAAAACCCATACCACCGACTGGGCCGCCATCAAGGGCGAGATCAAAAACGACCTGTCCGGGTTCCTTTACAAAAAAACCAAGCGCAATCCGATGATCCTGCCTGTCATCATGGAGGTCTGAGGCGCTTGCCTTTTGCACCCATCCCCGGATGGAGCGCGCCGCAGGGAATTGCTTTCCCCTGCCAAGAAACAGGGGCCGGACACGCTCCGAAGTTCCTGCATGTCGTTTGGAAGAAAAGCGAGCGAAATCAGAGCGCCCGCGTACCAGTTCCATGGTACGCGGGCGCTTTTGTTTTTTACGGAAGGATCATTCGAATGCCACGATGGCGCTGGGGTCCTTGATGCGCAGCGCCGCGGTCTCCAGGATACGGAAACTGTGGTTGAAGTCCTTGAGCTCCAGATAACCCACGGAGAGATCCACACCCACGGCCAGATCCATATACTGGGGTTCGGCGCACACGAGTGCGGCCTTCCCGGTACCAAAGGGGCCGGCGGGATACACACGGCCTCCCACCAGCTTGGAGATGCGGTCCAGCTCCAAAAGCCCCACATTGGGCTGGAGGCGCTGGAGGTCCAAATAGAGCTCGGGGCTGAGGACCAGGGCGTAGCGGCCCAGCTTGCTGTTGCTGGAGAGATAGGCGATGGCATGAGCCACATCCTTGTAGGCGTCCTCGCCCTCATTCCAGGTGCCGCGCTTGATCTTGTAAGAGCCGGCGGCAGTCATAAGACCCTCGGCCCCCAGCGCCTTGTTTCCGAAGAAGATCAGCTCATCCTCGCGCTTGGCGCTGCGCTGGGCGGCAGAGGCGGCGGCGGAGAGGTCCAGCGGGCGGTCCAGCTTTTCGGACTCCTCAATATCCCGCCATAGCAGGGTAAAGTCCTCATAGAACTGCGGCAGCTCCACCAGCTTCCGGCCGGTGATGCGGCCCAGGCCGTTTTCCAGGGATTCCGCCTTGTTGGGGCCGTCCACAGGTACGGTGGAGGCGCCGGGCCCCAGGGGGCCGTAAATGTTCAGAAAGCGGCGGCAGACCATATGCTTCTTGGCATTGTCGATCACGGCACTGTCGATTTTCTCCCACGTCTCAGGGGAGAAGGGTGCGCTCTCTCTGGCTAAATAGTCCATGATTCATACTCCTTTCCAATTATTCTTCCACCAGGCTGCCGACCGTGGGCCCGGCGGCGGGTGCGGGAATGCTCTCTCCGATGATCCCCAGCTCCTCCAGCTGCTCCCTGACCTCGGACTCGCCGTCCAGGAAAAGCTCGGCCTCTCTGGGGTCCAGGTGGCGCATCAGGGTGATGAGCTCCCCCATATGGACCTTTTCTTCGTCCCGGATATCCGCCAGGACGGCTTTGGCCACCGGATCGTCGGTGGCGAGATAGTGGGCGTCGTACAGGAAAATGGCCTCCAGCTCCCCCGCGATATCCAGGCGGAGGGCCTGCATGAGCTCGGCGTTGGTCAGCTTGCGGTCTACATTACCCTGAAAGGGATTGGCAAAGTTAGGCATGGTCGTCTCTCCTTTTAATAATAGTAATTATTATTATTATTTATGTGAATACTATATCGGATGTGTGCGCGCTTGTCAAGGGAATTTCAAAATAAATTTTTCTAGGTCCCTCAGGATTCTATACGCCGGTGAGCCGAAAGAATAAAAAGGGGCCCCGGCATACAATGCCGGGGCCAGCCGTTTGATTCAATTCTGTGCGTACCGGGACAAAAACTGCTGGGTGCGCTCCTCACGGGGATGCCCGATGACCGCCTCCGGGGGACCTTGCTCCACAATGACGCCGCCGTCCATAAAGATGACCTGGTCGGCGACATCGCGGGCGAAGGCCATCTCGTGGGTGACGATGACCATGGTGGTGTGCTTTTCCGCCAGCCCGCGGATGACCCTGAGCACTTCTCCGGTGAGCTCTGGGTCCAGGGCCGAGGTGGGCTCGTCAAAGCAGAGAATATCCGGCGCCAGGGCCAGCGCCCGGGCGATGGCCACCCGCTGCTGCTGGCCTCCTGAGAGCTGATGCGGGTAGTGGTCGGCCCTGTCGCTGAGGCCCATCTGATGCAGCAGCTCCCTGGCAGCGGCCTCGATGTCCGCGAGGATGTCTTTTTTGTGGGCTCTGAAATCCGGGCGCTCCTGGGCCAGAAGCTGGCTGGCCAGCATCACATTCTGGAGGGCCGTGTACTGGGGAAAGAGGTGGAAGGACTGAAAGACCAGACCGAAATGGAGCCGTTTCTTCCGGATCTCGCTCTCCCGCCGGGTGGCCGGATCTCCGGCGTCGAAGAGGACCTCGTCCCGGACGGCGATGCGCCCCTGGTCCGGCGTCTCCAGGAAATTGAGGCATCGCAGAAGCGTGGTCTTGCCGGAGCCGGAGGAGCCGATGATGGCCAGGGCCTGGCCGGGATCCAGAGAGAAGCTGATGTCCCGGAGCACTTCGGTATTCCCAAAGGCCTTGCTGATATGTGAAACGTCTAAAATCGCCATATCGTCCCCTCCTTATGCCCGGAAGTAGTCCAGCTTCTTTTCCAGCCGGCCCAGCAGCACGGTCACCACGCCGTTGAAGATCAGGTAGTAGAGTCCAGTGAAGAACAGGGGCCACACCAGGCCGGAGTAGCCCTGATTTCCCTTGAGGAAGGACTCGCCCATCCAGATGATCTCCTGCAGGGCGATGATGCGGGAGAGGGAGGTGTCCTTGACCAGGGTGATGACTTCATTGGACATGGGGGGGACAATGCGCTTGATCATCTGCAGCAGCGTGACCCGGAAAAAGATCTGCCCCCGGGTCATGCCCAGCACCTGCCCGGCCTCATACTGCCCCTGGGGCACGCCCGCGATGCCGCCCCGGTAGATCTCGGAGAAGTAGCAGGCGTAATTGAAGATAAAGGCCACGCTGGACGCCAGGAAGCGGCCGTGCTCTCCGCCGCCCCAGATGGGGAACCCCTTCAGGCCCGGGACATAGTAGATGATCATGAGCTGAAGCATCAGGGGTGTGCCACGAATGATCCACACCATCGTCTTGGTCAGGCAGCGCAGAGGCGGGAAACGGCTCATGGAGCCGAAGGCGATGATGAGCCCCAGCGGGATGGCGCCGACCAGAGTGGTGGCAAAAAGCTGCAATGTTTTGAGAAAGCCGCTGTTCAGCGCCTGTACGACGATGCGCAGCGCAGGGTCGTCGAAAAACATGGAATCGACCTCACCTTATGAAGTTGGGGGAGATGCCGGGCGGAGCTCAGTCGGGTTCGATCAGGGACTCCTGCACGCCGTAGGTCTCGGCGGCGGTCATCACGGTGCCGTCGGCATAGGCGGCCTCCCAGAACGTGTTGAAGGCCTCAGCCAGATCGGAGCCCTTGCGGAAGCCCACGCCGTATTCCTCACTGTTGAGCTTGACGGTGTAGGTGAGGTCGGGGTAGCTGGTGCCCTCGCCGATCATGGCGCCCGCCATCAGCAGGTCGATGATGGCGGCGTCGGAGGTGCCGGCCTTGACCTCCAGGAGCGCGTTGGCCTGGGTCTGGACGGGCGTGAAGCTGCAGCCCAGCCGCTCCACCTCGTCCTCGCCGGCGGACCCGGACTCCACGGCAAAGGAGAGGTCCTTGAGGCTCTCCTCCGTCTGGTAATCAGCGGCCTTGCCGGCGGGGACCACCACCACCTGCGCGTTGAGGCAGTATGCGTTGCCGGTGGACATGGCGCTCTTTACCTCGTCGGTGAGGGTCATGCCGTTCCACACGCAGTCGATGTTTTTGCCGTCGAGCTCCAGGACCTTATTGTCCCAATTGATCTCAACGAACTCCGCCTCCACGCCCAGGGACTCGGCAAAGGCCTTGGCCATATCGGCGTCGAAGCCGATCCATTCGCCGGACGCATCGCGGTAATCCATGGGCTCAAAGTTGGTGATGCCCACTACCAGCGTGCCCTTGTCCTGGATGTAGGCCACATCGCTTTCTTCCTCGGTGAGCAGGATGTCCGTGGGGCCGTCAGCGCCGCCGATGGTCTCCACCGGCTCGGTGTCGGCGGGCGCGGGGGTGGCCGCCGAATTGCCGCCGGAGCAGGCGGCCAGGGACAGGCACAGACACGGCGCCAGGAGCAGCGCAGCGAGACGATTTTTCTTCAGCATACAAGTATCCTCCATTTTGTCAGGTTGTGTCGGGACGCGCCCGAGGACTTTAACATAGTACCACGATAAACTACCAATGTAAAGAGAAAAAGTAGAATGGGAGAGACACAGTTGAATTGCCCAGATTTGGAACGGAAAGTTTGTATAAAATGCCAAAGAGTGGGATTTGAGGTCAGGAAAATTTCTAAAAATCTGGTAGCACCAATGGTTTTCCAATTGACAATGGGCCCGTCCCGGTATATGATGTTCCATGGGAAAAATGGCTTTGGACAAGTGCGCCCATTTGTTGGGAAGAACTTGAAAAACGCCATGGGACCCGGTGTATGCCGCAGTCCCAAAAAACGTAATAGGAGGAAAAGAACCAATGAACATGCTTGTATGCGTCAAGCAGGTGCCGGATACGACGGAAATCAAGATCGACCCGGTCACCAATACCCTGATCCGCGCAGGCGTCCCCTCCATCCTGAATCCGTTTGACGGCTATGCCCTGGAAGCCGCGGCCCGGATCAAGGATGCCGACCCCTCCGCCAAGATCGTGGTGCTCTCCATGGGTCCCGAGCAGGCGAAGGCCGTGCTGAAGGAGTCCTTGGCTATCGCGGCCGACAAGGCGTATCTGGTCAGCGACCGGGCCTTTGGTGGTTCCGACACCCTGGCCACCAGCTACATCATCAGCGAGACCATCAAGAAGGTGGAGGAGCTGGAAGGCAAGTTTGACATCATCTTCTGCGGCAAGCAGGCCATCGACGGCGACACCGCCCAGGTCGGCCCCGAGATCGCGGAGCATCTGGGCCTGCCCCAGGTGACCTACGGCCTGGAGGCCGAGGTGGACGGCGACACCGTGAAGGTGAAGAAGGAAGTGGAAGAGGGCGTCGAGGTCATCGGCGTGAAGATGCCCTGCCTGCTGACCTTCACCAAGCCCGCCTGGGATCCCCGCTATCCCACCATCAAGCGCAAGATGGCTGCCAACCGCGCCGAGATTCCCACTCTCACCGCAGCGGACCTGCCCACCATCGACCTGACGCAGGCCGGTCTGAAGGGCTCTCCCACCAAGGTGAAGAAGACCTTCGTGCCGCAGAAGAAGAGCGGCGGCGTGAAGATCAAGGAAGAGACTGCTGAAGACTCCGCGAAGAAGCTGTTCCAGCTGCTGAGCGACGCCAGCATTATCTGAGGGAGGGGGAGATAACAATGGAAGCTAAGACCAAGGATCTTTGGGTATTTGTAGAAACCAATGAGGACGGCACCGCGAAGAACGTGGGCCTGGAGCTGCTGACCCCCGGCCGGATGATGGCCGGCAAGCAGGGCGGCGAGCTGGTGGCCGTGGTCATCGGCAACAATGTGGAGGCCGCTGTGAATGCGGCCAGCGCCCAGGGCGCCGACAAGGTGATCGTGGTGGAGGGCCCCGAGTACGCCCACTTCAGCACCGACGCCTACGCCATTGCTCTGGTGAGCCTGGTGGAGAAGTACGGCCCCACCAGCATGCTCATCGGTGCGACCAACAACGGTCGTGACCTGGGCCCCCGCGTGTCCTGCCGTCTGAAGACCGGCCTGACCGCCGACTGCACCGCGCTGGACATCGACCCCGAGAGCGGCAACGTGGCCTGGACCCGTCCCGCTTTCGGCGGCAACCTGATGGCCACCATCCTGTGCCCCGATCACCGTCCCCAGATCGGCACCGTCCGTCCCGGCGTATTCAAGAAGGGCGAGGCCGGCGAGGCGAAGGCCGAGATCATCAAGGAAGACATCCATGTGGATGCCAAGGATATCCGCACCCAGGTGCTGGAGCTGATCAAGGATATGGACAGCGAGAGCGTGGACCTGGAGGGCGCGGAGATTATCGTGTCCGGCGGCCGCGGTGTGGGCGGCCCCGAGGGCTTCGAGCCCATCAAGGCTCTGGCCGGCGTGCTGGGCGCCACTGTGGGCGCTTCCCGCGCGGCGGTTGACGCGGGCTGGATCCCCCACAGCCATCAGGTGGGCCAGACCGGCAAGACCGTCGGCCCCAAGCTGTACATCGCCTGCGGCATCTCCGGCGCCATTCAGCATCTGGCCGGTATGAGCGGCTCCGACGTGGTGGTCGCCATCAACAAGGACCCCGAGGCCCCCATCTTCGACGTGGCCGACTACGGTGTGGTGGGCAACCTCTTTGAGGTCCTCCCCGTCCTCACTGAGGAGATCAAGAAGGCCCGCGCCTAAGAGTCATTGCCCCTGTTTGGGATAATCATGAAAAAAGGAAGGGATTTTGTATGAATTTCCACTTCAATCAGGACGAGCAGGACGTTCTGGACATGCTGCATGACTTCTGCCTGAAGGAAGTCGCCCCCATCGCCGCTGAGATCGACGAGACCGAGCGTTTCCCCGAGGAGACCTGGCACAAGCTGGCCGATATGGGCATGATGGGCATCGCCTATCCCGAAGAGGTCGGCGGCGCCGGCATGAGCTATGTCACCTACATCGGCGCCTGTGAGGAGCTGGCCAAGCACTGCGCCACCACCTCCGTCATGGTGTCCGCCCACAGCTCTCTGTGCTGCTGGCCCATCAGCGAGTACGGTACCGAGGCCCAGAAGGAGAAGTACCTGTCCAAGCTCTGCTCCGGCGAGTGGCTGGGCGCTTTCGGCCTGACCGAGCCCGGCGCCGGCACCGACGCCGCCATGCAGAAGACCGTGGCCGAGGATAAGGGCGACCACTGGGTCCTGAACGGCTCCAAGATCTTCATCACCAACGCCGGGTTCGCCAATGTGTTCGTGGTCTTCGCCATGACCGACAAGAGCCTGGGCACCAAGGGCATCTCCGCCTTCATCGTGGAGCGCGATTTCCCCGGCTTCAAGGTCGGCTCCCACGAGAAGAAGATGGGTATCCGCGGCT
The DNA here is from genome assembly GCF_040226735.1 of Intestinimonas sp. RTP31139st1_F5_RTP31139_211217. Lineage (NCBI taxonomy): Bacteria > Bacillati > Bacillota > Clostridia > Eubacteriales > Intestinimonas > Intestinimonas sp. RTP31139st1_F5_RTP31139_211217. The sequence goes on along the minus strand of NZ_JBCOAQ010000050.1, from coordinate 3,232 downwards.
CCTCCACCTGCGAGCTGGTCTTTGAGGACTGCATCGTGCCCAAGGAGAACCTGCTGGGTGAGGTCGGCAAGGGCTTCAAGATCGCCATGACCACCCTGGACGGCGGCCGTATCGGCATCGGCGCCCAGGCCCTGGGCATCGCGCAGGCCGCCATTGACGAGTGCGTGAAGTACACCAAGGAGCGCGTGCAGTTCGGCAAGCGCATCAGCCAGTTCCAGAACACCCAGTTCCAGTTGGCCGATATGCAGGCAAAGCTGGACGGCGCCCGTCTGCTCATCTACCGCGCCGCGCAGGCCAAGCAGGATCACGAGCCCTACAGCCACTTGGCCGCTATGGGCAAGCTGATGGCCTCCGAGGTCGCCAGCGACGTGACCCGCCGCGCGCTGCAGCTGGTGGGCGGCTACGGCTACACCCGCGAGTATCCCTTCGAGCGCTTCATGCGCGACGCCAAGATCACCGAGATCTACGAGGGCACCTCTGAGGTCCAGCGTATGGTCATCTCCGGCTGGATGGGCGTGAAGTAAGAAATCCCCTTTTCACAAACAAGAGAAGGTCCCGCGCCTCTGGGCGCGGGACCTTTTTTGCTGCATATTCAAATGGGGTCCACGCCCGTCAGGTCGAAAGGGGGGATGAATTCGGCGTCGGCGGAGGCCGTCTCCTGGCAGAAGCCCGTCAGTCCCAGATTTTCCAGATACGCCAGGGCGCTTCTGGCCTCGGAGGGGCGCAGCCGCCGGTCGATCTCCGGGAACGCCGCCGCCCGCCCCAGGGGCACATACTGGCTCATGAGGGAGAAGAGCACCGTGTCCGGAGGGAAGTGTCGGGCCACCCAGTCCATGACGGCCTTGGCCTCATGGAGCCGGCCGGGGAGGATCAGGTGCCGGATCACCGTCCCGCGCTTGAGCAGCCCGTCCTCCAGGACGCAGGGCCCGGTCTGCCGGACCATCTCCAGGATGGCGGCGGCGGCGTACTGCGGATAGTCCTCCGCGCCGGAGTACCGTCCGGCCAGGGCCGGGGTGAGGTACTTGAAGTCGGGGAGGTAGACGTCCACCTTCCCCTCCAGGCTCCGCAGGGTCTCCACCCGCTCGTAGCCGCCGGAGTTCCATACCACCGGAACGGGGAGGGGCTTGTCCAGGAGCCGGGCCACTACATGGGCAAAGTGGGTGGGGTTGACGAAATTGATGTTGTGAGCCCCCTGGGCGGCCAGGTCCAGGCAGATCTCCCGCAGCCGCTCCAGCGTGACGGCCCGGCCGAAGTCCCGGTGGCTGATGGCGTCGTTCTGGCAAAACACGCAGTCCAGCGGGCAGCCGGAGAAGAACACCGTGCCGGAGCCCCGGGTCCCTGAGATGGGGGGCTCTTCCCACCGGTGGAGGGCGGCCCGGGCCAGCACCGGCGCTGCGGGCATCCGGCACCGTCCCGCGCCGTGGGTCTCGGTGCGTACGGCGCCGCAGCGGCGGGGGCAGAGATTGCAGACCACTACGGCTGTACCTTCCGGTTCTCCGTGCGGCCCATCAGCCAGTCCACGGAGACCTCGAAGAAGGTGGCGAGATGCAGAAGGCCGGTATAGTGCGGTTTCGCATCGGCCTCCAGCCGCTGATAAGAGCGAACCGTCATACCGCACGCTGCCGCCACTTGGGCCTGTGTTAACTTTTTTTCTATCCGAAGCTGCTTGATCCTCTCATTAAAAACCATGGAATACCTCCGCTTGACACGAATTTTCTGTCGTGTTATAATACACGACAGAAAGTAAGTTTTGAGGTGGTCTTATGTCGTACATCATAGAGCTCTTATACCATTATTGGGTGGGAGGACCGGAGCCCAGGCGCTGGCCGGAGCACCTGAAGCAAAATCCCGTTGAGGGACACGGCCAATACGCCTTTCAGGCCGGGCTCCTGCTGGGGCTCCAACTGGGGGCGGAGGCCTTTTTCCGGGACGGGAACACAGGGGAATAGCGTCATTTCCTGGGGAAGCCGGGGCCCAGGTTTCCCTCCCGCCAGTGCTTGCGGCACAGGCCGATATACTGGTCATTGGCGCCCAGCACCACCTGCTCGCCCTCCCGGAGCACCTTGCCGTGCTGGTCGAAACGGGCGTTGTAGGTGGCCTTTTTGCCGCACCAGCAGATGGTCTTGACCTCCTCGATGATGTCGGCCACCGCCAGCAGCTCCTGGGAGCCGGGGAAGAGCTGTCCGGCGAAGTCGGCCCGCAGGCCGTAGCAGATAACGGGCACGTTCCAGTCGTCCACTACGCCCACCAGATACTGTACCTCGTCCCGGCTCAGAAATTGGGCCTCGTCCACGATGACGCAGGCGTAACCCCGCACCTTCTCCTCCGGCATGGCCTGGAGCTCGGAAAAGTAGATGCACGTATGGGACAGGCCCATGCGGGAGGCCACGAATTTGGCGCCGTCCCGCTGGTCCAGCTCCGGCTTCACCAGCAGGGCCTCCTGGCCGCGCTCCTCGTAGTTGTAGCGCACCATCAGGGCATTGGCCGTCTTGCTGGAGCCCATGACCCCGTAACGGAAGTATAGCTTTGCCATTCCTTCTTCTCTCCCTATCTCATCAGCTTTTTTAAAAGTCCGATCTTTCTGTCGTCGCAGGGCGGATACCGCAGCGGAAAATCCAGCCGCCCCCGGCGGAGCACGCTCTTGCAGTGGGTAAAGGTGTCGAAGCCCGCTTTTCCATGGTAGACGCCCATGCCGCTCTCCCCCACGCCACCGAAGGGGAGGCCGCTCACAGCCAGGTGGACCACCGCGTCGTTGACGCAGCCGCCGCCGAAACGCAGGGCGCCCAGGACCCGCCGTTCCGTCTCGCGGCTGCGGGTGAAGAGATAGAGGGCCAGTGGGGAGGGCCTCTCCTGAAGGTGGGAGAGGAGCCCATCCAGATCGTCGTAGGTGAGCACGGGCAGGATGGGACCGAAGATCTCCTCACCCATCACCGGCTCGTCCTCGGACACATCCACCAGCACCGTGGGGGCGATGCGCAGCCGGTCCGGGTCGGTCTGTCCGCCCAGGGCGGTGCGCCCGCTGCTCAGCAGGGCGCAGAGCCGGTCGTAGTGCTTCCGGTTCACGATGCGGGGCAGGTCCTCCCCCTCCAGGGGGGCGGGACCGTAAAATCTGCCGATATAGCGGCCCATCCGCTCCACCAGCGCATCCCGCTGCTCCGGGCGCACCCATACGTGGTCCGGGGCCACACAGGTCTGTCCCGCGGTGAGGACTTTTCCGCGCACCGGGCGCGTG
>NZ_JBCOAQ010000049.1:0-13249 GCF_040226735.1 Intestinimonas sp. RTP31139st1_F5_RTP31139_211217 | reverse complement strand
CCTACAAAATTCAGAGAGGCATCCATGTGCACCTAATTCAATTTTTTATGTGTCCAGAATTCTGGGTACATATCAACCATATGGTCCGGGCGCTCCGTTTTTAGATGGGATCAGCGCTGCAGTGTCTCCGCCCAGGCGGAATACTTGGAGATCTTTTCTCCGCATTGTGCGTGGCTTTCGCCCTGGGACAGAATATAGACCTTGACCTTGGGCTCGGTACCGGAGGGGCGAACCACCAGGTCGGTGCCGTCGGCCAGCTTGTACTTGAGCACGTTGGAGCCCTTGAGTTCCACCTCCTCCCGCACACCGGTGGAGACGTCCTCCAGGATCCCGGAGGAGTAGTCCTTTCGCTGGAGAACGGCCACTCCGGCGATCTCGCACAGGGGATGGTCCCGGAGCTCCCTCATAAGCGCGGCCATCTTCTTGAGGCCGTCCAGGCCCGGCATGACCAGGTTCAGGGTCTTCTCCCCGTAGAAGCCGTATTTTTCATAGAGCTTTTCCATCGCGGCGTAGAGGGTCAGGCCCTGCCCGTGATACCAAGCCGCCATCTCGGTGGCCACCAGGGCGGCGGTAACCGCGTCCTTGTCCCGGACATAGTCGCCCATCATGTAGCCGTAGGACTCCTCGTAGGAGAAAATGACCTTGCCCTCGCCGCTCTCTTCCAGGGCGTTTTTCTTTTCCGCCATGAATTTGAAGCCGGTAAAGGTGTCGAACAGCCTGACGCCGTTTTTCTCGGCCACCGTCCGGGCCATTTCGGTGGTCACGATGGTCTTGAGGGCCACTGCGTTCTCCGGCAGGGTGCCGGAGCGCTTTTTGGCGCCGATGAGATAGTCCAGCAGCAGTACGCCGGTCTGGTTGCCGGAGAGGGGGACGAAAGCCCCCTTGTCGTTGCGGACCATCAAGCCCATCCGGTCCGCGTCGGGGTCAGAGCCTACGATGAGGTCCGCCCCCTCGCGGTCTGCCAGGTCCACCGCCAGATAAAAGCCCTCCGGGTTCTCCGGATTGGGGGAGGCCACGGTGGGGAAATTCCCGTCCAGAACCATCTGCTCGGGAACACAGAGCACGTGCTTCATGCCCAGGCGCCTCAGGGCCTCGGGGATGAGTTTGTAACCGGTGCCGTGGAAGGGGGTGTAGACGATCTTGAAATCGTCGGCCACACGCCCCACGGCGGCGCGGTCGTTGACCTGCCCCATGACCCGGGAGAGGAACGCCTCGTCAGTCTCGGCGCCCATCAGGGTGATAAGGCCCTGGGAGACGGCGGCATCGTAATCCAACCTCTGAATGGAGGTAAAGAGGTCCAGCTCGGCCATTTTCCTGGCGATAGCATCGGCATGGTGGGGGGGGAGCTGAGCGCCGTCGGCCCAGTACACCTTATAGCCGTTGTATTCCTTGGGGTTGTGGCTGGCGGTGACGTTGATGCCGGCGATGCAGCCGTATTCCCGGATGGCGAAGGATAGCTCAGGGGTGGGGCGCAGGGCATCGAAGAGGCGCACGGGGATGCCGTTGCCGGCCATGACACAGGCCGCCTCCCGGGCAAACTCCTGGGAGTGGTTGCGGCAGTCGAAGCACACCGCCACGCCCTTTTGCGCAGCCTCCGGACCTTCCGCCAGGATGACCTCGGCAAAGGCCTGAGTGGCGTGGCGGATCACATGGACGTTCATGTTGTGGAGTCCCACGCACATGGTGCCGCGGAGGCCCGCAGTACCGAACTCCAGCGGGGCGAAAAAGCGGGCTTCCATCTCCTTGTCATCGCCGGAGATGGCCCGAAGCTCCTCCTTCTCGTCGGCGCTGAGGGCGGGGCTCTCCAGCCATTTCCGGTAGGTTTCCTGATAGGACATAGTGATTCCTCCTTTATTCTTCCGCGGGATTCTCCTCGGGGGACAGAATCGCCCTCGCCGCCTCCAGGAGGCTTTCAGGGACAAAAACCTGCACCCCGGTGAGAGAGGCTCCAGTATAGAAAAACGACATCTCGCCCAGTCCGGGTCGGGCGGTGTAAAAAGGGATGCCGAAAGCCTCCAGCTTGGACAGGGCAATGCCGCTGAAAGCAGGAAGATCCGCATCCCAGTCCAGAAGCGCGGCGCGCTCTGGCACTCCCGATGGGGACAGGGGCCAATTCTCCGTGCTCACAAGACACCCTCCTCTATTTGTGATAGCCGGACCCCTCGTTGATCTTAAAGACTCGATAGAGCTGCTCCAGCAGCATGATACGGGCCAGGTGATGGGGAAAGGTCATGGGGGACATGGACAGGCGCAGGACGGCGGCGTCCTTTACGCGCGGGGCCAGACCATAGGAGCCACCGATGAGAAAGACCACGCTGGAACGGCCCTCCAACATCCAGTCGGACATGCGCCGGGCCAGATCTTCGCTGGAGAGAAGCCGACCCTCCACACACAGGGCCACCGCCAGAGCGCCCTTGGGGATGCGCTGTAGAAGGGCCTCTCCCTCCCGGACGAGGGCTGCATCGATCTGAGCACGGGAAGGGCGCTCCGGCAGGCGCTCTTCCGGCAACTCCGCCAGATTCAGACGGCAGTATCCGCCCAGGCGCTTGACGTATTCGGCGGCAGCTTCGGTATAGAAGCGCTCTTTCAGTTTGCCCACACAGAGGATGGAAATATTGAGCATGGCAGTCTCTCCGATTCAGAGCGCATACGTGGGACCCGGCTCGGACCGGGGGGCCACGGCCAGGGTCACCCCGTCCGCCAAGGCGCCGCAGGCAGAGAGTATACGCTCCACGGCCGCCCTGGCGTGCTCAGGTGTGTTATTTTCGCTGCTCAGATGTGCGAGCACCACTGCACGGGCGCCGTGGGCCACAGCATCCCGGGCCAGAGCGCCGCCCGCTTCGTTGGAGAGGTGACCATGGTCGCCCAGAATGCGGCGTTTCAGCGCATATGGGTAGGAGCTGGACGCCACCCAGTCTGGATCGTGGTTGCACTCCACCACCACCAGCCCGGCCCCCGCCATCCCGGCGCGGACCTGATCGGTGACAAAGCCCAGGTCCGTGACCACGGCGGCCTTCTGCTCTCCACAGGAGACGGCATAGCCCATGGGCTCGGCCGCATCATGCAGGGTGGGAAAGGTCTCCACATCCAGACTGCCCAGGGTAAAGGAGCCCCCCGGGGCACAGGCATGGAGCACATCCTCTAGGGCAGCGATGCGGTAACAGAGCTGGCGGGCGGTGCCGGGACTGGCATAGACCGGAAGCCGGAACTGCTTGGTCAAAGTGGCGAGCCCCGAGATGTGGTCCGTGTGTTCATGGGTGATGAGCACGCCGGAGAGGGATTCCGGCTCCACCCCCAGGGCGCGGAGAGACCGACAGATGCGGCGGCAGGAGATGCCCGCATCAATGAGGATGTGCTCGCCTCCTCCCGAGAGCAGGATGCAGTTCCCGGAGGAACCGCTGGCCAGAGTGGTGAGTGTCAGCAAGGGAATCGCTCCTATGTATCAGAATTTATCCGGCGAAAGATCGGCGGTCAGCCAGCCGCAGCCGAGGTGCACCCACGCATCCGGTGAAAAAACAGAACAGGGGAAATCAATGAAAGACGGCCCCCCAACAAGACAAAGCGGGCGGCGGCAGAAAGCCGCCGCCCGCGCCACGGTTCATCCAACGGAAGCCTGGGCTTTTTCCTCCTCGGGGGTGACCACCACGCGGATGTCGGCCCCCAGGCCGGAGAGCTTGCGGACGATATCCTCGTAGCCGCGCTCAATATACTGGATCTGATCCACCTCTGTGGTGCCGTGGGCGGCGAGGCCGGCGATCACCATGGCGGCGCCGGCCCTCAGGTCGCAGGCCTGCACAGGCGCGCCGGTGAGCCTGTCCACCCCTTCGATGACGGCGACCTTTCCATCCACCTGGATCTGAGCCCCCAAGCGGTGGATCTCGTCCACATAGCGGTAGCGGCTGTCCCACACGCCCTCGGTGATCACGCTGGTCCCCTCGGCCAGACACAGGGCAACGGCAATCTGGGGCTGCATATCAGTGGGGAAGCCGGGATAAGGCAGTGTTTTGATATTGGTGCGGGAGAGACGGCGGGCGGGATCGCGGCGCACCAGCACCGAGTCGTCCCCCTCCGTGATCTCCACCCCCATTTCCTCCAGCTTGGCGGTGATACAGTCCAGATGCTTGGGGATGACATTGCGGATGCGCACTTCGCCGCCGGCAGCGGCCACAGCGGCCATATAAGTGCCCGCCTCGATCTGATCGGGTATGATGGAGTAGACACCTCCGCCCAGACGTTCCACCCCACGGATCTTGATGACGTCCGTGCCCGCGCCCATGATATCGGCCCCCATAGAGTTGAGGAAATTGGCCAGATCCACGATATGGGGCTCCTTGGCCGCGTTTTCAATGACAGTCATGCCGTCGGCCAGGGCGGCGGCCAACATGATATTCATGGTGGCCCCTACGGAGACGATGTCCAGATAGACCTGGGCGCCCTGCAGGCGACCGTCCTTCGCGCTTGCGTTGATATAGCCGCCTCGGACGTCCACGTCGGCGCCCATGGCCACAAAGCCCTTGATATGCTGATCAATGGGACGGGCGCCCAGATGACAGCCGCCCGGAGGTGGCACCTGGGCGGCCCCGAACCGGCCCAGCAGCGCGCCGATAAAATAATAGGAAGCCCTGATCTTGCGAGCCATCACGTCGGGTACCCTGGCATTGCGGACGCGGGTGCAGTCGATGTCCACCGTGGTACGGTCCACGGTGCGGACATCTGCGCCCAGTTCCTGGAGAATTTTCAAAATAAGGGTGACGTCGCTGATCTGGGGAATGTTCTCGATCCGGCACACGCCGTCCACCAGCAGGGCGGCAGGAATGATGGCCACCGCGGCGTTCTTGGCGCCGCTGATCTCGATATCTCCGTACAGCGGTTTGCCCCCGTGAATCACATACTTCGTCAAAACCGCACCTTCTATCCTCATTCGCCGGACCCGCTTGCCGCCGGGTCCGCGTATCAACGGCCGGACCATCCGAAATCCGGCCGATTTTCTCATTCTCTTGCGGCCTGCGCGACGGCAGCCCACTCCAATGCAATGGTATTATAACATCCCTAGTATGCAAAATCAAAAGAAATTTTACACGAATGTTACAGCATTCTCTGCTGGAAATATTTCCGGAGGAAATTTGCCCAATTTTTCCGGTTTTATTCCATTTTCTCGGGAAAATAATGTAGCAGGACGGCAAGCGCTTCGCCGGTGAGGAGCGTGCTGCCGTGCTCTCCCAGGCGGCTGGACAGGAAGGGGGAGGAGTCGGCGGGACCGGTAAACTCGGAGAGGAGGCAGGCGGCCCGCTCCGCGTCGGCGGGCAGGGAGAGCCAATAGACCCCGTCGCACCACACCAGATCGCCCTCCGGCGCCGGATTGCCCAGGGCGCGGGCGGCGGCCAGGACTTCTTCCAGGGAGCGGAAGGTGAACCAGAGCCGCCGGGGCGGCTGAAAACGGGCGAAGACCAGGACGCCGCACAGCTCGGGGTATGCTTCGATCTCAAGCGTGCCCTCCACAGAGATACCAGCCTGGGAAAAGGCCTCTCTGGTGAGACGGAGGGCCAGCTCCTCGGTGAGATCCTCGGGGGTGAGGCCGTGCTCCCGCAGGTCGTCGGGGGTGAGGTAGAGCGCCACACTGGCGGCGCCGATGGGTTGGATGGTCATAGGGGTCCTCCTCCTAAAAAAGCGGCGTTGGGGCAGAGTATGATTATAAAGCGCCGGAGGCACGCCGGGTAGCTGTAATGATTGGAGAAAGCGGGAATGATTGCAGTTCGCCCCGGTCTGTGGTATACTAATTTTTACTTATGCAGAGATGCGGACAGGAGCGTTACGTGTGGAACTGTATGAAAAGACCATATCCAGCGAGACTGTTTTCAAGGGGAATATCGTGGAGCTTCGGGTGGACAGGATCGAACTGCCCGACGGGAGGCCGGCGCGGCGGGAGGTGATCGCTCATCCCGGCGGCGTGGCGATTCTGCCCTATCACGACGATGGTACCGTTACCGTGGTGCGGCAGTTTCGGTATCCCTTTGGGCGGGTGGTGACCGAACTTCCCGCCGGAAAGCTGGAGCGGGGAGAGGATCACAGGGTCTGCGCCCGGCGGGAGCTGGAGGAGGAGACCGGCCTGACGGCCGGAACACTTACCTACCTGGGCTGCCTGCTGGCCTCACCCGGATATTCCGACGAGGTGCTCCACATGTATCTGGCCCGGGACCTGAAAACGGGGGAATGCCACCCGGATCAGGATGAATTTCTGGAGCGGGAACGGGTGCCGTTCGAGACGCTGATGGAGCAGGTGATGCGGGGCGAGCTCCAGGACGCCAAGACCGTGGCGGCTTTGATGAAGACCAAGCTTCTGCTGGGACTGTGAGCAAGAGCGATTGGGCCCGCTGTGACAATCAAGACGAAAGTGAGGCGCGATATGGCAAAGAAGATTCTGATCGTTGAAGACGAGAAGAACATTGTGGACATTCTCAGCTTTAACCTGACCCGGGAGGGGTACACCGCGTTGGAGGCTTATGACGGAGAGGCGGGGCTGCAGCTGGCCCTGGAGCAGGACCCGGATCTGATCCTTTTGGACCTGATGCTGCCCAGAAAGAACGGGTTTGACGTGTGCCGGGCGATTCGGGACGCGGGCAGGACCACGCCGATCATTATGCTCACCGCCCGGGAGGAGGAGACCGACAAGGTGCTGGGGCTGGAGCTGGGGGCTGACGACTATATCACCAAGCCCTTCTCCATGCGGGAGCTGCTGGCGCGGGTAAAGGCCAATATCCGCCGCAGCGGTATGGCGGCCGTGGGGACCTCCGCCCAGCCGTCCGTCGGCGGACGGCTGGAGCTGGGGCGTATCTCCATCGACGCCGAGCTCCTGATGGCCTATAAGGACAACGCGCCGCTGGACCTCACCCAGCGAGAGTACGAACTCTTGAAATTCCTGGCGTCCAACCCCGGCAAGGTGTTTTCGCGGGAGGCGCTGATGGAGAACGTGTGGAACTATGAGGGCTATGTGGGAGATGTGCGGGCCGTGGATGTGGCCGTCCGCCGCCTGCGTGAGAAGGTGGAGGACGACCCGGCATCCCCGCAGTTCGTGGTGACCCGCCGGGGCCTGGGCTATCTCTTTAACGCCTGAGCACACGCCGGGCGCAAGGTGCACAGGGATATCCCGATCAGATTTACGAAAGGGGGCGCCCGCCCCATATGTTCCGAAGCCTGCATATGAAATTGGTGCTCATCATGGTGCTGCTCATCGTGTCCCTGATGACCGTGGTGGGCGCCTTTCTGATGAACTCCGTGGTGCGCTTTTATCTGAACGATTTCAATGAGCGTATGACCACCATGTTTTCTGCGGAGAACATGGATTTTTACGAGGCCCTGACCGAGCCCTATGACGGGGAACAGGACGGTGTGGAGGGCCTTCAGCGCGTGCTCAAGGCCAATATGGGCGAGTTGGGGGTAGACGGGCGTACCCGGAATTACTTCATCCTGGACGGCACCACCGGCATCTGTCTGGCTGGCTCGGATGAGAAGATGGGGGAAAGCCTGGAGAGCAGTCCCAACGTGCTCAAGAGCCTGCGGACGGGCGAGCCGGCCTCCAGCAGCGATGTGACCGCCTCCTATATGGACGCCGCCATACCCATTACCCGGGGGGAGGTCCGCTATATCATCTATATCTATGACAACCGCCAGACGGTACAGGAGCTCAACAGCTCCCTCTTCATGCTCATCATCCAGGCCCTGATTTTCGGCTTGGTGAGTTCAGTGCTGCTCTCTTTCCTGCTGGCCAAGACCATGATCACGCCCATCGAGCGCCTGACCGACGGCGCCAAGCGCGTGGCTTCGGGTGACTTCTCCCATAAGATCGAGGTGGGGTCTAAGGATGAGATCGGCATTCTCACCACCAATTTTAACATCATGGCCCGGCAGCTTCAGTCCACAATCCGGGAGGCGGAGAACGAGCGCAACAAGCTTGATACCCTCTTCCTCCACATGACGGACGGCGTGGTGGCCTTCAACAAGAGCGGAAAGGTGATCCAGAAAAATCCCGCCGCCGAGGACATGCTGGCCCGGCCCATCGGGGAGGAGACTACTTACAGCGTGCTTTTTGCGGACGCGGCGCCGCTGGAGCAGGTACTCTCGCTGGAACAGCCCGGCTATCTGGGACAGGAGCGGTCTGTGGGAGAGCGAAGCCTGGAGCTGCTGATGGCGCCCTTCGACCAGGAGAGCGACGAGGGCGGCGTCATGGTGGTGATCCACGACGTTACGGAGCAGCGGCGGACGGAAGAGCTGCGCCGGGAATTCGTGGCCAATGTATCCCATGAGCTGCGCACCCCTCTTACCAATATCCGCAGCTATGCCGAGACGTTGACGGACGGGGCGGGGGATATCCCGCCAGAAATGGAGAAAAACTTCCTCGGGGTCATCCTGAACGAGTCGGACCGGATGACCCATATCGTCCAGGATCTGCTGACACTCTCCCGCTTTGACTCCGGGAAGAGCGAGATCAGGCTGGCCCCCTTCGCCTTCGAACGGGCCGTCCGGGACATCTATAACGCCGTGCTCATGGAGGCCCAGCGCCACGGTCACACCCTGATCCTGGACTTAGAGGAGAGTCTCCCCGATGTGGTGGGGGACCGGGACCGCATCCTCCAGGTTATGATGAACGTAGTCTCCAACTCCATCAAATATACCCCTGACGGCGGGCGGATCGAGATCACCGCCGGGCGGTCCGGCGACAAGGTGTGGATGCAGGTCACCGACAACGGCATCGGGATCCCGGAGGAGGACCGCCCCCGTATTTTTGAGCGCTTCTACCGGGTAGACAAGGCACGCTCCCGCGAATCCGGCGGCACGGGCCTGGGGCTCTCCATCGCAAAGGAAATCGTGGACCGGCATGAGGGGACCATCAGACTGGTGGACCGGTCCGGACCCGGACTCACCGTCCGCATGGAGCTGCCTGTGGGGGGGCCCTCCCATGTCTGAGAAAAGAAAGCGCCGTCTGACAGAGTGGGGGAAAAGTCTGCTCATCGTCCTGCTGTCCGTTTCGGCCCTTTACCTGGTGGGGCGCACGCAGTTTTACATGGACGGCTCCGCCATCGGCCAGAGCTGGCTCTCGTCGGTCCTCTCCATCCTGCCGGGCGGGGAGGAGACGCAGCCCGCCCAGTCCGTGGCGGTCTGGAGCGAAGGGACGGCGGTGCGTCCGGTCCGCGCTGTGGTCACCAGTCCTCACGGGCACTCCGGCATTCAGTACGATCAGGAGAGCGTGGAGCGGCTGTTCAGCAGCTTTGCAAACCCTCTCTCCGATGCGCTGGCCGGATGCTCCGCGCCGGAACAGACCACGGCCGCAAAATTTCAGGCCGCGCTGGGGTCCAAAAATCCCGGCGTCTATCTGGACTTCCTGGGTGGGGTGCCTCTGGCCGACCTCTCCGCCTGGCTCAGCGGTGGGCGCGCGCCCAACCAGGCGCTGACGGACACCGCCCGGCGGCTGCTCCTCACCGTGACCGACGAGGGAGACGTGGTGCTGTACTATATCAATGAGGATACCGGCCTGTACTATGCCTGTGAAACTACCCGGGATCTGGCGGAACGGCTGTCCCAGCTCGTGGAGGGCATCTCCCCCAACGGGGCGGCCTTTGCCTTTGAGAGTGGAGGGCCCTATGCGATCTTGGACCCATATACGCTGCTGGAGGGAGGGGCCACACCCCAGCCCGGCAGATATGCCTCCTCCAATCCGGTTCCGCTCCCGGCGGACACCGGTGGCAGCTACGGCGCGGCTTTTGACGCCTTGGTCCAGAGCCTGTCCTTCCACGCCCAATCCATGTCCTATCCCTACCGGAACGCCGTGGCCGTCCAGGAGGGAGCCGAGCGGCTGCATATCTTTAAAAACGGCCTGGTCACTTATGAGGCCGCCGACTTGGAGGATCCCCGCTTCCCGGTCCAGGGGGAGGGCGAGAACCTTACCCATTGGGAGATCGTAGGCAGCGCCTGGGCTTTCGTGGAGCGCACGCTCTCGCCCCTGTGCGGAGAGGCCCGGCTCTATCTCATCGGCACCGAGGAGGGCGAGGCAGGCGGCACGGCGGTGCTGATCGGCTACCAACTGGACGGCGCCCCCGTCTTGGTGGGCCGGGACGGCTACGCGGCCCGGGTGGAGATCTCCGGCGGCGCCATCACCGCCTTCCGCCTCCAGCTCCGGACCTACACCTATCTGGAGGAGGGACCCATGGTACTGCCTGAGCTGCAGGCCACGGCGGCGCTCTCCGCCCTGGAGGGGGGCGGCTCCGAGCTGATGCTCTACTATCCGGACACCAGAGGCGACACCGTCACCGCCGCTTGGGGCGCATTTTGACGGAGGGAAAGGAGGCGGCGCCGCGTGGAGTGGTCCAAACTGAAAAATATCATCATTATCATGCTGGCCGCCGTGAACCTCTTCCTGTTGGTACTGGTGGTCCATCGCCAGTGGGAGAGCCGTAGCTCCTATGAGAGCGCCAGGGAGGACGCCCTGGCCGTGCTGTGGGAGACCAGCCGCATTCGTCTGGAGCGTGAGATCCTGCCCGAGGAGCTGGACCTCACGCCCATGAGCGTGACCCGTGACCCGGAGCTGGAGGAGACCCAGGCCGCCGCGCTGCTGGGGGAGCTTACCGCATCTCCGCCGGAGGCCCTGCGCTATGTGGGGGCGAAGGGGGCCGCGCAGTTTTATGTGGACGGAGAGTTCTCGGCGGAGTTCCGGACAGGGGCCTACCCTCTGGCGGGGGCGGAGCCCGAGGAGTTCGCCGTGGACCTGCTCGCAACCATAGGCTTTGAGGCACAGGTCATGTCGACGGAGGAGAGCGGCGGAGAGACGGTGGTGACGCTGCGGCAGTGCTGGGAGGGAACACCGGTATTCGACCGCACCGCCGTCTTGGTATTCCGGGACGAGGAACTGAAAAGCATTCAGAGAAACGTCAGCTACCGGCTGACGGGCATTCCCAAGCAGGAGGGCACGGAGCAGCCCATGAATCTGGTAACGCTCCTCATGAGGTTTGTGGATTACGTGAACCGGAACAGCCGGGTCTGCAATGAGATCACCGGCTTTACTGCGGGCTATCTCCTGGACAGCAACGCCCAGTCCGACCCGGCCCTGCTGATCCCCGCCTGGTATGTGACCACCGACCAGGGCAGCTACTTTTGGAATGCCATTACAGGCGAGATCACCCCGGAGGGATAAAGCCTCCGCCGGGCATCCGGGTCCGGGGGGACATACGCGCAAAAAAACGCGGAGACCTGCACGGCGGCAGGGCTCCGCATTTTTACAGCCGGCACGGCTTACGACCAGTCCTTCCAGATTTCCGGGCAATAGCCCACCGTTGCCTGCCGCCCGTTGCGGACGATGGGGGTCTTCAGCAGGCGGGGGACCTCCAGCAGCTTTTCCAGCTTGTCCTCCTCATAGGCCAGGTAGGTGAGCAGCGCGGCGTCAGGGTGCTTGGCATCGATGAGGGCATCCAGACCCACCGCATTTTTCACACTTTTGAGTTCGCCGGGGCTGATGCCGTATTTGAGAAGGTCCACGGACTGAAAGCTGATCCGCCGCTCCTTGAAGTATCGCTCCGCCTTCTTGGTATCAAAACACTTGGATTTGCCAAAAATCTGAATATTCATTGGCTCATTCTCCTAAATAGGTAAATCTGGGTCCGGAATAGCCGTCCCGTTCCACGTGTTCGCTCCACATGGAGGCGGGGCGTACCCAGACGCCCCGCTCCCCGTACAGGGCCTGATAGACCACCAGCGGCTCCAGCGTCTCGGAATGGGCGGCGTTGTAGAGCACCCGGTATTCCTTGCCCTTGAAATGGCGGTACAGGCCGGGCCTGACGGGCTCGGCCTTGGCAGGCCCGGCATCACGGCCCACCAGATAGTCCAAGCTGACGTGGTAAAAGTCCGCAATTCGGATCAGCGCGGAAGCGGGGACGGCAATCTTGCCGAGCTCATATTTGGAATAGGTCGTTTGCCGGATCCCGAGTTCCGCCGCCAGGGTCTCCTGCTTGAGATCATGGTCCTCCCGCAAATCTCGCAGACGTGTGAACATGAGATATCCCCTCCCTTTATACCATACAATACTCCTGATACGACTATTTAAAAAAGTCGTATTGGGACTAAAGATTTGCGGCGCCTTCCGCCATGACGCAGAAATGCGGCCCCGTGGGATCTGCTCCAAAGGGGCGCAGGTCAGGAAGCACAGCACAGAGGGCTTTCGTGTGTTAATTTTGTCCCGGAGGGCAATACTAGGGAAAATCGCCTTTTAAGAGAGAGGATGGTTTTCCTGTGAAAGCAGTCATTATGGCGGGAGGCGAGGGCACCCGTCTGCGCCCCATTACCCTGGGGCTCCCCAAGCCCATGGTGCCCCTTCTGGGCAGGCCGGTCATGGAGCATATCATCGGCCTGCTCAAGCGCCATGGGATCACGGATATCTGCGTCACCCTCCAATACATGCCCGAGGTGGTGCAGAGCTGGTTTGGAGACGGCGCGGAGCTAGGGGTGCGCCTGACCTATTTTGTGGAGCGGGAACCCCTGGGCACGGCGGGCAGTGTAAAAAACTGCATGTCCCACCTGGGGGAAGACGACTTCCTGGTGATCAGCGGGGATGCCGTGTGCGATCTGGACCTGTCGGCAGCCATGGGCTTTCACCGGGCCAGCCGTGCCGACGCCACACTGGTCCTCTACCGCCACCCGGAGCCGCTGGAATACGGCCTGGTCCTTACTGACGATACCGGACGGGTGGAGCGGTTCATTGAAAAGCCCAGCTGGGGCCAAGTCTTTACCAACACAGTGAACACGGGGATATACCTGCTTACCCGGCGGGCCATGGACCGTGTGCCGGAAGGGCGGGCCTGCGACTTCGGCAAGGATCTTTTTCCGGCGCTTCTGGAGGAGGGCGCTCCCCTATATGGGCACATAGCGGATGGCTATTGGTGCGATATGGGGGACTGCGGCGCCTATCTGGCCTGTACCGCCGACGCGCTGGGGGGCAAGGTGACGATGGATATGGGACTTCCCCAGCGGGGCCCCGGCATCTGGGCGGCGGAGGAGCTGCCCGGTGGGATCACGGTGGTGCCGCCCTGCTGGATCGGGCCGGGGGCCTCTATTGAAGAGGGGAGCCTCCTGGGCCCCCATGCCGTGGTAGGGCCGGGAGCCTTCGTCGGCCGGAGGAGTCTGGTCCAGCGCAGTGTCCTGATGGAAAATGCCAAAGTCGCGGAACGCTGCACGCTGTACGGCACCATCCTGTGCCGCGGCGCCGCGG